>JAZUDR010000052.1:0-31532 GCA_045639725.1 Candidatus Avigastranaerophilus sp. | reverse complement strand
CGTTAAATCATTGGTAAAAGTCAGCGTTGCTATAGTGTTAGTAGGTTCAAAATTAAGCTTGTATGGCACAATCTCAGAACCCTGCTTTACATTCAGAACACTGGCAACTTCGCTGAGAGAACCCACCGGCTTTTTAAAATTAATGTTGAATACAGGTCTTAGTTTATATTTATCGTTGTATCTATTCTGTTCAAAATCGGTTATTTCTGCGGCCACCGCCGTCGGACTGATTGTAGAGAAAACATATGTAGCAGAGGCAAGGATCAGATTAGAAGCCTGAGCTAGAGCTTCTCTAAAAACAGTAACACTGTAACTGTTATTATATATGAAGCTTTTATTTGGTATAAGAGTAATATCTTTTTTGTTGGAACCAACTATATAACTGCAACTGATTTTTTCGCCCTTATTATCAGCAAGAGCTATCTTATTGTTGTCCTCTTCATGCCATTCAATCTCTCTATCAGCCCTGAGTACGACCTTTGAGCCGAGACTTACATCTGTTGTCGGATTTGGCACTATTAAGCTTAGGGTAATAGTTTCTTCTGGTAATGGTTCTGGTGGTAATGGATTCTTTGTTATATTCCTTCTGACCAGATAACCTTCATTGGAATAAAAGACACCGGTTGCAGTGACTAGTATGGCCTTGACTCTGAATTCATCTGGGAATTCATTGGCTACGCAGTTTTCAAGGTTCAGCACAAAGCTATAAACAGCAGTATTGCCTGTGATACTTGTGTTTTCAGGAGCATATGTATTCAGTGAAATTCTGTGGAGATACTTGCCATTATGCTCTTTTTCGGGAGACACATATTCCTTTGCCCAGTTTCCATCTACCTTGAAACTTACCTTTTCTGGACTGTCAGTGTAGAATGTAACCTGATTTTCTACAGTAGAGCCAGTAAAAATATTGGAGTCGATGTCAGAAGTCAGCTTTGAAGTAATCTTCAAATCTTCCTTAAAAAGACTGTTATTGAATGTATCTGTTGCAACCTCAAAATTTACTGGCTCAGCCGTAAATTCGAAAGCAGCAATGCTATCTTCCTTTTTTTCATTCGGATTAACACCAAAAATAGTAAATGTATAATTCAAATGGTAAGTAGTAATAATAAATTCTGTGGGTGTTTTATAGGAAAGTCGCTGATTAGCCAGGAATGTTGCCCCGTTTTCAGGCAGTTTCTGAAATTGCCAATCGGCAGAAGAATTAAGTCTGTAACCCAAATAGAATTCTGTATACTCTTCAGAAAAAGTGTTTGGTATTTTAATAGTTATTGGTTTCTGAGTTTCAGTCAGTTCTGTTTTGATGCCATATTCAAATTTAAGTCCGCTTAATGATAATACCTTTGTAGCCTTATCGCCGTAAATGCTGACTTCATTTGAATAAAGCTGGCGTTCAACAATATAAATTTCTGAACCAGCCGGAAGAGTATCTTTTTCTTTTGCTTCGATGATTATCTGGGTTTCAGTATTATGATATTGCAACGTTCCGTCAGTGTTTACGACAGCAGACACATATTTTTTCTGGGATTCCAGGATTATTAAATCTCTGGCTCCTCCACCGCAGCCATAGGAAAGACATGACAAAACTATTAGGATAAGAACGAAATATCCTATATTGAATTTTCTTAGTACTTCTCTTTTCACTTATGCTACTCCCAAGAATAGCATTGTACAACACTCAAAGAAAATGTACAAGAAGCAAAAAAATTATCCTATGTAGTCAATAAAAAGTAATGTGGTTCTAGTAAAATAAAGGTTGAGCAGAATTGCAATAAGTTGAAGAACAAAAAACGCCCATCTGGCTTTTCTGCAATTTACCTTTGAAAAATTGAAGGCTGCTGTCAGCAGTAAAAGGGTAGATATATATGGAAACATACTGCTAGGCAGATACATGAACGGAAGAAAAGAAACACATGCCCAGCGGGTAAATTCAAGAGAATTGTTCTTGATGCTTGCCAATAAACCGACTAAGACAGCCAAAGCAACAACAAGCAAAAAGTCGATATTGAACATACCTCTGCCGACCATAAAAAATCTTAAAACGACAGAATATACAACGGCCCATATAAACGGCTGATATTTCATAACTTCTTCACGAATAAATATTTCACTTACGATAAACCATATTGCCATACCAGAGGCCAGACATATCAAAGGTAAGCCAGGACCAGTCTTAAAAAAAGACAATCCTATAATCAGTGCCATAAAAGATTCACCTAGTGGATACTGAACAGAAATTGGTTCTTTGCAGTAACGGCACTTACCTCTTAGAAAAAGCCAGCTAAAAATAGGAAACAAATCCCAGACACTTAGTCTATGATTACACTTAGGACAATGTGATGGTGGAAATATTACAGACGTCCCTATAGCCATACGAAGAACAACAACATTGCTGAAGCTGCCAAGAAGGCTGCCAAAAACAAAAAAGAATACCGTAAAGAAATAATGCATTGATTCTGTGTATAGCATTTCAATTACCCTTAAATATGTTTGTTCTTCGCTTCAGTATTGTATAACATTTCAGGCAAAAAAAAAAGAGCAACGTAAACGTTGCTCTTTTTTTTACAACAAAATTACTTCATGTTGCCTGCAACATGGCCTTCAACGTCGCCGTGGAGGGAACAAATTACAACGCCTGTATCAGTAACGTCGCCGCTAGCAGAATAGCTACAACCAGTTTCTGGTTTAGTTGGTTCAGACTTGAGATACTTACCAGCAGTGAGGAGAGAAATCTGAACGTCAGTCATCATAGCGCTGTTGTCCATGTTATACATTTCGATAGCACCAAGGATAACTCTGATGTTAGAGTAGCAAGCTTTCTGACGAGCTGATTCACGAGCTTTTTTGAAGTTCGGGATAGCCATAGCAGCAAGAATACCGATGATTGCGATAACGATCATGAGTTCAATGAGAGTAAAGCCTTTACGATTCTTCATAACAAGACTCCTTTAAAATAATAAAATAATAATATTAAGAACTTCGGACACTTTAAATATAAAGAAATTATACTAATGTGTCAAGGTCTTCCGAAAAAAATGTGTACCCTTTTTTTAAGAACTCTGATTATGCTGATTTCAACATTCTTTCAAGTTCTTTTGGATGCATGGTGTGAACCATTGCTTCTTCAAGGGTAATGTCTCCTCTGAGATACAAGTCTCTCAAAGACATTTCGAAAGTCATCATACCTTCTTCATGGCTTGTCTGCATTGTTGTATAGAGACCGGAAACTTTCTGTTCACGGATACAGTTAGCAACTGCAGGGTTACCAATAAGAATTTCATTACATACAACACGACCCTTGCCACTAGCAACTGGCAAAAGCTGCTGAGCAACAACTGCGCGTAATACGAATGAAAGCTGAGAACGGATCTGTCCCTGCTGATGAGGCGGGAACATATCTATAATACGGTTAACAGTCTGAGCTGCGTCTGTGGTATGGAGTGTTCCGAATACCAAGTGACCAGTTTCAGCCATTGTACAAGCTGCGGAAACAGTTTCAAGGTCGCGCATTTCGCCTACCAGAATAACGTCTGGGTCTTCACGGAGAACACGTCTGAGAGCTTCATCGAAAGACTTTGTATCAATATGAAGTTCGCGCTGATTTACGATTGAACGTTTGTGATAATGCAAATATTCAATCGGGTCTTCGATTGTCATGATATGACAGCGACGAGTTTCATTAATGATATTGATGAGGCAGGCAAGTGATGTTGACTTACCGGAACCTGTCGGACCAGTAAAGAGAACTAGTCCCTTGCGCAATCTTGTAAAATCACGCAGCTTTTCAGGCAATCTCAATTCTTCAAGTGAAGGAATCTTAGTAGGAATGATACGGAAAGCGGCACCAATACAACCTCTTTGTTTATATACGTTAACACGGAAACGACCAAAACCGTGAACAGAATAAGAAAGGTCCAATTCGAAGTTTTCTTCAAATTCTTTCTGCTGTTCAGCAGTAAGCATATTATAGATGAGAGATCTTGTGTCCATTGGAGTAAGGACATCAAGGTCAGTCTGAATAAGTTCGCCGTCAACGCGGATAACCGGAGGGGTACCTACAGTAAGATGCAGGTCTGATGCGCCGTTTTCTATAACTAGATTCAGCAAATCATTAAGAACAAACATGGATTGCTCTCCTTAAAGAGTTGAGATTTTATAATTCTATTTATTAGTGATCGCCCATAGTTACGCGAACTACTTCTTCAAGAGTTGTAACGCCAGTCAAAGCCTTACGCAAAGCAGATTCACGCAAAGACAACATGCCTTCTTCAATAGCCTGACGTCTGATATCGTCTGTTGAACCACCGTTAAGAATAATATCTCTCAAGCGTTCAGACATCATCATAACTTCGTAAATACCAACACGACCCTTAGTTCCGTTCATGTTACAGGTTTCGCAACCTTTACCTTTATAGAACATCATATTCTTTTCGTTGATATGTGGTAAGTCGAGACGTCTCAGCAATTCAGGAGTAATACCGAACTGGCTGATCTGTTCAGCTCTTGGCTTAATTTCATACTTACAGTCTTTACAAATCTTACGAACAAGACGCTGAGCCTGAACAAGAATAACAGAAGTAGTAACCATGAAAGGTTCAATACCCATGTTAACGATACGGCCGATAGTGCCTGGTGCGTCGTTTGTATGGAGTGTAGAAAGAACCAAGTGGCCTGTCATAGAAGCCTTAATAGCGATTTCTGCAGTTTCAAAGTCACGGATTTCCCCTACCATGATTACGTCAGGGTCTTGGCGGAGGAATGAGCGGAGTGCTGCTGCGAATGTAAGACCGATTTCTGGTTTACACTGAACCTGGTTAACGCCGTGAAGCATGTATTCAACAGGGTCTTCAGCGGTCATAACGTTTGTATCTATTGAGTTAACAGACGTAAGAGCTGAATAGAGTGTCGTAGTCTTACCAGACCCCGTAGGACCTGTAACAAGAATAATGCCGTATGGTGCTGCAATACCAGACTTGAAGCGTTCGAGAGTCTTCGGTTCGAAACCGAGGTCTTCGAGGTTAACCTTCAAAGAAGTCTGGTCCAAAATTCTCATAACGATCTTTTCGCCCCAGATAACTGGAAGAACAGAAACACGAAGGTCGATCATTCTGTTGGCTACTTTAATCTTAATACGACCGTCCTGAGGCAGACGCTTTTCAGCGATGTTCAGGGAGGACATAATCTTAATACGGGAAGTAATAGCTGCAGTAGCCTTCTTCGGAGGCTGCATTGCTACATGCATAGCACCGTCCTGGCGGTATCTGATACGAAGTTCTTTTTCGAAAGGTTCGATATGAATATCTGATACGCCGTTCTGAACTGCTTGTGAAATAACAAGGTTACAAAGACGGATGATTGGGGCGTCGTTTTCACCGAGTTCACCAAGCTGGTCGAGATCGCCATCGCCACCGTCTTCATTACCGATATCCTGCAAGTCGTCCATCAGTTTATCCTGCTGTGCTACTGCACCGTAGGCATCCTGGAGGGCTTTATTGATATCAGTATGTGTTGCAACAACCGGTTTTACCATGTAACCGCTCATCAACTGAATATCGTCGATGGCGATAATGTTCAACGGGTCGACCATTGCAACAGTAAGCTTATTACCTACTTTGTTGATAGGAATAAGCATATGGCGCTTGGCTATATGTTCAGGAATGAGCTTAGCAATAACCGGGTCAATCAAGTAGTTAGAAAGATCGATAAACGGTATGCGTAACTGCTTAGAAAGAATCTGAACGATATCCTGTTCAGTAACAAGATGCATTTCAACAAGAACGGCACCAAGACGCTTGCCGCTCTTTTTCTGAAGAGCAAGAGCCTGCTGAAGCTGTTCTTCGTTAATAAGACCTTCTGAAATCAGAGAGTCACCAAGTCGCAATTTTTTGGAAGACATTGCATTTGGTGCTTTTGCTGCAGGCATTCCTGGAGCAGCTGGCTTAGCAAGAGCTCCAGCTCCTGGCATAGCTGTTTTTATTGTAGCTCCTGGAGCTTGTGGCATTGCAACGCCTGGCTTAGGTGGCCCTGGCGGTAGTGGTGAATTCATATCTGCAATTCCTTCCTACTTCATAAAGAAATATTTCATACATACATAATATAGTCAGTCAAATATACTGCTTCTAATCACATCGGCAGGTGGAGCATAATTTGTGAGAACTTTAAATGCTTCAAGGCCTTGTTCATATAAAAGCTCGCGACCGTCTATAGTTTTATCACATAACTGGTTAGCAGCAGCCAGAAGCTTTGAATCCTTCGAGTAGTTGAAGTCTACAAAGCATTTAGATGAATTCAATGAACCTGCAAGCTCAGGAATATCATCATTCTTCTGCCAACCTAATGGTGTAGTGTTTATGATTATATCAGATATTTCAATACTATTGTTAAAATTTTTAGAATTCCATAAAAATTTTCTTAAAAAAGTTTTTTTATGGTTTTCCAACAGGATTTCTTCCTGGCTTTCGGAGCAAAATTTTCTAGCAATTTGATTAATCTGGCTTACCCCATACTTTTTCAAAGCCCAGATAGTCGAAATAGAAGTAGCACCATCGCCTATTACCAATGCGCTTCTCTTGGACAACTGCAGCCTGTTAAGGAGATAAAAAAAGCCGGTAGCATCAGTATTCCAGCCTTCAGCTCCAGCTTCGGTAAATTTAATAGTATTTACAATATTTGTTTCTGAAGCAGCATCATGTAATTTATTACAATATTGAGCTGCATCAAATTTATGAGGTCTGGTAATATTGATTCCTCTCACACCTGAAGCTTGCAAGCCGTTTAAAGCGGTAGTTATATTCTCCGGCAAAACAGGTAAAGCAACATAAACTGAATCCAATCGCAGTGCACAAAAGGCTGCGTTCCAAAATTTCGGACTAAGGGAATGCTGTATAGGGAAACCAATTAATGCATAAACAGATGTTGTGGCTGTAACACTGTTTTTTTTGTCTGTCACTATATCAACCTGGAAAGTTACTTAACCGGTACTGTTTCGTAGCTTTTTAAAGCTTCTTCTTCGCTTTCGTATATTTCGAAAACCTTTGTAAGTCTGGTAAGTTCAAAAAGTTCCATAACTGTAGAAGAAACATTAATAAACTTAATGTTACCCTGAAGCTTCTTGGCTTTCTTAAGAGCAGCTGCTACTGCGCCAACACCAATAGAATTAACATAACTTACTTCAGCAAAATCCATTATATATTTTTTTACTGGATTCTTTATCAACTCATCAATCTTAGCCTTAAAGCTTTCTACGGTGTCATTGCCTATATCGCCCTGCAGAGACAACAGAACAACACCATTAGCTTTTGGCTTTGCAATAATATTAACATCCATTTCGATATATACCTCTTTTTCTGTACAGAGAAAACAATCTGCTAAAATAAATACCTCATCTTTTTCTTTATTGCAAGAAAAAGATGAGGCTTCTTGTAATGGGGTTGTAATTATCTAGTCAGATTAGAATGTCTTTGAACAAGAAATTCTGTGGGCATCGCCCAAGGTTTCATCTGCGTAAGAATAATCAAATCTCCAGGTATCAAGCTTAAAGCTTGCGCCAAGTGTAAGGTCACTGTCATGTGAACCTACTCTAAGATTTACGTTTTCATGAATCTTGTAGTCAACACCGCAGAAGAACTTACAATCCATGTCTTTAACTTTATTGATGTCTGCAGCTACAAGAAGCTTATCGTTGCATTGATGAGCAACACCGAATGTAGTTGTTACAGGAACGTCATCCTTTGTGCCAGTATTCCAATCAAGAGTTTCACCAATATCTCTAACAGAAAGACCTAAGCTGGTTTTTTCATCGCAGTCATAAAGGAAACCCAGATCAAAACCCATTGTATCTGCTTTACCATCATAAAGCTTGTGTTTGAGATACTTAACGTTTACACCAGCATAAAACTTATCATTGATAGCTCTGCCGTATGAAAGGAAGGTATTAGTTTCCTTATCTTCAAAGTAACCTTCGATCTTTACATTTCCATTACCATCGGTAATTGGATTTCCGTCAGCATCTTCGTTGGTTATAGGAATACCATCGATACCAAAGTTGATGTGAGAAAGAGCGAGCACACCGTTATTGCTCTTTCCGTTGTTGGCATTCAACACATGAGCGTAGTTGAAGAAGTTATAATCACGGTCGTCAGTAAGATTTGAATGCATGAAGGATGCTTCATGCTTTTTCAGTTTAGCAAGGCCTGCAGGGTTCCAGAATGCTGCAGTTGAATCGTCTGCAACAGCAGTGAATGCACTACCCATACCAAGTGCTCTTGCACCAACGCCCATTTTAAGGTAAGCGGCTGCCTGACCGGCACCGTCGTCTGAGGCAAATATTGGAGCTGCTGCTCCAAGCCCGAGAATTGCTACTAACAGGGTTTTTACAACCTTTTTCATATTATTCCCCTTACAAGTAAATAGAACTTGAACCTCATATCGGCAGGAGTGATATTTTGTTTAACTATTTTTTATAATTTGGGAAAATATTTTATATAGGTTTGGTAGAAGGTGTAGCACGATAGGCTTTTGGCTTGTGGCTAGTGGCTTTTGGCCGAGAGAAGCAGGCCGCTGGAAGCTCGAAGCTTAAAGCTTATAGCTTATAGCTTTCCGGCTTATAGCTTCAGGCTTATTGCTTCAAGCTTATAGCTATTGGCTGCTGGCCGAGAGAAGCAGGCCGCTGGAAGCTCGAAGCTTAAAGCTTATAGCTTATAGCTTTCCGGCTTATAGCTTCAGGCTTATAGCTTCAGGCTTATTGAAACAAACCTTATACTTGATATGTAAATGGGCATAAAAAAAGCCTGCCGGGTAGGCAGGCTTTTTATTTTTACAGGGGCTTATTTGCGAACGGCTTTGCGGGTTGCCTTGCGAGCTGCTTCAACCTTCTGCTTAGCTTCAAGAACTCTTACGTCATCTTCGCCATATTCGTTCTTGAGATTTACGTAGTCAAGGAACAATTTGTTGATATCGGTAGAATCAGAAGGATTAGCCTTCCATTCTGCATCGTTCCATTCAGCCTTCTTCAATTCAGCATTGAACTGAACTGGCTTTGACAAATCGCCTTCAGCGTCAGCATAAGCTGCAAGACCTTCAGTAAGAAGAGCATTACCTTCGGCATTACCTCTTACAGCAACAGCGCCTTCAACAACAGAAACTGAAGATTTCTTTCTTGAAGAAACTGCAACTTCAAATTCAGTACCTCTGATACCAGCTACGAGAGATGGGGTTTCAATACGGAATTCAGTTCCACGCTTTGTGAACTTATACCAGGTTTTGCCTTTGAAAACTCTGATGCTCATTGGCTGAACTTCTACAAGAGTTCTTTCCTTAATGCGCATGTTAGTGCCGTCTTCATAGGTAAGAGTAGCTTTTGAATCTATTAAGGTTTCAAGAAGATCGCCTGCATAAAGCTGGCATGGTTCACTGATAACATCAGTTTTGGTGCTGCCAACACGAGTCAGTTTTACCTGACCGCTAACGATTTCGAGCTTAGCGTCGAGAGCAATAAGTTCTTCTTCTGCAAAAGCTGCAGTAGAGAGAACCATACATAATACAGTGAGAAGGAAGCACATTGTGGTGCGTTTCATAGTTATAAAGCCTCCTGATAATCTTCTGTCCTTATAGAGACTGAATTGAGTTATCTAAATTATATGAATGTAGGGCGAAACTGTCAAGGGTACATAACTAGTTTTTTAGTTTTTGCTCATCTTAGCTTGGTAGAAGGTGTAGCTTTAATAAGCTATAAGCTATAAGCTATAAGCGGCAAGCCATAAGCTATAAGCCATAAGCTATAAGCTACAAGCTACAAGCTATAAGCTATAAGCTATAAGCGGCAAGCTATAAGCGGCAAGCTATAAGCGGCAAGCTATAAGCGGCAAGCCATAAGCTATAAGCTATAAGCGGCAAGCTATAAGCGGCAAGCCATAAGCTATAAGCTATAAGCTACAAGCTATAAGCTATAAGCGACAAGCTATAAGCGGCAAGCCATAAGCTATAAGCTACAAGCTATAAGCGGCAAGCTATAAGCTATAAGCGGCAAGCTATAAGCGGCAAGCGACAAGCCATAAGCTATAAGCTATAAGCGGCAAGCTATGAGCTTCGAGCTTATTGAAACACACGTGCTACTTGCTTATATAAAATAGAAAAAGCGGGCTTTTAAGCCCGCTTTTTTTGTCACATATACGACTCGAAAAGTTTGACCATTTCGGCCTTGGCTTCGTCGAGATTATCGTTTACCAGACGATGTTCATAGTTGCATGAACAATCAATTTCTTTTCTGGCATTTATCATGCGTTTCTTCAAGGCTTCTTCGCTATCGGTATTGCGGCCGCGGATGCGGTTTTCCAATTCTTCGAAGCTTGGTGGAAGAATGAAAATCATGACAGCTTCCGGGTATTCCTTGTGGATTTTCATGCCGCCCTGGACGTCGATATTCAGAACAACATCGCGACCAGCTTTAACGTTATCCATGAGGAACTTTCTGGGGGTTCCATAGTAGTTACCATGGACACATGCCCATTCAGCGAAAGCGTCTTCTTTTATTTCTGCTTCAAACTGAGCTGCTGAGCAGAAATTATATTCCTGCCCGTCCTTTTCACCACCGCGAGGAGCTCTCGATGTAGTAGAAATAGAATAAACAACCTTTGGACTATATTTTTCTACAATATAGTTGCACAATACGGTTTTACCGACCCCAGAAGGGCCAGAAACAACAAATATATGCCCTACTTTATTAGTTTGTGCAGAATTCATTTTTTAATCACTTCTTTGCAATAAGAGATTGGCCTGTCATGGCAGCTGGCTTTTCGATTTCCATAAGGTCAAGAATAGTTGGAGCTATATCGCAAAGCTTGCCGTTAGACTTGAGTTCGAAATTCTTCTTAGATACAACGCAGAATGGAACCAGGTTAGTGGTATGTTCTGTGAAGGCTTCGCCTGTCTTTGGGTTAACCATCTGTTCTGCATTACCGTGGTCAGCAGTAATAAGACAGTCATAACCAAGTTCATAAGCAACAGGAATAACCTTTGAAAGAACATTGTTTACGGTGCTGACAGCCTTCATAGCTGCTTCCATGATACCGGTATGACCAACCATATCGCAGTTAGCGAAGTTAACCATGATGAACGGATACTTTTCGCTTCTCAGTTTTTCAATGAGAGTATCGCCAACTTCGAAAGCTGACATTTCTGGCTTAAGGTCATAGGTCTTTACCTTTGGAGAAGGAATAACCTGACGTTCTTCCAGTGGGAATGGGGTTTCTACGCCACCATTTGTAAAGTAGGTTACGTGAGCATATTTTTCAGTTTCAGCAAGTCTGAACTGTGGCATACCCTTCTTTGAAATTACTTCGCCAAGAACATCTGTTGGATGCTGTGGTGGGAATACGATTGGGCACTTGAATTCGTCAGCGTAGTTAGTAAACATTACATAGTCTACTTTGATTTCTTTGCGCTTGAATTCTGCAAAATCAGGTTTAATGAAAACCTTTGTAATTTCACGCATTCTGTCGGCTCTGAAGTCGAAAGCAAGAATTGCATCGCCATCACTGATAGTAGCTACTGGGCTGCCATTTTCTTCAATTACTGTTGGAATAATGAATTCGTCAGTAACATTTTCTTTATAAGAAGCTTCGATAGCAGCAACAGGATCAGTAGCCCTGATGCCAACGCCATAAACGAGAGCCTGATAAGCCTTTTCAACGCGTTCCCAGCGGTTATCTCTATCCATAGCATAGAAGCGGCCAGAAATGGTAGCAACACGACCAACGCCTATTTCCTTGGTCTTTTCAACAAGAGATTTTACATAGTGAACACCACTTGTTGGAGAAGTATCACGACCATCAGTGAAAACGTGGATAAACAGTTTCTTGAGACCTTTGCGCTTAGCAAGTTCAAGAATTGCATAAATATGATCAATGTGGCTATGAACACCACCATCAGAAACAAGACCGTAAATATGTAATGCATGATCTGTTGCAATCATTTTGTCCATTACATCATTCATTGCCTTATTTGTGAAGAAATCTCCATCTTCAATAGACTTGTTGATTCTGGTGATATCCTGATAAACAATGCGGCCGGCACCAATATTAAGGTGACCAACTTCAGAGTTACCCATCTGACCTGCGGGCAAACCAACTTCAAGGCCTGAAGCAGCAAGTTTTGTAAATGGGCGTTCTGCAAAAAGTTTGTTTATAAATTCAGGGTTAGCAGAGTAGATAGCATTGCCATCCTTATTTTCTGTATAACCATAACCATCAAGAATAATAAGTAGAGCTTTAGATTTTGTTTCCATATAAACCTTCTATAAAATATCGCAACTTACGAGTGCCGAATTATAACCGTACAATGTGAATATTGTCAAACATCTTGGAAAACCTTATTGCTACAAGCATTTAAAACAACTGATTCCTTGAACTCTTGATTATAAAAGTTTAAAGGAATATAATAGTCATATGTTAATAGTAGGTTTGGGAAATCCCGGAAAAGAATACGAACTCACACGTCACAACGTCGGTTTTTGGTGTGCCGACAAGCTTGCCGCATATTTTGCAGCCAGGTTCTCAACAACGCGCAATTATCGTGCAGACATGGCAGCATTTTCCTTTGGCAGCGAAAAGCACCATATCATGAAACCACTGACTTACATGAACAACTCAGGTGAAGCAGTTAATGCATTTGCCAACGAGAACAACATTGAAGCAGAACAAATTCTTGTTTTCGAAGATGATATAAATCTTCCAATCGGTAAAATAAGGATAAGAGCCGGAGGCAGCGCTGGCGGGCATAACGGTCTCAAATCAATCATATCTTTCATTGGTGAAGGTTTCTGGCGGGTAAGAATAGGAGTCGGACAGCCGGTCAGTGAAAGAACAGATGGAACAGAGCATGAAAAATTAATTTCTCATGTCTTAGGAGAAATTTCAGATTCTGAAGCTCACCTTTTTAAGAAAATAGTAGATGTGGTTCCTGAAATAGCAGAAACATGGCTATCAGGAGAAGGCAATAAGCTCATGAACAAATTCAATGCGATGAAATTTGAGTAACATTATAAAAAAAATTGTCTCATAGCTATTGAAAAGTTTAAAGGTGTAATTTATAATAGTTTTGACTAGTACTCTATAGAGGTTATTTAATGGAAAACGTCTTGAACATAACAAGAACGCAGCTCGACGCCCTCAGGGAAGTTGGGAATATCGGTTCAGGCAATGCAGCCAGTGCATTGGCTCAGTTCCTTAACCGCAAAATTGATATGGCAGTTCCAAGCGCTTCAATCATGGAACTGAATGAAATCCCTAACCTAGTTGGCGGGCCAAATAAGCCAGTTCTTGGTATTTTTCTGAAAATAATGGGTGAAATTTCTGGTCGTTTCTTACTAATGATTCCAGAAAGCACTTCTATCAAGATGCTTAAAGCATTAATACCCGGCTGCGAAATCGACAGCATGACAAAAATGGGTGAAATGGAAGGCTCATGCATGAGAGAAATCGGCAACATACTTGCCGGCGCTTTTTTGAATGCATTGTCTGTATTAACCCAGACTCCGATGCTCAATTCGCTTCCAGCCATGAACTTTGATTACGCTGGTGCCATGATAGACAATGTAGTTGCCGACATGACAGCAGTCAGCGACAAGGTTCTCATGATTGAAACCTCATTCATAGAGGAAGAAGAAGACATGAGGATTCATATCTTCATTTTGCCAGCACCAGATTCACTGAATCTCCTGCTAAAAAAGATAGGAGTCAGTGACTGATGTCTTCAATAATACCAGTAGGAATGAGCCAGATAAAAACCGCAAAATCACCGGAACAGCTTGCTGTATATGGTATCGGTTCTTGCATTATATTATCTGTATATGACTCAGCCAGAAAGATTGGCGGTTTAGCCCATATTATGCTCCCAGATTCCGCTGGTATGGACCCATCCACAATAAATCCCGTAAAGTTTGCTGATACAGCCGTTCCAACATTAATCGATGCAGTCCTGGAACAGGGTGCAATACGAACTGCTCTTGAAGCCAAGATGTTCGGTGGTTCAGAAATGTTCCCACCCACAGAAGATTACACAAACACCATTGGCCGCGACAACACCAAAGCAGTTAGAGAAGCCTTGAAGAAGCACCAGATTAATCTGGTTGGCGAAGATACCGGTGGAACTCACGGGCGTTCTATTGAATTCGACCTTTCTAATGGTAAAGCCAAGGTTTATATAGTTGGCGAAAAAGTGAGGGAACTCTGATGACTAGATTATCTCTTCTCATGGGCGTATTCCTTGCCACAACAGTTACAACAATAATCACCTTATTGTCAGTAACCCAGAATATTGCAAACCAGACTTTATTATATAGAGGCACAATTATATTCTTCATATTTGGTTTTCTCGGTACTTTTTTTGGAAGCTTTCTTGAAGTGATATTCATGCCAGTCATGGATGCTCGCGAAACCACTAAGCTTCGTCAGGAAATTAACGGGGAAGACAAAGATCTACAGCGTGAGCTTGGCGATCTTCTTGAAGAAAACACAGTAAAATTGACTAAAAAATCTGAAAGTGGCACCCCTACCGATGATGACTCAGGGCCGGGAACTGCCATTGATGGCAGTAATTCGACGGTAGTCTCATAAGGCAGCCAGACACGGAGGGATGAAGTGAACAAAGATCTTCTTTTGGAAACCGACTCTGAAGGCTTTATTGATCCATTATCCAAGACACGACTCCAGGATGAGGACGATCAAAAGCTTTGGGAGACCTATAAGAACAACCATGACCAGCGCATAAAAGATGCGTTGATTATGAAGTATGCTTCATTTGTAAAATATGTTGCAGGCAGAATCGCTGTAAATTTACCAAGCAATGTAGATTTTGACGACCTTGTCAGCTATGGTATTCTTGGTCTCATGGACGCCATAGACAAATATGACCTGGATAAGAACGTAAAATTCAAGACCTATGCAAAAACTCGTATCAGAGGTGCAATCTTTGACGAATTGCGTCTTCAGGACTGGACTCCACGTTCTATCCGCCAGAAAGCCCGCAAACTTGAAAAAGCTTATGCTAAGCTGGAAGGCAAGCTTGGTCGTGATGCCAAGGATGATGAAGTAGCAGAATATCTTGGTGTAGATATTTCCGAATTGCACAAGCTCTTCGATGAAACCAAGAAATCACTCCTTCTTTCTCTTGACGAAATGTTCTACGACGAAGATGAAGGTTCTTCACGCTTCGACTACATCGAAGACGAAAAGAGTGATAACCCACAGACAAAGATTGAAGAAGCTGAAGCCAAGAAAATTCTGGCCGACGCTATCGCAAAACTGTCAGACCGTGAACGCATGGTTATAACCCTTTACTACTACGAAGAATTAACTTCAAAGGAAATAGGAAAGATCTTAGGTGTATCAGATTCGCGCGTATCTCAGTTACATACAAAAGCAATCCTGAGATTGCGTGGACGATTGAGTCGAATAAAAGAAGCCCTTGTTCAAGAATAAGTAAGATTGAAGCAACAGACAGTAAAGCCGCTTATAAAATAAGCGGCTTTTGTTTTATCTATAAAGTCTCATTAACTCTAAAAAACAAAAGAGCCAGACAAATCTAAAAATGTCTGGCTCTTTTATTAACTATGCTTAAGCTTTTTCTTCTGTAGGATGTTCTTCGTCATCTTCTTCCTGAACTTCAATTCTTTCAGAAGTGAGTTTGAACTGGTCTACCAACACTCTAAGTTCGGATGCATCCTTAACTATCTGAGCATATTTAGCATCATCCTTAACGGCGCCAAGCTTGTCATCAATACCATCAGCCAAGGTTCTTGCCTGACTGAGTGTAGTTCTGAACTTATTCAGTAATTCATTCAAAGCTGTGGCCAATTCCTTTAAGTTATCGTTTCTGCGAAGGCTTACCTGGAATGTCAGATCACCGTCAGTAATACGCTTGATGCTTTTTTCGAGTTTATAAGCAGGACCTGCAGTCTGATGAGAATATATTACACTGACCATAAATACAATGATTACGTTAACACAGACCAGAACAATAAGTCTTGGCCAATAGCTGCTAATGAAATCATGAATCAGAGCAGAGACATCACTCTGCTGAGCAAGTGTAGCATTCTTTTCAACAAAGAAAGAACCGAGAACATAGATATTGCAGGCAGTAATTACAGCAACAAGCAAAGCAAGCAGCAATATAGTGCCAGCAAATTTGCTCTGCATATCCTTTGCAATAAAGTAATTTTTACGTTGGCTAGAGCTCACGATATAAACCCTCCTAAGGGGACTTAGTCTTATAAACTTACATCATTATTGTTTTTTTTGTCAAATAATACATTATTTGCTATACTACAAAAGCAATTGTTATCAAGCTAAAACTATGAATAATTGGGCATAAAGGGCAACAAAAAAAATGAAGTATTTTTTATCTGATACAATAGGAATGCTTATAACTTTATTCCTTATAAGAATATTTTCATTTTTAGCCGCAACACCAAATAACTTTGACAATCTATGGCGTCCAAGAATATTTGACTTATTCCCGACAGCAATCATAGTAATTCTATTTTTACTTATCGCCTACGTTTTATATCGCTTTACCAAAGAGCTTGGTTCAACAGATAACAGAATAAAGACGCATTACTTTGCATACATAGGCATATCTTACATATTTCTGAGCCTGTTTAATAGAACTATTCTAAATTTTCCTTTTTCATACCTGTATTTGCTCCAACATGCAAAAGTAGGTCTGGAAGCAATAGCACCAAGCCTGTTATTGGACCTATTTTTTGAGCCTCCATACATTTTCTGGGCTCTTCTGTTAATGGGAATTGTCTTCGTAGTATGCAGGAAACATAACCATATTGAATATGCCATTCCATTCTGGGCTATACCAATTGCGTTTATATTCTGCGTAAATAATGACGCAATCATTACAATGCATTTCTGTGGCTGCCTTATGGCGCTGCTTGGTTTTAAATTTTCAAAAGGCTATTCGTCAATAATAGTAACAGTTTTGCAACTAATAGCGTATACAGGCTTATGTATTTATCTGCATTTTACTTATTACAATGATGTTCCTTTCCTGGGTGCTGCAATGGAAACAATGGCGATATTCTTTGTTCCCGGTTTGCTTATCACCTATAAATGCATGAAAAGCCATAACAATTCTGCTATTGCAGCAACATGGATAATTCCAGGACTGACCCAGTTTTTTATAATAACCCCAATGCTGCGACTTCCTCCACAGTATAACCTGGTAACTCTTGCTGCAACCATCAACAGTCTGCTGTTCACAGGAAATATATGTATTGCCGTTGCAGTTATCGTGATGCTTTCTATCATTATCAACAAGTTAATTCCTGGTTCGGGGAAATTCTGTTCCAGACTGCTTTTTGCTTTTACAATAGTATTTTATATAATCGATGGAATACTGTTCTATTACAGCCAGATGCGTCCGGACTACCACACGCTTAGCTGGACCCTGACCATGAATGATATATGCAGAACAACAATAGCGACCTGTGCAGAATACTTCACTACCACAAGTCTGATTATCATAGCTCTTGTTATAGCAATAGTAGTGTTCACAGCCATCAAGGGACATAAAATAATACAGAGCAAACCTGCCCTTGCCACTACTGTATTAATTCTCTTAACTACAGCTCAATTTGGCACAACCCTTATACAATCGACAACGAATATTCCTATGGCAATGCATGATCCATTCTATGAATTACTGAAAAGCCTCCCAGAACCAGCTTTTTTGGCCCAAAGCCTGAGTATGGACGAAATTAGAGAGGGTCTGAAGGAATGTCAGATACCATTGCAGGAATATACTGAAAAAGCACCTAGTCAAGGCAATAGAACAAATGTTGTCCTCATAACTCTGGAATCATTGCATTGGCGCTATATGAACATGTTCGGCAATGCGACACAGACCTTCCCGCTATTAAGCAAGTTACAAGACAGAATGGAAATCTTTCCATACATGTTCTCCAATTTCCCGGAATCAACAAGCGGTGACTACGCAATCATCACCAGTCTGGTTCCGTATGACCATCTTTACCTAAGCAAAAAAAACACTATTCATAAAAGCCTTGTCAATGAATTAAAAAAGGCGGGCTATAACACAAGCATGTTCTCTTCAGGAAGCGTAAATGACGGGAACATGATAAATCTTACAAGAACCCTGCCCTTTGATTATTTCTTCCATTATAATTCAACTGATACAGAATATAGGCAATACACCTGGAACTGGGGCTACAAAGAAGAATTTACTACAGCTAAAATATTAGAATACCTGAAAAAGCAATCTACTGATCAGCCGCACTTTGTTTGGTATAGAACGGTTTACCCGCACTCTCCTTTCCCTGTATTTGATAAGAAGGAAACTCTTGTATTCAAAAATCCAGACAAAAAGCCGGGTGAAATAGATTTCATTACTAATTATAAAAACGCCATGATTTATTTGGACAGAGTTCTTTCTAAGTTCATAGAAGAAATAGATGAATTAGACAGAAAGAATAATCAGAAAACAATAATATTCATGGTTAGCGACCACGGTGAAATGCTCGGTGAACCAGATAACCACAATCAGAAAGGTCACGGAATTTATCTTTCACCACAGTTGACTGACGTTACTGCAATACTCATAAAACCAGACAATGAAGGCTTGAAGGTAAATAAGAATGTATGCTCACAGATAGACGTAGTTCCGACAATAATGGATTACCTGAATCTTGAGCCGGCAATACAGCGATACGCACAAGGTCATTCGCTTTTAAAGCCTGTCAATCTATCAAGACCTATTTATTTATCTTCCAGCTTTACCTATGCTCTAATCGAAAACGGTTATTACTTCGAATTTCCAGACAAAGAAAACTGTAATGCCAAGGTATTTAAACTAGCCTTTACCAATCATTTGAAAGCTGCCTTCCTTCCTGTAGAGAAGTGGGATGAAAAGGATTTGCAAAACAAGCTTGAAAGAACCAGAAAATTTTATAAGCTTCAGCAGCAACTACTAAATAAGCTATAATTGTTTTAACTTCTTTACAGACGGCTAAGTGAAAATTATAATAAATGTAAGTATTATGTTGGTATGATATAAATGCGTTAAAAAGAAATCCCCCTTAGTCCCCCTTTACGAAAGGGGGTTGAAAAAAGCAAGGAGTTATTGATGTTTAAGTCGCACAAGCTAGTATATGTATTGGTAAGTCTGATGATGCTATCTACAGCAGCTTACTGTCTAATGTCTCCTACAATTCAGAAAAATGGCCACTTTCAAGGCTTAAACTCCTTTCAGGTAGCCAGCGCCAAGATAGATAACGAACTGGTCAGCGTCTGCCTGCCCACGTTAGAATTCAAGGACGAAATAGACAAAAGTGTGCTTCTGGAACAAATAAGCGAAGGTTTAAAAGCTCAGGACGCAATTTTCCATCTTTATCATGATGGTCTTGGCAAGCCAAGAAAAGCCAGCGGTATGTATTTCGCTTCAGACGTATATTTAAAAGACTTAGACATGACCTATACCGGCTATGTAAGAACCTTTGGCTACAAATTCAGTATATCCAAGACTCCTGCTTATGAAGATCCAGAATTACTAGCAGATACCATGACTCTCCTGGAAACAAAGAACAAAATTAAAGCTATAGAGAAAGCAAAGCAGAAATCAGAAAAAGAATCTGAGGAAGACGTAAAGAAAACTATAGATAAAGCCAAGCTTCGCGTAACAACTGTTTATGATATGCTTCCAAAGGGTGTTATTCCACCTTCAATTAGAAGTCAGCAGCTTAAGATAGCTTCTATAGTCAGCAATCTGAAAAACAGACCCTACAAAACAGAAATCATACAGCAAGACCCGCTCAGATGGGCTTCCGGCTATATGGGCATGCTTAATGAAAAGGGTGAAATCGACATGGCAAAATGCGAAAGCCAGATTGTAGATTTCATAATCCGTGTTCCAGATAAGGCTGGATGGCTTACCCCAGAAATGCTAAAGGAAATCAAGAATACTCCTTGCGAATATGTTCTTTCACGCTATAAAAACGGCTTGGAAGTTGTAGAAGGCACAAGATACCTTCTTCACGATATTTATTTTGGAAAACTGAAGCTTACATGGGAAGAATGGCTTGAAAAGCACGGTCTTAAATGTCCTGAATTTGTTGAAAAACCAGAATACGCTACAGGCGTTGTTCCCATAGAAATCCACTCTGCTGAAGGCATTTTAAAGTCATTGGACGCTCTAAGCATCTGCCAGATTAACTTCACAGAAAAAAGCAGTCTTGTTTACCCACAGGAAATCATGAGAGTGTTCCCACCCAAGCCAAGACCTGCCAAAAAGCAGACCATGAAATTTATCAAAGCCTTCAACGACGCTTACAAGGGAAAAAGCGTTACTGTTCATTTCATGGTATGCCCGGATGGCAAATCCTACACAGAACTAGGCCAGAAGCGTGTTAAGAGAATCATGTTCAACGATACGCTTACAATGTTTGACGCCTGCGAACAGGAAGTTATCAAAAACATGCCCAAGGAAGAATAAACCCCCTTCTAGCGAAGCGCCCTCCTAGCAAAGCGCCCTCCTAGCGAAGCGCCCTCCTAGGCCGCAGGCCGCCCTCTTCTATACAAACATGCTCATTAAAAAACTGACTACTGCGTAGTAGATTAGCAGAGCGAAGATGTCGTTGCAGGATGTAACGAAAGGTCCTGAGGCGACTGCCGGGTCAATCTTGAACTTATTGAACACAATAGGAACAAGTGCGCCATATGTAGTCGAGAAGCTCATAGTAGCCATCATTGCAATACCAACAGTAAACGACAGTGTAATCGGTGATATTGTAGCCAATCCAGAAGCAGCGACTTCGGCCGTTGCACTGGCAACATTTGCAGTAGCAGTTGCAATATCTGCAGTTGCTGTCGCTATAGCATTAGCAGCGTTTGCAGCAGCTTCAGCAGCGGCTTCCTTAGCAGAGTTATTAATAAGGAAATTAGCCCACACACCAATAATAAAGCCACATACAGAGCCCATCAAAGCGCCGGCAGCAGTTTCCTTCCAAAGTCTCTTAACAACGTCCATGAAAGAAATTTCTGAATCTAAGGATAATGCACGGATTGCAAGCGTTGAAGCCTGAACCCCAGCATTACCACCCATACCGCAAACAACAGGAACGAAGAATACCAATACGGCAACAGATTCAAATGATGCCATGAAATATTTCAATATGGCACTGGAAATGAAGCCAGTACAAAGTGTAATCAGCAGCCATGGAAGTCTTGATTTGCAAGTCTGCAGTGGTGAATCAGAATCCAGTTCTTCATCAGAAGTACCAGCCATCTTCATGATATCTTCGTTGGCTTCTTCTTCCATAACGTCAACGATATCGTCGATGGTGATGACACCTATGATCTGCTTCTTTTCATTAACAACAGGCAAAGCCATGTAGTCATACTTAGAAATAAGGGATGCGGCTTCTTCCTGAGGAGTAGAGGCATCAACGGTAACAATATCTGTTTCCATTATGTCTGCAATCAATTCGCTCGGATTGGCACAGATAACCTCTCTTATGGAAACAACGCCCTTAAGTTTGTCGTCGTCATCGAGAACATACATGTAATAGATGTTGTCGATATCAGCGGCTACAAGTCTGATGTGGGCAATAGCATTTGCGACTGTAAAATCTTCATAAATAGAGATATACTCGGTGGTCATAATACCACCGGCTGTGAACTCGTCGTGTTCAAGCAGCTTTCTTACGTCGCTTGCCTCATCAAGGTCCATGTGCTCAAGGATTTCCTTAGCACGGTCCTTATCGATATCCTGCAACAAGTCAGCAGCTTCGTCAGGGTCCATTTCCTCGATGATGTCTGAAGCTGTCTGGGTGTCGAGGTCTTCAATAATCTGAATCTGAGTTTCAGGGTCGGCTTCCGCGATTGCTTCTGCAGCAACGTCTTCATCGAGATTTTCGATAACGCTAACTCTGTCGTCATCATTCAGTTCTTCGATAATGTCAGCCAAGTCGGCTGGGTGCATATTCTGCAGATTATCAGAAGTATCGTCTGTAGTAATGCTTTCAAATTCATCGTCAAAGCCGATGATTCTTTCCCATTCGATAACTTCAGCCTTAAGATTGACCTTGAACCATGAGCATACAGTCTTTGCAATCTTAAAAAGGCCTAACCTTGTTAAAGCTGATTTAAGACTGACATCGACACCGTAAACCCGAATAATCTTATTTCTGTCACAGACAACGGCCAAATCGTTGATTGTAATGTTTTTAACTTCAACAGTATCAATAACGGGTTTATCCCACAAATCCTTGGCTGTTGGCTTACTGCTGTCTTTTATATAAACAGGAAGGTCGTTCAAATGACCTTCAAGCTCAAATTTTTCAAGAGTGAAGGTTTTGAAGTGCTTTAAAGATACAACTTTATTGGTATTGGAGTTGTAGTCGTGGACTATAGCCTGCTCGAAAAACAGTTGATGCCCGCGCAGCGCTAATAAGAAGTCGGTTATCTCACCAGATTGTCTTCCTGCTCCACTGTAGACCGGGGCGCCAATTAACTGCGTTAAAAAATAAATGGTCTGCGTCATAATCATCGCTGTCCTGATTCATTAATTTACGCCCTCCTTCTTGCATTTTTGGAAAACATATTCTACTACCACTCATCTAAAATTTCATCATTTTTTTTACTAAAATTCAAAAGCCCCTTCACACTATAAAGGGGCTTCAATTCAGCAATTCAGGTTTATCGATTTTACAGGTTCATCAACTTATAGCACATTGATATCGTGAAACTTTTTCTTTAAATCTATTGGGTGATTAAGAAAAGCTTTTATAAGACAAACGGCTCTATCAGAGGTTTTCCCGTCGCCATTGGGGTTTCTGGTCTTAGCTGCTTTTTTTCTGAATTCCGGACTAAGAGCCTTGGAAACAGCTTCTTCTATTTCCTTCTGAACCGGCTGGCACTGTATGACTGAAGATGACATCAGACGCCCTTTCTGTCTGTCGCCAATATTGATTGTTGGAATACCAAAGGATGGCACTTCGATAACACCACTTGAGGAATTTCCTATAACAAACTTAGCATGCTTAACAGCGCTTAAATATCGCTTCATTCCCAAGGAATCAAACAGATAAAAATTATCATGCCTTGTGCAATAATCTGCAATGATGCTGTTGATTATTCTTCCATCTGCATCTGCATTCGCCTTTGAGAAAATAAACTGCATATCCTTGAATTTGCTTAAAGCCTTCAAAAGCTCGTTTATCTGCTGCTCAGCAGTGTTGTTTTCTAAGGTTACAGGATGGAAGGTGGCAAAAGCGTAATTATCGCTTAGCGATATGCCTAGAGACTTAGAAAGCTCTTTTACACTTAAAAGCTTTGTTTTCAAAGCATTTTCAATTCCGATGGCACCAATGGCAAATACTCTTTCAGGGGCTTCACCAAGCTGAATAACCCTGTTTCTGTATTCCTCAGCGCTTGTCAGGTGCAGGTAGGACATTTTGCTAATAGCGTGTCTATAAGCCTCGTCAATAGCCCCTTCTGTTGTTTCACCGCCATAAAGGTGAATTATGGGGATTCTTGCATTAAAAGCCGCACAGGCAGCAGCCATGGTTTCATAACGGTCGCCAAGAACCATGAAAGCATCCGGTCTGTTTTCTGCAAAATAGTCAGCCAGACCAATCATAGTCAGTCCCATGCACTTTGACACAGCAGAAGGTGTATCGGCACTAAGAAGAGTTTCGATTTTCCTGTCTATTTTAATGCCGTCTTCTTCTATTTCCAGACAAGTCATGCCAAATTCAGGTGACAGATGAGCCGCAGTCACAACGACCTTCACATCAAAAGAGCCATCATCCATCAATGCTTTTATAATGTTCTTCAGCAGACCATATTCTGCGCGTGTAGCTGTTAAAACAGTAATTGTTTTTTTCATAATTCTATTAGCTCATCCTCTGAAAAATCGCGTTTTGCTGCCGCTCCCAGCACTTCCTTCCATCTCATTGGTGAAATGCCGTTACCAGGTCGTTTTGTGGTTATATTGTCTTCGGTAAAGATTTCGCCGGCCTTTATGTTTCGCTTTGCTATTATGCTTTTGCGGGCTATCGGTTTGTTCTTTATTTCTGAAGCCGATGGAACCTTGCTACCGTTGCCAAGTGCTTTTTCGACGTTTCTTATGGCAGCAACCATTGCCTTCAATTCCTGAGGTTCAAGACTTGCCTTATGGTCTGGTCCTTCCATGTTTTTATCAAGAGTGAAGTGCTTTTCGATTATTTCAGCACCCATGGCCACAGCAGCAATAGAAATTTCGATTCCTGGAGTATGATCGGAATAGCCTACTTTTACCCCGAAATGCTCCTTCAAGGTAAGCATAGCCTTTAAATTCACGTCTGCAAAAGGTGCTGGATACTCCGTAGTGCAATGAAGAAGGCTTATTTCGCCACAACCATTTTCTCTCAGAAGTTCAACAGCGTCTTCTACTTCAGCCATGCTGCACATGCCTGTAGACATGATTATAGGCCATCCGGTCCTTGCTATTTTTATCAAAAATGGATAATTGGTGATTTCACCAGAGGGAATCTTCCAAAGCCTGCAATCGAGACTTTTTAAGAACTCAACACTTTCTTCCTCAAATGGGGTCGACAAAAATCCTATGTCTACTTTATTGCAATAAGCCTTTAGCTTTATAAAGTCATCATGCTTCAAAGCCAGTTGCCTGAGCATGGAAAGCTGATTTTCGTCATTAGCTGTGTTAGCCTTCTGATATTCCGCCTTTGGCGCATATTTTGATACTTCTAAATCTGGGTTAAAGGTTTGGAATTTTACAATGTCAGCGCCTGCAGACTTTGCCGCGTCTATGAGCTTATAAGCTAGGTCTATATCGCCATTATGGTTTACGCCTGCTTCAGCAATTATAAGAACTGACATACATTTTCCTTTATATCTGGCATCAAGCAGTTTGTCTGCTATATTTCAATTCAGCAAGAATCCAGTCTTCTTCAGTATCAATGTCTTGAACCTGGGTTTCAGGTATAATTATGGGGCTGGCTTCCATTTTGAGCAGTTCCATGCTCTTATTTATAGCTGTAGTCTTAAACCAGTAGAACTGGCCTGCATCGTGATAACGCGGCTTCAAATCCTGGGAGCGTGCGCGGGAATATTCCGGCCATACCATCTGTAAACGACCACTATCGCCAACTTCCATGGCACGTTGTATAGGATATGAGTATTTTACAACAGGAATAGCAGCCACAGAACCGTCACGGAGCATTGCGTCAAGACCTTCTCTCAAGCTTTCTGCCTTTACGAAAGGAGCTGTAGGATACAGGCAGCAGGCATAATCAAAGTTTACACCGCGTTTTTTGTATTCTTCCAGAACCTCAATAATTACATCTGTTGTAGTCGCGGTATCATTCGAGGTTTCGGCACTTCGCTTAAAAGGCACCTTTGCCCCGAATTTCAATGAAATTTCTTTAATTTCATCGTCATCAGTGGATACCATTACTTCATCAAAAACACAGCTTTTCAAAGCAGCTTCAATTGAATAAGCAATTATCGGTTTTCCGAGGAAATTACGGATATTCTTTCGTGGGATTCTCTTAGACCCACCACGGGCAGTAATAATAGCTAGGTTCTTCATGATTTAAATATACTCAAAAATCGCGACCGACGGCCTTAGCAATTTTCTGGCTCTGTGCAATGAGGTCTGTGAGCTGACCAGGGGTTATAGACTGAGTTCCGTCAGAAAAAGCTTTTTCAGGATGTTCGTGAACCTCAAGAATAACACCATCAGCACCGGCAGCAATACCAGCCAGGGTCAAAGGCGCAACAAGGCTGCTTTTTCCCGAGGCATGGCTTGGGTCAACAATAATCGGAAGATGAGAAAGTTCCTTAACGGCAGGAACAGCTTCGATATCGAGACTGAAGCGTGTATACTGCTCAAAGGTTCTAATGCCGCGTTCGCAGAGGATTACATTTGGATTGCCATAGGAAAGTATATACTCGGCAGCGCAGAGCATTTCTTCGATACTGGCGCCCATACCGCGTTTTAAGATAATAGGCTTATTCATCTGGCCAATATACTTCAGGAACTGGAAATTAGCCATATTGCGGGTTCCAATCTGAAGAATATCAACGTGGTCAGCGACCATATCGGCTTCTGCAGGTTCTCTGACTTCAGTAACCAGCAAGAGACCCGTCTGCTTCTTTATTTCGTCGATAATTTCGATGCCTGCCTTGCCCAGCCCTTGAAAAGCATATGGAGATGAACGTGGCTTGAAAAGCATGCTTCTGAAAACCTTGGCACCCGCTTCCTTAACCTTCTCTGCAATAGAGAAAGCTGATTCTGCAGATTCAATGGCGCAGGGGCCGGCTATTAAAGCAATCTTATTATCGCCGAAGGAAACCTGGTTTTCGCCCTTCCCGACTCTGATTACAGAACTTTTCTTGTGGCACTTGCGAGAAGCAAGATAATAGGAAAGATGACCTTCTATGACTTCTTCAACGTCCTGCCAACCGGAAACCTCTTTATTGAGCTTTTCAACGCCTGGCCCGTCAACAGATAGCAAAAGCTTGCCATACTGAGAAACCAGTCTGGTGTAGAAGCCCAGGCTTTCTAATCTGCTAGTCAAAGCCTGCTGCTTTGCTTCAGTTAAAGTTGCTTTAAGAACGATTATCATAGCTATGTACCCACAAAATTTTGTGTACACATAATAGCCCATTTAACCTGGCTATTCAAGTTTTTTCGCCTCAAATCAGTCGGTAGTCGAAAGTCAGAAGTCGAAAGCAAGACCGAGACTAATGCAGAGTTGAGTGGCCTACCAATGATAGACTGTGCTTAGCGAAAGCACTCAGGAAGCGATATATTTTGCTTCGCAAAACTCGATATATCGGCTAATGCCGATTCGATATATGCTACGCATTCGATATGTCGCTTCGCGACAAGAAGGAACCTATCAGACTCTTTCGATACACATAGCAACGCCCATGCCGCCGCCGACGCAGAGAGTTGCAATGCCTTTATGGAGATTGGCGTGCTTCAATTCGTAGAGAAGTGTTACAAGGATTCTTGCGCCAGAGCAGCCAATAGGATGACCGAGAGCTACGGCACCGCCATTAACATTAACAATGGCAGGGTCTAAGCCAAGGTCTTTGATTACTGCCAGAGACTGGGTTGCGAAAGCTTCGTTAGCTTCAACTCTTTCAAGGTCTTTTACCTGCCAGCCAGCCTTTTCTAATGCTTTTCGGCTGGAAGTGATAGGACCTAAGCCCATTACAGCGGGATCTAAGCCTGTGGTAGCATAAGAAACAATCTTTGCCATTGGCTTCAGGTTGTGCTTTTTAACAAATTCTTCAGAGGCCAGGACAACTGCTGCAGCTCCGTCATTTACGCCGGAAGCATTGCCTGCGGTAACAATGCCGTCCTTCTTGAAGGCTGGTTTCAGCTTTGCAAGAGCTTCCAGAGTAGTCTCTGGTCTGAAGTGTTCGTCCTTTTTGAAAACAATCGGATCACCCTTACGCTGAGGAATTTCAACGGGAACAACTTCTTCGTCAAACTTTCCTTCTGCCCAAGCCTTAGTAGCTTTCTGATGACTTTCGTAAGAGAATTTATCAATATCTTCGCGGGTAAGCTTATAGAGTTCTGCAACTCTTTCTGCGGTAAGCCCCATGTGTTCACCGGAAAAAGCATCTGTTAAACCGTCTAAAACAGCAGAGTCAGCAAAGCTCATAGGCCCGAGCTTAATACCAGCACGCAAAGAAGCCACGTGTGGAGCCAGACTCATGTTTTCCATACCACCGGCAACAATACATTCAGCACTACCAGCCTTAATCATGTCAGCAGCCATAGAAATGGATTTGAGGCCTGAGCCGCAAATCTGATTTATAGTCCAGGCGGGTGTGGTGTTTGGTATACCTGCATTGATAGAAGCCTGTCTGCCGGGGCCCTGACCCTGACCAGCCATGAGAACGTTGCCCATTATTACTTCGTCAACCATTTCTGGTGCTACAGAAGCTCTTTTCAAGGCTTCCTTAATAACAATGGAACCAAGCTTATGAGCCGGTGTAGTTTTCAAAGAACCCATTATAGTGCCAACAGCAGTTCTAACAGCGCTAAGAATATAAATCATAAATACCCCTGATAATTAAGTTTCAAATGCTTTATTTTGAATTTATCGAAAAAAACAGAATATGTCAAATATGCTGTCTGAATGCTCAGACAGATGAGTTTGGGGTTGGGAATTAGGGCTTGGGGGGTTATCTGTCGCTGTCTATAATTGGTTCGCCGCGTTTGATATTGCGCTTTGAAAGAGTTCCAAGCAGTTCTTTAAAATATTTCGGCTTAATGCCATAACCTGGGCGTATAACTCTGATGTTTTGTTCGGTAAATGGCTCTCCTTCACAGATATCTTCAACAGCAAATATGCTTCTTCTGAAAACTGTGGATGCCTTCTCACCTTTTGTCAGCTCGTATGAAGGACCTTTAACAGCTTTTTTGATATTTCTGATATCAGAAACCATTTTGGAAAACTCATCAACGGTCATACTGAAATCACTATCAGCACTTTTTACACCGTCTAACTTAACGTGCTTTTCGACAACGCATGCTCCAAGAGCCACCCCGGCAACTGCACAGGCACTTCCCAGACTATGGTCTGACAAACCGACAGGAACATTAAAGCGTTTATGCATATCTGGAATATTCTTCAGGTGCATGTCATCCCAGTTTGCTGGGTATTCGCTGCAACACTTAAGAAGAACTACTTTTTCGTTGTTCATTCTTCGGCAGGCATCCAACGCTTCCTGAATTTCTTCGGGACTACCCATTCCACATGAGATAATCATTGGCTTGCCCTTTGAGGCAACATACTCAATAAGTGGGATATCCACCATTTCAAAGCTTGCTATTTTATATGCTTCGATTCCTAACTCTTCAAGAAAGTCTACAGCAGCTTTATCAAAAGGCGTAGAAAGGAAATCCAGACCACACTTTTCACATTCTTCCTTTATTGACTTCTGCCATTCATAGGGAGTGCATGCTTTTGAATACAGCTCATAAAGCTTTGCGCCGTCCCAGAGTCCGCCTTTTATTCTGAACAGTTCATTATCACAATCAATAGTCAGGGAATCAGCAGTATAGGTCTGTATTTTCAGACAATCCGCCCCTGTGGCAGCGACCTGACGCACTATTTCAAGAGCGTTTTCCAGGCTTCCGCCATGGTTAGCGCTCATTTCAGCAATCACATATACTTCATCTTTTTCAATTTTTTCAAACAATCTAAACATTTATGCTTATCCCCGCTACTGCATTAACCTTTGTAATTAATACTACTTTTTTTTACCTAGGTAAAGCAATAGCAAAAAGGAGAAGACTTTTTATGCATTGCACAATTTTGAAATTAGCTGCCCTTCTATTAATTCTTTATGATAAAATGATGCTGTGTGATTTATTACAAATGCTATTTATAAAAGCCTTGCATTTGGTTCAAAACAAGAAGGGAAACAAAATCTATGAAGCACATTATTGAAACTTTTCTTCAGGTTGTAAAGGAACATGCAAATGAGCCTGCTATTTCCGACCAAAACAGCTCATTTACCAATAATGAATTGCTTAATTTTGCCAAATGCGTGGCAGCAAACCTCCAGAAAAAAGGCGTAAAATACGGAAGCCGAGTAATTGTTGAAATTCCGAGAAGCAAAGAATATGTAGGCTGCCTTCTTGGATGCTGGATTATGGGAGCGGTTTCTATTCCTCTTTCAGATGACTATCCAGAAGAAAGATTAAATTATATAAAAAAAGATTCTCAATATGAACTTTCTATTGATGATTCGTTCATAGCTTCAATGGATATGTCTCTATCTGTAGAACCAATAATTACAGATATGGAGGCCGAAGGTGTCGTTATTTATACTTCCGGTTCAACAGGGAATCCTAAGGGTGTTGTTCTCGATTTTTATTCAATGAATGCTGTTGCTTCCCGAAATGCAGTCCATGACAAATCTGAAAAAACTGAGCGAAATAATGTTGTCGGACTTGTTGCACCATTTACTTTCATAGTCGGCATATCACTATTAATTGCTGCATTGCCTTTATCAAAGCATATGTTTATTGTTCCCGATGAAATCAGAAAAGACCCATACAAGCTTGCAAAATATTATGATGACAACAATATTCAGGCCTCGTTTGTTCCACCACGATTAGTAGATTTCATGTTAAAGAACAATAAATCGTTAAAAGTCATTTCTGTCGGTTCAGAAAGAATTTCAAACATTTATTACGATGACCATCCAGTAGTGATAAACGGATATGGTTCTACAGAAATATTTGGCGGGACGCTAGGCTTCAAAATAGATAAGCGATATGAAAATACCCCCATAGGTAAACCTATCGGAGAAGAAAAAGCATACGTTCTTGATGAAAACAACAAAGAGGTAGAAATCGGTGAACTCTGTATCGCTGGATATGTTGCCAAGGGATATCTCAATCGTCCTGAAGAAACCCAAAAATCATTTATCAGAAATCCCTTCTACGAAATCGATGGCTTTGAAAGAATGTTCAGAACTGGTGATATCGTTCAGCGACTCCCGGACGGAAATCTTGTTTTTATTGAAAGAAAAGACTGGATTATTAAAATAAACGGTCAGCGCATAGAACCCCTTGAAGTAGAAATAACAGTAAAAAGATTCACCGGAATCCGCGAAGCTGCAGTAAAGGATTTTACTGCCAAAAACGGAATTACCTATCTTGTCGCATACTATACCTCCGATGGCGATGTTAGCGAAGAAAAGCTCAAAGAATACTGTAAAGCCAATCTGACCTCCTACATGGTTCCAAGTTTTTATATCCGCATGGATGCGCTACCTCTAAATCCAAACGGAAAGCTGGACAGAAAGAATCTTCCGGAACCTGATATTTCATCTTTCAAGAGAGAGTATGCCGCACCGGAAAGCTCTATTGAATCAGCTATCTGCAAAGCCATAGAAGAAGTCCTGCAGTGCGGGAGAATTGGTCGTAACGATGACTTCTTCCTATTAGGCGGTGATTCAATAAAAGCAATTGAAACAATCAGTAAACTCGATGACCTGCCATTAGACCTCGAAATATTCTTTGAAGGGAAAACTCCTGCCAGAATCGCGCAACTTATTGAAAACGGCGGTTCAGAAGACGTTCCATTCGAAAAAATACATAAAGATGCATATCCGCTGACTTCATCCCAGTTGGGAGTTTATTTTGAAGTTGAAAAGAATCCTGCAAACCTTATGTATAATAACCCAATCAGCATAAACATCAGCGAGCAGATTGACACAGACAGACTTGCCAGGGCTCTTGAAAAAGCAGTTAAAAATCATAAAGCCTACCATTGTAAAATAGATAATGTCGGTGGCTTACCATGCATGATTCCAACAGACAGCAAGTTCAAGACAGAGTTCCGCAAAGTCGCAGATATTGAAAGCGCACTTCATGAATTTGTAAGACCATTTGATTTGCAAAGTGGTGAATTAATCCGAGCCTGCATTTTTGAAAATGATAACAAGAAAGTTCTGGCAATGGATGCTCATCAT
>JAZUDR010000051.1:0-4607 GCA_045639725.1 Candidatus Avigastranaerophilus sp. | reverse complement strand
GCAAAATATGAATGAGGCTACGCCTATATTGGTAATACGCTTCGCTAAACAGGCTGATTGGATGAATGATTTTGCTAACGCAAAATGGGAATGAATCGGATGGCGCCGATTATGAATGATTTTGCTGGCGCAAAATATGAATGATGCTTCGCATATATTCTCTAAAATCAAAACGGCTTCTTCGTAGAGAAGAAGCCGTTTTGGTTTTAGATAGTTTACATGTTCCAGCCGCGGATGTAGAAATTCTGGACATCAGCATCCAATGCGATAACGCGACCAAACTTGTTTACAAGTCTATGACGGGGAACATTTGGTGAAAGCAGGCTCTGGTCTATTACGTCCATTTCCTTGAGCACTTTACCGTCCTGATCGCATTTATACAATCTGTCGCGATAAACAACACCATTCGGGTCACAGGCTACGAGACCAAAATAAACATTTCCCTTTTTGTCAAAACCAAATATAGTAGCGCCCTTGTATTCCACATCCTTGTATTCTTTGAATGGGAATTCAGCAAGCACCTTAACATCCTTGGGATCCACACCAGTGCGGACAAAAAGCTTAATAGTGTTTGTGTGAACACCGTCTAAGCCCCAGATACCAACTTCATTTTCAAAGTTGCTTGTAGTCTGGTCTGCACTATACTTAGCTATTTCTTTGCCGTCAAGACCAAGCTTTACAATGCCCTGCCCCATCGGATGAACAACCAGGATTTCATTTTTATGGTTGAATTCAACAGAAGTAGCATATTCAAAGCCAGATACCTTAGCAGTCTGATTTCCATCTTTATCAGCAACATAAACATTTCCGCTTGTTCTGTCCAGGAATACCATATTTTTATTATCCTGGCTGATGGCGAAGTCAAAAGCATGCCCAACATATTTGATATCAATGTTTTTCTTGAGCTTTCCATTTTCAAAAAGCTTCAAAGCATTGTTATTAGCGTCTAATATCCAAACTTCCTTTTCAAAGCTTCCACCTCTGAAAGCTGGTGGAAAACCTTCTGTAAAATGGCCAGGATCCTGCTGGGTACCGCCGACATTTTCAGGCTTTGTGCCAAATTCAAACTGTGCCCAAACATTAGACCTGTTGGCATTGAGCATTATTTCGTTATACTTGAAATCACCAATAAGTGTGTAATTAGTTTCCTGATTTTCCTGGACTTCCTGAGCATCCTGAGCATAGGCTGGCATACCAGACAAGCCAATAATACCAATAGCAACAGCCAACAACGTTTTCTTTAGCATAGTATTCCCCCAATCGTTATATATATCTATTATAAGGTTTTCCCACCCAAAATACAATTACCTTTAACATCGGGGGTCATATATTTCTCTTCTATGACCAAAAGCTATATAATAATTATTCTTCTAACCCTATCAACTTTTTCATTTCTTCATGGGTGTAAGTAACCGGATCTTCTTTGAACTCTTTCATAACCTTATTATAGGCAATTTCATCTTCAATACGTTCGAATGCAGCCTTCTTATTAAGGTCGAAAACAATCATCTCTATTTTCTCCATTGTCATTAAATATAATCTGCAAATAATCCCGTTTTGCAAGTATTACCCTAATAATTTCAATATAATTATCTTTTATACGATAAAAAGCTTTATAAGATTTAAAATTTACAGAATAAAATCCAGTAAATAAACCACGATATACCAACGGGATGCCTGAATTTGGGAAATTACGCTTTTTTGAAATAGCATCAAGTAAATCATCTACATATTTATCAGAACAATCGTAGCTCTTAGACGCTTCATACACGTCATTCCATACAGATTCAATATCTGCCTGAGCTTTTGGTGTATATCTGATTTTAAAACTCATTTTCTCGTAGTTCTTTTTGCCCTAAAGTGCTTGCGCACATCCTCTTCAGACAACCAGCCTTCTTCTTCGGCTGAGCGAATACCAGCATTTAATTCGCAAAGAAGTTGAATCATTGCTTCAGCTTTTTGAAAATTTTCTTCATCCTTGATGTCTCTAATAGAATAGGCACCATGCCCATTACGAGTCAAATAAACAGGAGAACCTTCTGAAACTTTATCAAGAACATTACCATAATTTCTCAAATCAGAAATAGGCGTAATTGTAGGCATAACCCCTCCCCAACACATTTTAATAAAAAAATATCATCAACAACAAAAAACGTCAAGCATTCTTCGACTAATTTATCGAAACTCAAACTTTTGAGAATGGATTTGAATTCTCGAAGAAAGCGGAGAGTTGCGGGTATTGAGCAAGAATCTGGTCTTTGGTGAACAGTTCAAAGCCTTCAAAGATTAGAGACTATTCTGCATTTTTTACTATGCGTAGACCATACATCCAATGACGTTCATAAACACAACCAAGTTGAGATTGAAAGTGAATACCTTCGTGAATTCCACCGCGAACATTTCTATCCAAATAAAACTCAGGATTACTGTCTCCGCATGGATCAATATAAACCCCTTGAACCATCACATCACCATAGCAACGACCATTTGGGTCCCAACACCATTCCATAACATTACCAACAACATCATATAAACCAAACCTGTTTGGTAATTTTTCGCCTATTTTATGAAATATTGTTGGATTCGGCCAATTATTTTCCAACGGAACATGAGCATATTTATTATTTAATCTATTACCCCAAGGATATCTTTTTTTACAAGTTCCACAACCAGCAGCATATTCCCATTCAGCCACCGTAGGCAAACGGAAACCATTAGCTTCATGATTCCATATTATCATGCCATTATCAAGCCTGGAATAGCATGCAAGCAATCCTAGCCGTTCACTAAGCCTATTACAAAATTCAATGGCTTCATCAAATGAAATCCAGAATACTGGGTAATTATCACCTAATCCAATTAACTCAGGTGGAACTTCAACCCCATACTTGTTTCTATATTCTAAACAAATAGATCCATATTTTAGTGTTGAATAATAAGTATTTACAGGCCATTCACCCATTATATCGAGCCATTGCTCCTGAGTAATTTCATAGATACTTATATAATATGGTTTTGTTAGTTTTACTCTATTCCACTTTAAAGAATTGAAAAATTTATATAAATCAGATGGGAAATCATAAAGAGGAGAAGCCTCAAATTCTTTGGGATTTACCTTAATCAAATCTATTGCAATATTTTCTGAAATTCCCCAGAATTCTTTCTCCATTGATTCAGCATTCAATCTAATTGTGCCAAATATAAATAAAAAAGCAGACAAAATTATTATAAACTTATTCTTCATACTGCTTAACCTTTATTGCCAATCCACTAGGGCTATCCCTACCAACTAAATGTTCCACATTGCCATTTTTGTTAAAATACAAACCTCCGCCACCGTCAAAACATATCAAGTCAGAAAAGCCACGTATTTGTAATTCTTTATAATATAAGCACTCCAAATGATTTTTATTAGCAACTGTCATAAAAAGAATAAAAAAGCTGCTACTCAAATATGATTATAACCACCATCAAAATAATTGGCAAGACATAGATTACATATTTATGCAGACCCTTTTATTTTTGAACATTTCGATGCCATTGCAATAAGCAATTGCTTCACCACGGAAGATGGCACTTTGCAAAACGGTTGTAAGAAAGCCTCTAAATATAGTGAAACAGGTTATTCATGGGATAGCAGTATTTGGGATTTGACCAAAGATCTGCCAACTCTCAAATGGTATGACAATCTAAGCAACTAATCTACTCTCCAGCCTTTAAAGGCTAAACCAAAAGCTCCGCAGAAGTTTTCCTTCCGCGGAGTTTTTTTCTGGCAAAACGCCGAAAAATATTTAGCCAAATTGCCGAATAATTTCTAGTCAAAACGCCGAATGATTTTCAGCCAAAACGCCGAAAAATATTTGACCAAAACGCTGTTCAGTGTTTAAAATACTGTTAGTCCACCGTATGAACCGTGGCGATTGCTATATTCACATTCTGACAAATCTATAATCTGCATAAAAATATATAATTAGACGTAGGGATATTTTTCAACTACCTTATCCCACTGTTCCTTAGTAAAAATGCCATTTGCCACATAATCCTTGCAGAGAACATCTATTGCATCTGCCACGCAGGCATATTCTATATTACCAGCCAAATCAAGTTCCTCTGCTTCTTTGATATCATTTTGCAATGTTCTAGGCAAAGGAAAATCCAAAACGATATCTTCTCGAATCCATCTGAATTTGCTCATATATACCCCTTGATGGCTAAAGCCTATCATAAAATCAGCATATTATCAATATAGCATATTCAGCGCAAATACTAGTTTATTAAGCCCCATTTTAAAAAGTTTTTATCAATTAGCCATATACTCTGACTTAAAGCTTCCTTATTCACTTATCAAAGAATGCTGAAAGCTGCGGGTATTGAGCAAGAATCTGGTCTTGGGTGAATAATTCAAAGCCTTCGTATTTGAAGCGGGGAACAGTGATGCAGGTCAGGAATGTGCCTTCGTTAGTGCCTTTTGCGTGACGGCTTGCAAAAATAACGCCTTTTGGCACATGGATAGTTGGCTCGGCATCGTCGGTTATGCCACATTTGCGGATTTGCAGTTTTCCATCAGGCATAATAATCCATAGTTCAAGAGTAGAGCCGGCATTGTA
>JAZUDR010000050.1:0-2235 GCA_045639725.1 Candidatus Avigastranaerophilus sp. | reverse complement strand
AGTTCTTAACAATTATGCCAAAATAGGAAAAAAATACGATACTGTTTGTCTGTTACAGCCAACCTCTCCTTTGCGAACTGCAGACGATATAATCGGAGCCTATGAGGTTTTAAAACAGAAATCAGCGAATGCCGTTACTTCTGTATGCGAAGTAGACTATCCACCACTTTGGAACATGATTCTGCCTGAAGATAATTCTCTTGAGGAATTCAAAAAACAAGATCAGGACTGCCCACGTCAGCAGCTTCCAACTTATCACAGACTTAATGGCGCCATCTACATAAAAACTATTGATTATACTAATGGTCAGATAAAGCTAATAGACAACAAGGAATTCGCATTTATCATGCCTCGGCAACATTCTGTAGATATTGATACTGCTGTAGACTTCGTAATAGCAGAAGTATTAGCAACGGATAACAGGCCAATAGAATGAGCCTGCGGCTGTGAATGCGACCTGCGGTCGATGAATGATTCGGCTAACGCCGAATGTGAATTGGGCTATCGCCCTATTTGTTAGATATTTGGTCGCTATTATTTTTATTAAGCATATTTAGCGAAGCGTATAGTAAATATAGCCATAGGCTCATTCATATTTGCGAAGCAAATCATTCATAATCGGCATCGCCGATTCATTCACAGGTCGAAGACCTCATTCATTATTCATTGAACCTCGGTTTTAGGTGGTTTGTGGTTTACCAACCTTAGTTTCTGCTATGCTAAAATACTCAGGAACAGTTTGTTACAGTATTTCTATGTTATCGCGAGGGGAAATGTCTTTCATTACATTTTTGGTGTCAAAAATAGCCTTGGCATGCTTTTGAACAAGCTGATAATCAACATTTGAATGGGCTGTTGTTATTACAATCAGGTCATAGTCCTCTATTGTTTCTGCTGTTAATGCTTCTATTCCAGCCATAGACCATCCATCTTGTTCAAAACATTCCACAAAGGGGTCATAAAAATCTACGTTTGCCCCAAGCTTCTGAAGCTCATGTATAACCTTTATAGCTGGGCTTTCACGACAATCTGCCACATCCTGTTTATAAGCTACTCCAAGCAACAGAATCTTTGAACCATTCAAAGCTTTTTTAAAACGGTTTAAGATGCGACCTGCTCTTTCAGCACAGTATTGAGGCATCTTATCGTTAATCTTCATGGAAGATTCAATCATAGACGTATGGAAAGCAAATTCCCTAGCCTTCCAGGAAAGATAATACGGGTCTACAGGAATACAGTGACCACCAAGCCCGGGTCCTGGATAAAAAGCCTGAAAACCGTATGGTTTAGTCTTTGCAGCTTCAATCACTTCCCATATGGAAATATGCATGCGTTCACAGAGAATAGCTAATTCGTTTACCAGACCAATATTGATGTTCCTATAAGCATTCTCTAAGATTTTTTCCATTTCAGCAACAGCAGGGGAAGATACCTTATAAACTGGAGCATCCAATACCATCGCATACATGGCAGCGGCTAATTCTGTAGATTCCTTTGTGCATCCCCCCACGACTTTTGCGATATTCTTAGTCTTATATTGAGCATTACCTGGATCAACTCTCTCAGGGGAAAAAGCCAGATAAAAATCAGTGCCACATTTTAAGCCAGAACCTTCAAGAATAGGTTTTACAAGCTCTTCAGTAGCTCCAGGATAAATAGTTGATTCCAAAATAACCAGCATATCTTTATGAATATACTGTTTTATGCTCTCAGCAGCGTTTTTTACGAAGCTCAAATCCGGCTGGCGCCCAACATCTAATGGGGTTGGAACACAAATACAAACGCAATCACAATTTGCCAAAAGAGAAAAATCACTTGTAGCCAATAGCTTTTGGCTTTTAACCACTACACAAAGCGAATCATCGGTAACATCACTGATATAGCTACAGCCCTTTTTTATTAATTCAAGCTTAGCTTCTTTGACATCAAAGCCAATAGTATCAAAGCCTGCTTCAGCCATATCCACAGCCAGCGGCAAACCAACATATCCAAGGCCAATAACGCCAAGACAGGCCTGTTTTGATTTTATTTTCTCTAATAATAATGATTGCATAATAAATTTCTAGCAATTATAGCATAGAAAGAAACGCAATATATTACATATTTGCAAACTTTGGTAAAGTTTCTCTATAGACACAAAACTTGTTTCAGAAATAAAAGCTTATGTATAAAAAACGGCTTGGTTACAGAAATCCCCCCTACCCCCCTTTACAAAAGGGGGTCCAGGACAATTAC
>JAZUDR010000049.1:0-7776 GCA_045639725.1 Candidatus Avigastranaerophilus sp. | reverse complement strand
TTTTCTGGACTCTGATTGAGATTTCGCCCATCTTTGTTCTGAAGCAGCCGCCTTCAACACCTACGATGTCACCGGCATAAATCTTCTTCTTGAGAATAGCATAAGCATCTTCACCAAGAATGTCTTTTCTGATATAGAGCTGAATCTTGCCAACCATGTCCATGATGTTCATGAAAATGGTCTTGCCCTGGTCACGCTTACCGATGATACGGCCAGCAACCTTTACTGTTGGGGTAGTGTAATGTTCTTTTTCTTCTTCTGGAAGCTTTTCGCCTTCTTCAGCAAACATCTTTTCGAAGTAAGCCTTGGCTTCAACTGTTGAGTGAGTGCGGTCAAAACGCTGACCATATGGGTCGATACCAGCTTGACGAAGTTCTTCGATAACCTGGTAACGCTGTTCTTGTGTAGAATTAAGCTTGAGATCGTCCATTTATGTTAATATCCCTTCGAGATTTTTTTACTAGTCTAGGTGAAAAAAGGGGCAAAACTATATTGCAAGCTTCGCCCCCTTGTCGGATCAAAAAAGTTTGCTTATCAAGCAATAGCTTTTACGTCGATTGCCAGAGGGCCTTTTTCTCCCTGTGAAAGTTCGAATTCTACCATCTGACCTTCGCGAAGAGTTCTGTAGCCTTCACCAGTAATCTGTTTGTAATGAACAAATATGTCTTTGCCATCAGCACTTTCGATGAAACCATAACCCTTTACGTTGTCAAACCATTTAACACGACTTTGCATTGTGTAACTCCTAGAACATTTATACTGTGACTTTTGCAGTGATTATTGCAAATTTCGCACGCCTATTTAAGCACAAATAAAGCAAAGTTGCAACAAATAAAATAGGTCGCTTCGCCTCGGTAGGGGTCGCTTCGCTGAGGGGGCAACATGTAGACGGATGAGGTAACTTCGGTATTAGCAAGCAGTAGAAACTAAAACAATCAATTCCGCGATAGCGGTCTTCATTCCTGCGACAGCAGGTCTTCATTCACCGAAGGTGTCTTCATTCCTGCGACAAGCAGGTCTTCATTACTGCCGCAAAGCGGCAGTTCTTCATGCCCGCAGGGCTTATTCTTTATTTTCTGCTAATTTGGCGAACTGTCGTTCGAGTACATGGGTCCAGGCTATACTGATGGCATCTGCTTCGTTGTCGTCGCGGACTTTAATGTTAAATTCGCTTTGCACCCATTGAATAATATCTTGTTTGCTGGCATTACCATAGCCAGTTATAGTCATTTTGACCTTGCGTGGTGGGTAAAAAAATACAGGCAATTCATGTTCTGCTGCACAAAGACGAGCTACGCCTCTTAATTCCCCAAGCGAAATAGGGGTTCTGGGCGAGGTTTTGGCGGGAAGAAAAACGTCTTCTATAGCTACTTCATCAGGTGAAAATTTTTCAATGACCTTATTCAACAGCTTGTAAAGATGAACAAGACGATTATCTTCCTCTGCCTTACTGAGTTTTACGGAGGTACTAAACAAAAGCTGCTTAGTATCCCCGTTTATTACGCACATACCTAGCTTTTCTGCCAGGTCTAAGCCGACAACAATATTACTTTTTGCCGAGCTTGTCATTCTTGAACTTTTCATCCAGCTTCTTTACAGTAGTTGGATTTGGAAAGAGTATTACTGAAACACCGCCAGTAACACCAGCAAGTAATGCTGTTGCTGCTGTTGATGTATGACCAGTGTATTCCAAAATCAGGAGAATCGGGAACATAATGGCAAACATAAAGCCAGCTCTTTTCAGAACGTATGGTTCAAGAAATTTCATGATTATTCTCTTTCGTTATTGCGTCTTGGTCTGCGATGGAAACCACCGTTGTTGCCACCACGGTTGTTGTTGAACTTTCTGTGGTCGCGATAACCGCCGTTGTTTCCATTGTTGTTATTGCGGTAGCCACCGCGGTTTCCGCCATTGTTCATGCCGTTATCGCGATTGCCGTCGTTTCTGTCGTTTCTGTCGCTTCTATTGTTGCGATTGTTGCCATTATTCTGACGATGGCGTCTGAAGCCCTGTTTATTGTTGTTATGTCTATTTGGATGATAACCCTGGGCAATCATGGTCTTTGTCGGAGGTTCTTCGTATTCTTCGTCATCGTCCATGTATTCTGGTTCTTCACGGCCTTTGAAACGGTATTCATCGTTTTCTTCGGAGCCCTCATCCATGCCGTCGTCGTGTTTGGCCATGGCAAGACTGAGTCTGATAACGTCTGGGTCATCTTCATCAATGCCACCGAAATTTTCAAAGTGTCTATGACGGGATTCATCAACATCAGCATAGCGTGAACGCTTCATACGAACTTCTCTTGGAGTTGGTTCTACAACTGGCTGAGCTTCTTCTTCCTGCTGTTCAGATTCGTTGCTGACTTCTTCAGGTTCTTCAACAGGAATCGGGTGCTTTCTCTTAGAAGTTGGCTGTGTGAAAGCATATGGATCATCGAGAATGCGTTTTACTTCATCGTTGTCCATTTCCTGTGGAATGAGCTTTTCTGCATCACTGCGTTCTGCAATGGCTTCTTCGGAAAGAATGTCGCCGTTTTCGCTGAACATTGGCATGTCAATGTCGTCATCATGATGCTGATGCTTCTTTCGCATGTATTCATCATCATATTTGCGCTTGGCGGCCTGACGTTCTAGCTTAGCCTGCTTCTGCATAGCCATTCTTTCCTGGCGGGAAAGCTTAGCTGGAGCTTCTTCACGACCTTCGTTGGAACGTTCTTCAGAACGTGAATTATTGCGTTCTTCTTTATTAGAACCATGCTTCATTGCTTCTCTGCGGGTTTCGTTCATGTTCTTTGCATCTTGCATGAAAGCCTGTGGCAGATAAGCGTTGAGGTTGAATTCGAGGTTTGGCAGATTAAGTATCTTTGCTAACTGGTCGCGGAGGGCATAAATGTCTTCTGCTTCCCAGTCAATCTGTGGAACAAGGTGTTTGAGCTTCTTTGAAGCATTGTCTGTGCGGAGATTTTCGTAATTACCACAGAGAATGCCCTGGAAAATCTTTAATTCATCAAGGATTTCCAATGGGTAATTGACTTCTTTTTCACCTTCGAAGCCACATCTGGCAAGAAGCTGTCCAAGGGTTGTGTAAACAGACATTCTGGCCTTAAGACCGTCACCAGTGCTTCTGAATTCTTTCAGGAACAGTGACTTGAGATAATCAAATGGTGGCTGTGCGCTGAAGCAGCAGAGGAACTTAGTGAGAGCTTTTTTATGACGTTCTGAATTCTTCTTTATTTCATCTGCTAATGTGTTTTCGCGAGAGAAAATAGCATTGATAACATTTTCTGGATTTTCTATATAGTTATCAAAGGTTCTGAACTTCTTGCTAAGTATTTCACCAGTTTTGCTCTGATAAATGCTGGAAAGAATAATAAGGAAGAAATGGACGTTCGGATCCATGATTTCGCGTTCAATCCAGTGCCAGAGACCTCTGCGGATATACTTATTAACTCTTTTGTAAGCTGTAGAAAGACTTTCGTGAACAATGGCTTCCTTCAAAGCATAAAGAAGTTCTTCAGACATGGTTGAAAAGCCGTTTTTCTGCTTCTTGGGTTCTTCTTCCTGCTTCTGGGCTCTTTCAGCGTCACGGTCTTTGTTACGACCACGGCGTGAAGGGCGTTCTTCACGGATTTCTTCGCGTTCTTCGTTGTTTTCCTGTTCGGCAACTTCATCTTTTTCAGCTTTTCTTGCACGGGCAGGTCTTTCTGGCTTGCTCTGCTTAATTATGTTTTCAAGCTGGATTTCAATGATTGGGCATCTTACCTTTAAAGACTGAAGGCTGATAGTTTCTGTGCCTTTTCTAACAAGTATAATAGCTTTCTTGATTCTGGTTGCTGCTACATCACGCATTTTCTGGAATATCTTTGCCTGGGTTGGGAGCAGATATTTCTGACCGATGCTGAGATGTGGAACTGATACTGCAACAAGAATATACTTTTCTTTCTTGCCGTCTGAGCAAGAGAAAATCATATCAACGACTCCACCGTCTTCTTCTAATGGAACGTTGGTTTCAGTGAGTTCCCAATCGCCCGGGCCGACTCTCTGATTCAAAAATTCAGCGATCTTAGCCTGATTGTGCTTAATGCCTTCCTTGATTTTGGAAAATTCACGTTCGCTGTCTACTACTATGCCAGTTGATTTTTTGTTGTGGCTGGCTCTTCTGCCTGATAAGTTTGTCACAAATAAACTCCATTTTTTTTATTAGGCGATTCTTTAAAATAAACCGGACTAATTGATTACATGCGGTCTCTAGGGCCTGCATTGGCTTTTGCTGTCTAATTAAAAACTCGACCGCCAAAGCCGATAAAAGAACTTTGATACGCGCAAGATAACGGTCTATAAAACACCGCTAAATTCTTTATACCATACATTGCTTCTGTATGCAACAATAACAGATTGTCTAAAATAAAAAATGCGGCTTTTAAGCCGCATTTTTTGAGGTTTCTAGGTTATCTTGCGCTTGGAAGATTCAGATACTGCTTCGGGTCAACATACTGACCGTCTTTTTTGATACCCATGTGCAGGTGAGCACCAGTAGTGTAGGCACCAGTATTGTCTGATAAGGCAACCTGCTGACCACATTCTACTCTCTGACCAACCTTAACGGTTGAACTCTGGAGATGGCAGTAGAATGATTCCATACCATTATCGTATCTGATTGATACATAGTTACCACCACCATTTTCCCAGCCGCAGGCGATTACTGTGCCGTTGGCAAGAGCATTCAGGCGGGTGCCAGAGCATATCGGTATGTCAACACCACTGTGGAAGGTTGATGGCTTACCAGTAACTGGGTGAGTTCTATAACCGTAGTCTGAACTTAAGTAACCTGGCATATTTTCGCATGGATTTACGCTACCCCAACCACTTGGGTCCTGAGCGGTTCCTACAATAGATGATTTTGTGGTAGAACCTGTTGTGTATGAACCTGAGGAAGAAGAACTAGCACCGCTCTTGTTGGCTTGGGCAATTGCATCATTGTCTGCACCTGGAACAACAAAAGACCAGCCTGGATAAATCAGGTTTGGGTTGCTCTGAAGTGAGGGGTATCTGTCTTTGTTGGCTTCAACAAGTTCTGGCCAACGGCTCATGTCGCCAAGGAATCTACCTGCGATTGCGCTGAGGCAGTCGCCAGATACTACAGTGTATTGTGTGGCTTCACTTTTTTCTTCTTTGGCTTCTTCTTTTTCTTCGTCTTTCTTTTCGTCAGACTTAGCTTCTTCTTTTGCTTCATCAGACTTGTCTTCGTCTTCGGAAGTTGCTACTGTGGCAGCTTTATCGCTGTCATCACTGCTGTCATCGCTTGCTGCAGTTACACTTATAGTAGTGTCAGCAAAAGGAGCTTTTTCTTCTTCGGCAATAAGCACGTTCTGTGCTACTGCACCAGTAAGTAATAATATGCTTAATAAAATGTAATACTTCTTCATGTGAAACCTCACTTTTTTTCATTATACCATACATTATACTTTTGAAAGTATAAAAAGTTTTTTAGAATGTACATAATTTTTTAAGAAGGCCTTCGGCATGAAGAACTGTCGCTTTGCGACAGTAATGAAGACTCGCTGACGCGAGAATGAAGACCTGCTATCGCAGGAATGAAGACCGCTATCGCGGAATGAAGCACGCCTTCGGTGAATGTATTTTAGCCGACGGCTTTCGCTTGTTTGGTTGCTATGCGGTTGGTGGAGGTTTAACCCTCCTTTGTTGCCAGGGGCGCGCCCTCCAGCCGAAGGCGACCCTCCTAGCGCAGCGCCCTTCTAGACCGAAGGTCGCCCTCTTTACATTTATCCTTGCATACAGCCTTGAACTTTTTTGCAAAATGTACTAAGCTAAAAACAAACTAAAGATTTAGGCAAACAAATGAAGAAGTATTTTAGTCAGAAACGCTTAGGGATTTTCCTTTGCATGATTATGGCACTGGTGTGCCTTTCTTACGGCTGCGGCGGCGGTGCAAGAGATATCATATTTATTGAACAAAAGACGGTTTACGCAAGCGGTGATGCAGACGCAGCAGGTAAAATTTACTTTACCTCCCAGTCTGAACCACTTGTAATTATTCAGGCAGACGAAGAAGGCACTCTCCCTGAAAAATCAACTCTTACACTTAAGGAACGCGACCTGGAAGCTGGTGAATCAGGTGATTACGGCAGTGTTTCAACAAAGGTATACACTCTGACCGGCACAGTTGAAAAGGGTGGGGTTATCAGACCACTTAATGAAACAATGAAGCCTATAACTGTCACTATCCCCAACAGATTTTCTTCTGATTATTCAGAATTCTGGCTCGGCTTCAAGAGCGCTGATGCCTTGACATGGCAGTATCAGAAAATCCCGGATGACGGTGTTTCTGTTGTGACATCAGCAAGAATGGGACTTGCACCGGCAGAATTTGTAATCAGAACCTATCGTTTGAACTATGTTTTCACTGTATTTGCTGTTAAACCAGAGGATTTGATTGACGAAAGAATAGAAAGTTTCTCTCTGACTGCTGATCCTATTAAGTATGGATATGTTGCTAGCGAAGGCACTATGCTTTTTAGCGACGACCTGAAGATTTCTTCATTCATTACTGCTAATGATTCCTATGTTTTTAGTAATCCTAATGTTATTCATGAACTGACTTTTATTTCTGATAGTAATCAGGGCTCTAGTTTCAAAATTGATGGTGCCAAGACAAATGAACAGATTTATCTGGCACCTGAATCAGACAACAAATATATACATAAGTTTATTGTCGATAAATATGCTCCAGACAATAGTGAAATAACCGGAACATTGGCTACATTCAGTTTTGTGTTGAATCTGAAAGATGTATCTGTTAATGAATTCCCTGACAATTTCAAGGTAATGACTACTGTTATTAACCATAAGGGCACAATGTATACCTATGAAGAAGCGTTCAAGAGAAAAAAGAATACATCTAACGAGCCCGACTATTGTAGAGTTGCGATGATAGAACCTAATCCGACCGTAAATGTGGCTACGGGCACTAAAATCGTATTAAGCTCTGAAAAAGAAATTCTCTGGGACGATTCTTATGCATCATATGTCAAATTGTATGATGAAAATAATGTAATAGCTTCTGTTGCTTGTTCTATATCAAGCAACAGAAAAGAAATAACAGTTACTCCTCTAAATGGTCTGAGCTATGAAACTACATACACTGTTGCTTTGCGTAAAGGAATCCCGGTCAGTGCTGCAAATTGCGCTCTTGGTTCCGGAACTTTCGAATTCGTAACTATTCCAGCAAGCTTTACAATGGCTTCTATTGCTGTTACTGAAGGTTCATTATACCGTGATGCCTATAAGACAAATTCAAGCTTTATTATTGATTTTGTTAAGCCTATCGCTAATGTGGTTGAAGTTGAAAATGCTGTCAGCGTCATGTCGCCGGAAGGCCCGGTGCAGTTTACTCTGGCTTTCAATGCAGAAAAAACAGAGGCTACCCTTTCCTTCAGAAACGATCTTAAGCCTGATACTCATTATTCAATCACAATGAATGACACTGTAAAGGATATAGAAAATGTCGATGTCGCACAGTTTGGGGTATTGAACTTTACAACTATTCCTAATGTTTCAGCAGAAATAAAGGTTCCTGCAGATGTAACGGATGCTGCTATTGACACTGCTATTGGTATTAAGTTCTCTCCTTCTGTCGATTGGGAAGAATCTTACAAAGACCTGGTTACGATTGTAAATGAAGACAACCGGAAGGTTGATTTCAATATATCCTATACTGCTTCAACAGGCATGCTGACTCTTACACCACTGGCTGTG
>JAZUDR010000048.1:0-24349 GCA_045639725.1 Candidatus Avigastranaerophilus sp. | reverse complement strand
TTTAGCGAAGCGTATAAAAATATAGGCTAGCCTCATTCATTTATCCAATTACGTCAAGAACCAGGCCACGGATTTCGTCGAGACTGGATAAAAGATTCAGAGCATCATCCTTGGTGAAGGCTTCGCGGGAAAGAGCTTCTGCCTGATCACCGGCCGTATCTACAAGCTGATAAACCTTCTGTTCGCCATCGCGTTTGGCACCAAATTCGTCCTTCAAAGATAAAAATTCTTCTTTCAGACGACCAAGGAAATATTTTACAGATTCTTTATAGTCGTTTAAAGAACCTTCTTGAGGGGAATTCAAAAAATCCTGGCCACGGCTGCGAACTATATCTAATAGTTCATTCATTGTGCCGTTAAATTCTTCTAATCTGGCACCTTTAAAAACAGATTGAAAGGTTTTTGTTGCCCCTGAGGCTTCTGCTGCGGTATTCTGGGCGGTCCTTACACTAGTGGCACTATTGGCAGCACTATTATTTATAGTAGCATTATCTATTTTAACTGACATTATTCTTTGTCTTCTATACCACTAAGAACAACCTTATTGCGTCCGGTATCCTTGGCTACATACAAGGCTGCGTCAGCCTTCTGGATTAACTGGTCTTTGTTGTCTGCATTCAATGGGAAGCCTGCAACGCCGATTGAAATAGAGCATCTTACAGGTGGCTGACCAGGAATGATTGATGGGAATTCAAATTCACATACGTCACGGCGGATTCTTTCAGCAACAATCTTAGCATCCTGCTGAGTTGTTTCAGGAAGAATGATTGCGAATTCTTCACCACCGTAGCGGCATGGAATATCAGTGTTTCTAACGTTTTTGCGAATGATGCGGCTAACTTCACGAAGTATACAGTCACCCTGCTGATGACCGAAGGTATCGTTAACATTCTTGAAGTGGTCAATATCGCACATGAGAAGAGAAATTGTAGAATTATAGCGTCTGCTTCTTGCAACTTCTTCTTCCAATCTGAACTGGAAATATCTATGAACATAAAGCTTGGTTATTGAGTCTGTAATAGCCAGAGAATAAAGTCTAGCATTTTCAAATGCAATAACAGCCTGTGAAGCCAGAGTTTCAAAGAATTCCAGATCGTTATCAGAGAAGGCTTCGCCATTAATCTTCGGACCAACCTTAACAATACCGTAAAGTTCGCCTTCCTTAAGCATTGGAACATAAACTGCGAATGGCAATTCTTTATTAATGGCAGTATAAGACTGATAACTCTTGCCAGTAAGTTCCTGAGCAAATATTGGCTTAAGTTCCTTTTCTATAGTGGTCATTACCCATGATTCTGCTGCGTTGCGCTTCAAATCCTCAATTTCTTCTGCAGTTATACCCTTGAAGGCTTTTACTTCAAATTCGTGAGGATTATCATCGGAAGAGAGCATCAATACGCCCTTGTTAGCCCAAACAGTTTCAAGGAACATATCAATAGAGATATTGATAAGTTCTTCGAGATTAAGGGTTGAACAAAGAACCTTGCTAGCCTGCTGAAGAGTCATGAGATTGAATACCTTGTGGTCAAGGTCATTCTTTGTTTCTTCAGATTTTTCGAAAAGCATTGCGTTATTGATTGAAGTGCTGGCAAGACCAACAATAGCCTGGAACAATTCAAAATCAGACTTGCTATAAGGTTCACCGTTTTTCTTTTCAGTGAGAAGCAACAAACCTACGAAATGGTCTTTGATTCTCATTGGGAACACAAGCTTCAAGCGGCGTATTTCGTCTGATTCAAATTCAGCAACAAGCATATCGACATCCTGATCGGTCAATTGCCAATATCCTTCATCAGAGAATACTCTGGCAAGAACACGATGATCAGAATAGAATTTGAATTTACCAAAAAGCTCTGGTGAAATGCCAATAAGATCTTTTACGCTTACAGTATCATTTTTGTCACTGTAAAGCATAAGACCGGAGCCTTCTATGCCAAGACGTTCAGTGAATATTGTTATGAAATTGCGGGCAAGAGTATCAATATTAAGGCTTCCACCCATAGACTGGCTGGCATGATAAAGAGCAGAAAGAGAATCAACCTTTTCGTTGAGTTCTTTATTGATATCGCCAATGGTTTTCATGTATTCCTCAATTGCATCCTGAGATTCAATGAGGCTTGAGAAAATCTTGGTAAAACTGCTCTGAAGTTCACCAATATCGCTTATCTTGATATTTTCATAATCTTGGATTTTTTCGCCATCAACGATTTTGTCTGCGATATTGATAAAATTTTCCATTGGCTTTATAACCTTGCATCTAACAAGGAAATAAACAATAATCATCGAACCAATGGCGCCGACAAGGAATACCACTAAGTTAGGCTGCACACCAAAGCCCCAGGCCCCAGCATAAACCAAAGCCCAGAAGACAACTAAGTATAGTTCTATTTTTAAAGCAATATTCATCTTAGCCTACTTAAGGTAGTAATACTATAACACAAAAACAGTTGATGGTGAAGTATTTTACTTCTTAAGTTCAGGGAAACGTTTCAAAACGGCATCACTAATACGTTTTGCTATTGTATCCGGATCGCCGGTTGCTTCTATTTTCACAAATCTTTCCGGTTCAGCAGCGGCCATTTTATTATAGCCCTCAAAAACATTTTCGTGGAAAGACAGTTCTTCGCATTCCATTCTATCAAGCTGCTTTGTTCCGCCATGATTGGCTCTCTTCAAACCTTCTGCAGGAGCAATCTGCAACAGAATAGTCATGGTAGGTAGAAAATTCCCAAGAAATTCTTCATGGGCTTTTCTTACCTTGTCAGCACCAACCTTGCGGCCGTATCCCTGATAAGCAACACTGGAATCAAAATAGCGGTCACAAAGAACAACTTTTCCAGCATCCAAAGCGGGATTAATAACCTTTTTCAGGTGTTCATTGCGCTGAGCAAGCATCAGGAACATTTCAGTCTCAGGTTCCAGCTTACCAGAAGCCTTGCTAAGCAATACCTCTCTGATAGCATCACCAGGACCAGTTCCACCTGGTTCACGGGTAACAATAGTTTCGAAACCGCGGTCAGCAAAAAAGCTCTGCAAACGCTTGATTTGAGTAGACTTACCGCTGCCTTCCGGACCTTCGAAGGTAATAAAATATCTGCCAGTCATTTAAACGCGTCCAATTTACTTAGCTGAAAGATCAAAGAATTCGTCTAATCTGGTCAGTTTAAATACGTTGAAAACAGGTGCCTGAATATTAATAATCTTCAAGCTGCCATTGTTGTGAGTAACTTCTTTTTTGATGTAAACAAGCATGCCAAGTCCAGAACTATCCAGATATGAAACTTTATCCATATCAAGGACATAAACCCAACCATCTGCTTCTTCCAATGATTCGGAAACTGTAGATTTCAGGTTTTTGACGTTATGGACGTCAAGTTCACCTTCAAGAATGAAGGTCTTGGATTTTGAGCTTTTATCAACTCTGCATTCTATATTCATTTAAGCCTCCGTAGACTTTGGTGCCGTATTTAATAGCTTTACCATTCTCAATGAAACATTTCCAGTTTCAGGATCTGTCGTATATTTTACATAGTCCATTGTATTCCTGATAATGAAAACCCCTAGCCCGCCTTCGTTCATCTTCGTAAGATCAGGTGTCGGAATCTTGTTCGGATCAAAACCAGGATCACAATATAACAGTTCTACAGACAAAAGTTCGTCTGTAATCTGAAATTCAACATCATAGAATTTCGAAGTATCAAATTTGTAAGCATGTCTGATGACATTGGTGCAGGCTTCTGTAGTTGCCAGCTTCAAATCATTCAGCAGTGCTGCACTGATTGAAAGATGATTAAGCGAAGCATCAATAACTCTTCTTACAAGAGCCAGATTTTCTGAATCACCGCTCAAACGCAGACTTACACTAGCTGTATCCGGCGGCAGATGCTTAATTATATACTCAATGTCTTTACTCAATGCTTAGTCCACCAATCATTGAAATTTGAAAATACCATTTGCTATCTCTGGTTCTGATAATATCACGTTATACCCTACAACGTCTACTATAACAGATTTACCAAGAGCCTTAGCTGTTTCAGCGAGCTTTTCACCGACGTCCACTGCGCAATCATCGATAAACCATGCTCTCTCAAGATAATTTAACGCTTTATCTTTATTTGTCAAATCATTAAATGCTAGGAAACATCTAGCCATACTTGCATAAACGCTTGCAGCATCAGGTGTTTCACGCATATTTTTTTCACACAGCTTTTTAAGGGAAGTTGCAGTCCTTGTTTTGTCTGTTCCGCTTAAATTCCTAAGCTGGCAACGAACCATATCGGCAACTACCATGTAATTCAATTCAGGATGCGCTTCAGCCTTATGCCAGCTTAGCATTGAACGCTTAAGCCATTCTGCAGAGAGACTGGTTTGTTCTCTCGAAGCCATTTCCTGACCAATTGCGCTTTCATAAACCGGCCAAACAGAAGCAGGATTTGCAATCATGTCCTTGTGAGCTTCGGAAAGAAGCATTGTAAGTTCATTTTTCCCTGTTTCTGCCTGAAGCATAGCAGTCATTTCCACATATTTTCTGCGATAGAAGCCCTTTTCCGGGAATTGCTTTCTTAGGTCAGCATAGCATTTTCTGGCTTCGGTATACCTACTGAAATTTTCGTATAATCGTGCCAGTTCAACAGTTTTTTCAAGGTCAGAATTGATTCTGACATAATACTGCAGGTATTCCACAGCTTTTTCAAAATTGCCTCTTACACGCTCACAAAGAGCCAAAGCATAAAGAGCATCAGGCACGTCACCAAATGTAGTGGATATTTCCCTAAAGCATGCTTCAGCCTTATTCAAGCCTTCAACCTGAAAAGAAGAACGGTAGGAGAAAATATAGTAAGCATAACCCTTTACCAGAAGATAAACTGGCGAATCACGGCGGATATCAGCAAGGTCCACACCAATGTTTCTGATGATAGAATCAAGCATATCGGCTGTAACTCTATTGCCTCTTATCTGACAGCGTTTTAACCTGAGAAGCATAAGGTGGGCATCAAGCTTAGTAGGATGAACCTTGGTTATGGCGGTCAGCAGCTCAATAGCCATTGGGTAATCGCCAAGAAACTCATAGGTTTTCGCAAGCTTATAACCTACTTCGTAATTATTCGGTTCATTGGCTCTCACAACAGAAAGCAGTTGAGAAGCCTTTGCATAATCACCTATTTTATATGAAACTTCAGCAAGAAGCTTTGACCAGAAAGGATTTTCAGGACATAATGCCAAAGCTTTTTCAAGCTTATCTGTGGCAGTCATATAGAAATGCTTAGCCAAGGCTTCTTCACCCTGTTTTGCCAGTTTTTCGCCTTCTGCACGGGATTTTTCCTGCAAAATAATTTCTGGAGCCTGAAAAGCTCTCAAGCAAGTAGAATCAAGCTTGGAAGCATTTTCAAAGGCTTCTCTTGAAGCATCAAATTTTCCGAGCTTAATCAAGGTTTCTGCGTAATCACACCAATCTTCAGCAGTTCCTTGTCTCAAGGAAAGAAGATTCTTCTGGGCTTCTGCCTTTACAGAATATCTGCCCAAATGGTCTGAAGCTGTTACAGTCCCTTCATGTGCCCAGCCGGCAGATGGATTTTCTGCTGCTGCTCCGGTATAAAGCACCAAAGCATCCTCGTATCTTCCCATTCTGAGATAAATTTCGCCCAAAAGCTTCAATATTTCAGGATGAGAACCACTCAGAGCACGTGCAGCTTCTAAGTATTTCAAGCCTCTGATATCGTTCTTTCTAGCAAGAAAGTGCTTGGCAATATCAAGAAGCACTTCGCCGTTGTTCAGCTTGCTTTTTTCAATCTTTTCAAAGGAATCATCCGCTTCATCTGTTAAACCGAGCTCAGCCTGAAGCTTACCTAATTCAAGTAATATATTTACATCGCCAGGCCTGAGAGAAAGAGCTTCCGTAAATTCCTTAAGAGCAATGTCTTTTTCATTCATACCCAGCCAAGCTTTTCCCAAGCCCAGATGCATGTCGGGGTCCTTCGGGAAATTTTCTATGGCATCAGTATAATTCTTTACTGCTCCATCGTAGAAGCCACGGGCAAACATTGTCTGGCCCATCATAACAAACATTTCACGGGTTACACCAGCTTTTTCACGATACTGTTTAAGATAATTCTGAGCTTCAAGATGGTTACCAAGGCTCAGATGAACCTGTGCAAGCTTCATAAGAACTTCCGGATTATTGTCGGAGGCAGCCACGAGCTTTCTCAACCAACTGAGTGCCTGTTCTTTCTTTCCAGTATTATAAAGAAGCTCTGCAAGATGAGAAACCGACTCAGAATTGCTATTAGCAACTCCGACAGCCTTTATTGACTTTTCCAGACAATCAATAGCTTCATCACGTCTTTCCAAAGCTTCGTAGACCTTAGCGCCAATGTTCCAGATAACTGGATCATCCGGACAGATTACCTTTGCGGCCCTATAGGTAGAAAAAGCCTGCTGCTTCTTGTTTAGAGCCAATTGAGCATCAGCCAGCTTCACATAATTAATTGAGGCTGAAGGATTCTTTTTCAGCTCCTGTTCAAGGGCAGTCAGTTCTTCGTTTGTATATTTCGGGGTTTCAGACATATTTATAGATTACATTTCTCTTGGAGCTTCGATACCGAGAAGATCGAGACCGAAGGCCAAAGCTCGACGGGTCATGTTACAGATTGCAAGACGTGAAGCCTTAACAGTTGCGTCTTCACAGTTCATGACGCTGCACTTATCGTAGAATGAAGAGAAGCATACAACCAAATCATAGAGATAATTGCAGAGAACATGTGGTCTTAAATCGTTAGCAACAGTAACAACAGTCTGTTCCAGGTCCATAATCTTTACCATCAGGTCGCGTTCTTCCGGAGCGCTGATTATGGCCTTAGCACTGTATGTATCAATATTTTCGCCAGCTTTGCGGAAAATAGAACAGATTCTGGCGTGTGCATACTGAAGGTATGGTGCAGTATTGCCATTGAAAGCAAGCATGCGGTCGAAGGAGAAAACATAGTCATTGTTGCGGTTCTGGGAAAGGTCAGCATATTTTACTGCGCCAATTCCGACCATTCTGGCAACGTCTTTCTTGTTTTCTTCAGAAAGCTTCGGGTTCTTTTCGTTTACAACAGTATAGGCTCTATCAACAGCTTCAGCAAGTAGTTCAGCAAGCTTTACATTTTCACCGCTGCGAGTCTTGAGAGGCTTGTTGTCTTCGCCCATGATGCTTCCGAATGGAACGTGTTCAAGCTTTACATTCGGGTCTGCAAGAATGCCTGTTGCTCTGGCGGTTGCAAAAACCTGCTTGAAATGCAGTGCCTGACGAGCATCTGTTACATAAATAACACGCTTTGCCCCAAGCTTGTGAGTTCTGAATCTCATTGCAGCCAAATCGAAGGTAGCATAGTTATAGCCGCCGTCTGATTTCTGAATTATTACGGGAAGAGGATTACCTTCCTTAGATTTAAACTCATCAAGGAATACGCATTGTGCGCCTTCATCTTCCTTAAGAAGACCAGTCTTATTGATTTCTGCAACAGTGTCAGCCAGCATATCGCGATAGAAGCTTTCACCTCTTTCGTGTTCTGGAGCCAACTTAACATTCAAAAGCTTGTAAATGCGGTAAACTTCAGCCATTGAAACTCTAGTAATCTTCTGCCAATAGTCGAGAAGTTCCTTATCGCCCTGTTGAAGTCTTACAAGATATTCGTGGCATGCAGCGGCAGCTTCAGGGCTTTCCTTACATTCAGCAGTAGCAGCCTTATAAAGCTGTTCCAGCTTAGCAAGAGGAAGAACCTGTTCCAAAGGAGTGCCGTCTTTTTCAGCCTGACGGATTTCAGGTTCAGCCTTGTAAATAACCATTGCCATTGGAAGACCCCAGTCACCAAGATGATTCTGGCGGGTTACAGGATTTCCGAGAGCTTCAATTACTCTGGCAAGGACGTCGCCAATGATAGTTGAACGTAAATGACCAACATGCATCTGCTTGGCAATATTTACGCTTGAATAGTCAACAACAGTAGGAACAATTTCATTAACAGAGGTATTAAGCAGATTCTTGCTTTCGCAAAGATTATTGAAATTCTTTTCAATGACAGCATCAGCAAGATACATATTAATAAAACCAGGTCCGGCAATACAAACCTTTGAGAACCATTCGGTTTCAGCTTCAAGCAATGCAACGATTTCGCCAGCCAGTTTCTGTGGTGGGCACTTGCACAACTTTGCAAATTTCATGGCAGCATTAATAGAAAAGTCACCGTTCTTTTTGTCGGGTGGAACCTGAACATCAATGCTTCCACAATCTTCAATACCGTAGTTCTTTAAAACCTGATTAATTTTGCTTTGTATTAGTGCAATTAACTGTTTCTTCATGTTGTATTCCTTTTAAAAGCTGTAACTTATGCCTTAGACTTAAAAATCAGCCAGATACCAATGGCACCGATAACGAAATTACACATCCAGACCCCAAGGAATGGTGACAATACTTCGCCCTTTGCCAAAGCCTTACCAGCAGCGAATAATACGTAATAAATAAAAATAATTACAACAGACATCCCTACCCCGATACTTGTTCCGGAACGGGTTGTCTGTGAACCAAGAGGAGCTCCGATAAGAACGAAAATAATACCGGCAAACGGAATAGATGTCTTTGACCAAAGTTCTATCCAGTTGTTAATCATAATCTTACCGGATACACCCTTCTTTTCAGAATCCTTTATGAAATCATACAGTTCCTTAACCGTCATTGTTCTTGCGTTCTTAGAATCAGGAACATGGTCAGGGTTTACGTAGTGTGTATCAATAGGATAATTAAGAATCTTGAAATAAGTATAATTACTATCCTGGCCAGTCATATGAATATTTGAAACACGTCCGTTCCAGAAATAGCAGACACCATTATCTATACGGGCCTTTTCTGCTTCAATTACTCTTGGGAAACCCTTAGGCTGGCCTTCATACATTACAACCCCAAACATATCCTTTGATTCGGGATTAAACTTTCTAACAAAGAACTTGCGGCCTGTGCCTGCATCAAAGAATCTGTTTTCAGCAATAACAGGCAGAGGTCTTTTTAGAGTAACCTCGCGTCTGAACAGCTTTGTAAACTTTTCATTTGCTTTTGGAACAAGCTTTTCGTTAAACAGAAATGTCAAAAGCGAAATAAAAAGGCCTGATAAAATAGCTGGTCGAACAATTCTTGAAAAGCTATAGCCACCTGCTTTCAATGCAGTAACTTCTGAGTCAGAAGACATTCTGCCAAAAGATACCAGATTAGAAAGCAAAGTTGCCATTGGGAAGCTTATAACCAGTGTTGGAGGCAGGTTGTAAATAAAGAACAAAGCAACCACATAGAGCGGAACTCCCTTTGAGAATACAAGGTTAATGAGTTCCATCATCAGGTCTATAAGCCAGATAGCAACAAAGAAAGCCATTCCGAATAGGAATGGTTCCAATAGCTCACCTAAGATATATCTATCGATAGTTTTTAAACGAAAATTTTTAATTGAAAATGCCATGGTCAGTTTGATAATTTACAATTCTATGTGCCCTATTGTCAATACCACAGCCTAAAATATAAAAGGCCGCAGACTTTCGTCTGAGGCCTTCTATATCAAACGGATATTTGAAACTAATTAATCATCAGAAGCTAGCATCATAAGAATCGCCACGATGGCCTTTTGGAGGACAGTAGGCTGCAGCGGGCTGAAGAGCAGGAATATCAGGAATTTCACTAACAACAGCGCATGCCGGAGCTGCTTCTGCTGGTGGTGCTGGTATTACATTGGCTTCTGGGTTGGTCGGAAGAATGCCTTCGCCTTCCATTGGCACAGGAGGAATATTACCGCTCTTTACGGCTTCCTGAACTTCCTGGAGACCGGAAATCTTCTTTCTGTGTTCCTGTAGAGCCAGTTCCCAGGTGTAAACATCTGGCTGGTATATTCTTGGTTCGTTGTGGCGTCTGATACCTCTTACGTATTTTTTCTGAGCGCGGTTAAAGGTAGCTTTACCGGTAGAAGCGCACAAACCGTCTTTGATAATAGTTTCAGAGAAATTAAGGAATTCCATTCTATCTCTGTTGGAGCCTTCGAGAACAGCTTCTGCTGGATCCTTCTGGCAGAGCATGATAACAGAGCAGATAGCAGCTATTCCGGCGAGGCCAGGAATAATGTGACTCATTTTTAGTTTCATAAACACCCTCCATAAAGTGCGTCGATTAATTACAAGCCGAAAAATTTATAAAGAGTGATACCTTTGTCAAGGGAATTTTTTTAGCAGCCAGAATTTGGAAATTTTGTTGGCCAAGTGTTCTTTAGTATAAATTGAAGACTGCTATCATAATTGAGAATTGAGAATTGAAAATGAATTGTTTTTGTTTATACTGCTTCAACCAATTCCTGCCAAGCTTAGAATCTTGGCATAGATTAACAAAATCAGCAGTAAACCAACACTAATAATTCTCAATTGTCCATTTTCAATTCTCAATTTATAGTAGAAACTTACGAAAGCAATAACTAAGCACTGAAAGCTTATTAAATGACTTGCTTTGTATAAGACTAAAAGTTAATATTAGCTTTATGAAAATTACAGATATACGTATTCAGCATATAAAAGCACCTACTACCAAACTCAGGGCTTTTGCTACTGTTATTTTAGATGACAGTCTGGTAATAAGAGATTTGCGGATTTTTGAATCTGTAAATGGTGATTTTGTTTCTATGCCTAGTGTAAAAGACCAGAATGGCGAATGGCGCGAAATAATCACCATAATCAGCACAGAATTGAGGGAACAGATTAACAACTACGTTCTGCGCGCCTACCACGACGAACTGCTGCAACCAGGGAAAAATAATGAATGAGGCAAAAGCTATAAATAATCCTGAGCACTTTCGCGAAGCAGAGACTCACGCTGGTAAACTACCTGCCCTCTAATACCTAATACCTAAGACCTAAGACCTAAGTTAGGGGCCATCAGAACTTCAGGATAAATTCTGTCCAGACCTTCTTTTCTCTGCTGTTCTTGGTTTCGACTTCCGAACGATTTTCTTCAGAATAACCAGCCTTGATTGAAACATCAGAAGTAGCATCAACGATACCTTCGACTTCAACATTTTCTTTTGAATCAAAAGTATCAATCATAGATTTCTTGAAAGCAACCTTACCTTTTAAAGTAGGCTTAAAGTTATAAACAGCTTCAAGATAATAATCTGATGCCAAAGAAGCTTCAACACTTTCCTTTGGTGAGCTAGTAGATGGGCTGAGTTCAGAACCCATAGAAGCACGGGCTGAAGCAGCTACTTCACTGCCACTAGCACTAGGTTCAGAACTAGCAAGGCTCATTGGCATATTTGACTGGCTATAAGAACCGCGTAAATCGAATCTACCAGTCTTTGTTGTAAAACTGATGCCTGTAATACTAGAATCATTATAACCAATAGAATTATCTTCGTATGAGTTATTGAGTGTAATAACAGAGCCTATTTCAAAAGTTGGAGTATCTTTTACGATTACTTCTTCAACGCTATCGGTTGTTGTCAGTCCCTTGAAGCCTGTTTCAATATGCTTTGCTTCAGAAGGATAAACTCTGCTTGGATTCTGATAATTAAGCATCTGACTACCTAAGGAAAGCTTATATTCGTTAGCTATTTCTTTATTAGTGTTCAGTATTTTTTCTTCTACGGCAATATTGCCGTTCAGCTTAAATTCATTGATTTCGGCAGATTCTGGAATTATGGATTGTGCATAAGAAAACTGCGCAACACCAAGAAGTGTTAACGCAACAGCCATTACTATATTTTTGCGGCTATTTTTCATATTTTTTCAATCCATCCCTAAAATAATTGTATACTATATTCCAAAATTCGGCAAGTTTCAATAGAAATTTAAGTTAGTTTGAAAAAGGCTTTTTCAAGGCTTCCATAACATTTCTTAACATTTTCAATAGAATCAGTTATCTGTAAGCTTCCTTTACTGATTATACCGACGTGGGTAACCAATTTTTCCACAACTTCCAGTACATGACTGGAAAATATAACGGTTGTACCCTTCTCAGACATTTTTTTCAGCATATTTCTCAGATCTCTGGTTGCCTGAGGGTCTAACCCATTAAATGGCTCATCCAGAATCAGCAAAGCTGGCTCGTGAATAACAATTGCAGCCAAAGCCAGCTTCTTTTTCATACCAAAGCTGTAATTGGCAGTAAAATCATTTGCGGCTTCAGTTAATTCGAATGAATCCAACAAGCCTTCTATTTTCTGTTCCCTAACATCAGAAGGTATATTGTACACATCTGCTACAAATTCAAGGAACTGACGCCCGGTAAGGTAGTCATAAAGGAACACTTCATCTGGCAAATAGCCAACCCTGGCCTTTACTGCCGTTGGATTTGCCGCAACATCCAAGCCATCTATAATGGCCGTTCCAGATGTTGGCTGCAGAAGCCCCATAAGCATCTTAAGAGTAGTAGTCTTCCCGGCTCCATTCGGCCCCAGAAAGCCAAACATAGCTCCTTTGGGAATATTAAGACAGAGGTCATTAACTGCCACGTGTTCATTGAATTTTCTAGTCAGATGCTGAATTTCTATCATTTACAACTGTCCTGCCACTCTCTGAGAGCGTTTTTCAAGCAAATAACGGGCATAGTCTGCCAGTTCAGGAAATTCCTCAAATGCCTTGAAGGTAGACTTGTTATCCCAAAAATCCTTCAGACCAGAAAAACCTGCTTTTTCATATTCTGCAGCCGTTACAAGCATATCCAATTTATCTATTGCCTTCACAAATCGTCCTTCAATAGTTGTTCCGTCTTCAAATTCTCTGAAAAGCTTCAGACTTTCTTCTGAAACTTCCTTACCCAAAGGTTCCAGAACATCGCCGATCGCCATTGTTTCCATAGCATCCTTGGTCTGGAAATATTTTAAAGTAACATATGGGATGTCCCCCACGCGGGTTTCGCCTATTTCATGAACGATTGCAATAGAAACAGCCTTGCTGCGGTCGAGCTTTGCGCTGACAAGGGAAGACAAAAAATGAGTAAGAAAGACGACACCAAAGCAATGATCCGCAATAGATTCGCCGTCGCGGATCCCTCGAAGCTGCCAGCCTGTGCGTCTAAGCTTCTTTAAAGTCAGAAAATCACGTAAAACGCCATCAAGTTTTTCGTTATCAACAGACATAAAATTACCTCAGCGAAAATATATCCAATCAGCCAGGAAAATCAAGTCGGAAGTCGAAAGTAGGGCAATTGTATATTATGTGAATAGAGTATAAGGTTTGTTGCAACAGGCTTGTGGCTTTTGGCGATTAGCTGCTGGCCGAGAAAGCAGGACTGTCGGAAGCATTAAGCTGGAAGCTTAATGCTTATAGCTTATAGCTGTATTAGCTATACCCTCTATACCAAGCAAGTATAAAATATTTCTCTCGGCTAATAGCCAATAGCTAAGAGCCGAAAGGATTATTATTCGATACCAAGCAAGTATAAAATATTTCTCTCGGCTAATAGCCAATAGCTAACAGCCAATAGCCGAAAGGATTAGACCTCTATACCAAGCGAGTCCTAAAACAAAAACTCCACCTGAGTTAGGTTCTCAGGTGGAGCTTTTAATTTGTTACAGAACTAATTATTTGTTAAGAAGTTCAGCGGCTTTTTCTTCAGCCTTTTCTTTAAGAGCGTCCATTGCTTCAGCTTTCTTTTCTTCTAAAGCGTTCTGAACAGCTTCTTTAAGTTCTTCCTTCTTTTCTTCAACTGCGTTCTGAGCAGCTTCCTTAACTTCTTCCTTCTTTTCTTCAACTGCAGTCTGAGCAGCTGCTTCAACTGTTGCTGGAGCTGCTACGGCTTCTGCTGGTTTGTTTTCTTCTACAACAGGAGCGGCAGTCTGTGCAGGTGCCTGATCTTCAACAACTGCTACAGGAGCAGTCTGAGCAGGTTCTGCTGCTGGGAATGGAGTTTCAACTGGAGCCGGAGCTGCAGTTACTGGTTCAGCGGCTGGGACAGCTGGAGCTGGAGTTGCGGCTGCTGGTTCAGCGGCTGGTGCTACTGGAACTGGAGTTGCGGCTGCTGGTTCGGCAACTGGTTCTACTGGAGCAACAGGTGCTGGAGTTGCAGTTACCGGAGCTACTGGTGCTACTGGAGCAACAGGTGCTGGAGTTGCAGTGATTGGTTCTGCGGTCTGCTGAACAGGTGCCTGTGTTGGCATTGTTACTGGGCCTGGGGTTGCAGTAATTGGAGCTCTGCTTGCTTCGAGAGCAGCTTCCTGATCCCACTTAGCGCCATTTACGGCGATTACCAATGAAGTAATCATGAATATGATTGCAAGAACAGTAGTAAGCTTAGACATGAATCCGCCACTACCGCGTTCACCAAATACTGTAGAGGAAGCGCCACCGCCAAAAGCACCGGCGAGACCATCGCCCTTGTCAGCCTGGAAGAGAACTATTACGATAAGGCTGAAACAAACAATAAGATGAACGATTTTAATTAAAATAGCGAGCATAACCAACAAGACTCCTTTGAGTTCTGTACAATATCTATATTATGAGTGTTAGATTCTAACAATACTTTATGCATTTGTCAACAGCAGTATTTAAATAATTCACAATTCTTTTTAAAAAGTAAGAATTAGCGATTAAGTGCGTAAGACTGGTATGCCACCAAAAGCTTCATGAAGGGTTCCATACCAAGATAGAAGGTAAGCAAAAAGCCAAGACACAGATAAGGCCCAAACGGTATGTGATGTGTCATCGGGCGGTAGGCTTTTTTATTCTTAATGCGATCATAAACAATACCGGCCATACCAAAAGCAGCACCAACAAAGCTAGCCAACAAAACAGTGGCTATTATTGGTTTCCAGCCAGCCCAGGCACCCATGGCCGCCAAAAGCTTTATGTCGCCGCCACCCATTCCATCAGGTTTCTTAAAAACAACTTCGGAAACCTTTCCAAGAAACATCAGGAAACCGCCACCAGCCACAAAACCAATGATAGAATCCTGCAACGGAACATAGTAACTGAGTTCTATTCCACCCCATTTCATAATGGCCCAGGCAACAACGGCATAGATTAATCCGCTCCAGATGCCACCTTTAGAAATACGGTCAGGAATAATAAAACACCTGATATCGACAATTGTTATAACGATACAGATAACAGCGAAAAGCCATGAAACAAGGGCTTTTATAGAAAATCCGAAATAAAAAACGCTAACACCAGCAATAATAGCAGAAAGTGCAATATATATTCTTTCCTGGGTTTTGCCGGCATTACAGCAACCGAATTGCCTACCCTTTTCACAGGATGGGCAATTCAAATAGTCACAATGAAATTTTTCGTGACCCGGCCAGGCACGGATTGCCCAACCAATGTATTTGCCTAAAAAGGCGCCGATTACGGCGCCCATAAGCGCAAGACTCCAAACAACGCCCATTACTTTATCCAACCGTTTTTGTTGAATATTCTACTGAGCATCTTAAAAGCAAGCTTTGCTGCAAAGAAGTCTGGAGCAATAACACCAGGAATTGGAGCGAGTTCAACGATATCGAAGCCAACAACATTGCGTTCTTCAATAACCTTGAGCAGGATATCCATTGCCTGATACCAAGTCATTCCACCTGGTTCCGGAGTGCCTGTTGAAGGCATAATTCCGCTATCAAAGGCATCCAGGTCTACAGTAATGTAAACATTTTCTGTAAGACGGTTCATTGCCTTATCAATCCATTTTTTACTTGGGTCTAACAGTTCTTCTGCCCAAATAATACCGTCATGCTTAACCTGCTGAATGAATTCCCATTCATCGATACCAGTATTTCTGATACCAATCTGAGTAAGTTTTGCATAGTCCCAGCAGCGTCTCATGGCACATGCATGGCTATTGTGTGACTTTTCGTAGATATCACGCAAGTCTGAATGAGCATCAAGTTGAAGAACGGAAAGATTCTTGTATTTTTCGGCGCAGGCTTTAACTGGGCCAGGAGTGAGACTGTGTTCACCGCCGAACATTACAGGGAATTTCCCATCATTAAGAACAACTCTTGTTGCATTTTCGAGATTCTTAATGGTTTCTTCCGGGCTATCAACATTGATTTCAAGCTCAGGCAAAGTGTGAATACCATAGGTTAATGGTTCACATTTAAGATCAAGATCGAATGGTTCTACCTGGCGGGAAGCAGCGAGGATAGCAGCTGGACCTTCACGAGTTCCAGCGCGATAGGATGTTGTGCTATCGTATGGGACAGGTATAATTACAGCCTTGGAATCTTCGTAACGACTTACATCGTCGTGTAGACCGAGAAAATTATATGACATTCTAAAATTCACTGAATCTAGAATCATATTCACTCCCAAGTTTTTAAGATTGTATTTGGGAATATACCACATCTAATAGATACGTCAATGGGTTAGAAAAAATATTATTATAAAAATTATTTTTGTCGATATAAGAAGTGTATAACTATAATTTGTTGTAGGAGAATTATGATGGCTGTATACAAAACCAAGTCAGAAACAATCCTTGATAGGCTTGCTGATGGCGAAACCATGGACGATTTAAGGGAAAGCGGTTACGATAGAATAGATATCCTGACAGCTGCTCTTTTCGGCGTTGCAGAGCTTCATGAAGAATACAAGGGTCTGGCAGCCAAGCATAATATGTTACAGGATTTCAACTGGTAGGTGGGAGGAAGCCGGAAGCTGGAAGCTTGAAGCTTGAGCTTGAAGCTGGGAGCTGGGAGCTAGAAGCCTGAAGGGAGTTACCCCTGCGAGGCCTTCCTCCGATTGTGGGGGAAGGTGGCCGAACAAAGTGAGGTCGGATGAGGGAGACATACCAAGCAGGTATAAGCCTGTTGCAATAGGCTTTTGGCCGAGAAAGCAAGCCGATGAAAGCCGGAAGCTAAAAGCAAAAAGCTCCTAGCCTGAAGCTAAGAGCTTGATATTCAGAGTCTAATTATTCTGAAAGGTAACCGTAAATATAGCCTGCGAAAGCGCAAACGCTAATTACAAGTGCCCACCAAATAAAACGGAATACTGACATTGTGTCCCTCCCTACGTTATTTGTTACAATAGTAACATAAAAAAATGAATTTGTTAACAGTAAACTAAAGTTAGGAATGAAGCAATGAATAAATTTGCCAACTCACTCGTATTATCCACACTCATCATGGCCTCTCCAATCGTTTTTGCAGAAGGCTTTGACAACACAAATATTTTAGTTGAGCAGGCTGTTAACCACATTTATAATCAACGCTACAAACAGGCTCATTCTACCTTGAAGGAAGCCTATGAACAGTCTCCGAGACACCCTGGGGTTCATTTTAACCTGGGTCGTCTCTTTGAATTAACAGGAAATTTTGAAGAAGCCCTAAAGGAATATCGCCTCGCAGCTTCTCTAGACCAATCTATGATTGCCGCCAAACGCGGCATGGCAAGATGCTCTGTTGAATTGAAAAAAGCAGGGATTTCAACCGCTCCGGTCCAGAGCAACGCTCCAGTTGTAACACAAAGAAAGAACAACAACCAAAACCAGTATGTTCTGCCCAGCACTCCGGTGCCAACCAATCGACAACAGGCCTATGAGGTTCCAATGGCAGCACCTCAGCAGCAGAGAACTTCCGCGCCAGTAGTAAGTCAGAACGCTTATTCCCAGAGAAACGATGCTGTTCAGACAAGCAAAGTCTATTCAAGCACCAACAATCTTTCACTGCCAACACTTCCGCAGGCTCCTGCTGTTAAAAAGACTGTCACAACAGCCGAAAGCAAAGCCGCTACCAAGCTGGATAACGGCGATACAGAAGGAGCTATCAAGGATTTGAACAAGATTCTTGATAAAAATCCTGACAGCGCAGAAGCCCACTACCTCATGGGCAAGGCTCTCAACCTCAAAAGCGACCTTTTCGGTTCAATCAAGCACTTAGAAGAAGCCATCAAGGTTGATGAAAAGTGCTACGAAGCCTATTATCTTCTTGGCCGCAACTATTCAAAGGTTAACCTGTTAGACGATTCAATCAGAAACTACCTTGTATATTACGGTGTCAAGCCACAGGCCAAGGTTGCCATTGAAATTGCGCGTGTCTATGAAACCATGGGCAAGACAGCACAGGCCAATGATTTCTACAACAGAGCCAATTCAATGAACCCCGGCAACTCAAATATTCAGATGCAGGTTAATGAATCTGCAGTAAGTCTTGCCAACGACCTTTACCTTCGTGGCAATCACGCTTTTTCTATCAACCAGTTCAGGGAAGCAGCCAGCCTGCTTAAGCAAGCCGTTGAAACCAACAGTCTCCCGGAAGCTGCTCAGCGCGACGCCCTCAGGAAACTGGAAATAGCACGTTTCAGAATCAACGAAAGAGACCAGCAGCTCGCTCCAATGAGACAGGGTTTCGAGGAAACACGCAAACAGTTTGCTTCCACCTCTCTCAAGTATTATCAGCTTATGGACAGTAAATACAAAAATAATTTTACGAATGCCATTTCTGTTGAATGGACCGGCTACATAGCAAAGAAAATCAGACGCTATGGCCGCGATTTCCTGCTGATGATCAAGACCCTGGACCGCGACGAAATGGAATACATGAACAAGACAGACAACGACTACCGTCTTAACAAGCATTACAATAATCAGGCATGTTTCCTGCTGATGGCACCGAAGGACGGTTTCCCGAATTTCTGCAAAGAAAAGACCATGATTACCTTCAACGGAAAATGCGACTGGCAGTCCTATGAAATAGTCAACGAAATGGGTGCAACGATGTCACTGCCAACATTCGACTTTGTATCAGCATTCCCTGTGGGGAGATGACCGCGGATAGCAGGCCGTATTAGCAACGGATAACAGGATGGGGACGGATAGAGCAGGGCAAAGGAGAATGAATGAGCCTGCGGCTGTGAATGAATCGGCTTTGCCGATTATGAATGATTCGGCTTCGCCGAATATGAATGAGGCTACGCCTATAGTTACTATACGCTTCGCTAAACAGGCGGTTTATTAGCCTCGGTTTTAGAGGGTCTGTAGTTTACCAGCGATGGTTCGTGCTGTGCGGAAGTGGTTAGGAAACCACAACTTCGCTGACACGATATGTTGCTTCGCAACGAGAAAAACGTTAAGCACTAGCAAGTCACGAATTGGCAGGCCCAACAATCCCCAGCCCCCAATCCCTAACCCCGGATATTTCAGTAGCGAAGCGCCCTTATTATAGCTTAAATTCTCGCATGATGGTGATTTGCCAGCCGCCTCTGATACTTTTGTGAGGATCGTATGTTTCTGGTTGGTCTGGTTCTGTTACAGTATTATGCTTCTTTACCTGCGGGAATATAGCTTTCAGACCTATGCTCCAAGAACCGTATTTATCAGGTCTGGCAGCAGTAACATCTAATCTATGCAAACGCAGGTCCTTAAATTTATCTCTGGTATTCAAATCAGCGCCACTCATTTTTGTTTTTTCTGTAATCCTGCCAACATTACCGTGTAGCTTGCAAAGAGAGTATTGCATTCCATAATGGATGCTTCTATGATGGCGTTTAAAGCCTATTCTGCCCATATGACCTGTATCTGGCTTAAACCAGGTATTGCCTTTAGAAAGCCTTGTTGTAAAAAAGAATAGAACGTCTATGTTTACAAGATTAAAAAGACTATGGCCTGACAAATCAGCAGAAACACGGGAATAATCAGCATAATACCATCCGTGCTTATATTCATAGGCTGTACCAATGGTCTTAGTTACAACCTTAAAATCAGTCTGGTTTTCACCATATAACTTACCGTCACCGAAGCGAATTTCGTCTGGATACCTGTAATCTCTTCTGAATCGATAATCCTTGCCGTCACCAGTATCACGATAATCATAAAATCTGACATAAGGGAACCAGTGATTGCCAGCTTCGTAAGAAAGTTCTGCTTCTCTGCTTCTTACCTTCCTGTCATGGTTAATATCAATGATTAGTTCTTCCGAAGGTGCTTCAACACAGTGCTTATATTTGCTAAATTCTGCATTCAAAGAAAGCCTGAATCTTTTATATTCAGCATATACTCTAAAGGTATCTGCCTCTCCATCGGTATTGAAAGTTACATCTGGGTCCTCGCCCAAAGCAGCAATAATATCCTCATGCAAATCGTAGTGACCTTTAAAACGTTCGTCTGATTCAGAATGGCCATACATAAACCTAAAATGCTCATTGCCAAGCTTTATGAAAGCTCCGTTTACTCTGTTATCGGAATGAAGATTAAACGGGTGCAGATTATCCTTGTCTTTATTCAACCATTCCTGATGCCCATTAAAACGCTTGTTTAAGCCAAAAGCAAAATGTTCCACAGGATTTACCTGTAGTTCTCCGCCCATGCTATAACCATGATAATCAACAAACTTAACCCCATCACGCTTTTCTCTATAAATTTCATTAACCTCATAACCCAGTCTCAGATGCGATTCTTCGTTTACCCAGTCTGGCCTGGCAATCGACAATGGTTTGTCAGGCATACTCAAATAATCATAAATATCAAATGCCTGAGCAGCAGCCGGAATCATTAATAGTGTTATTACCAGAATTTTTTTCAACATAGAATTTTTAAGAAAGAAACTCCCCGACAGAGATACTATCGGGGAGTCTTGAGTTAGTTAGTCTTAGTTAGCAGCATTGAATGTGGTAGAGGATGAATCATCTCCAAAGAGAGTTACAGTCTTACCATCGGTGCTAGCAAACGTTGCAACAGGATTCTTATCTTCCAGTTTTGCATTTTCAACCTTACCCTTGAAAACACTACCCTTGATAATATTCTTTGCTGTATCAAAAGCAAATACGATAGTGAATTCAGAGCCATAGAAACCAACAGATATAATTACTTTGTCCTTGGCAGCAACATTAATCTTTACATCTTTGTTATTGCCAGAAGCAAGTTTGTCGAAGGTAGCTACAGTAGAACCATCAGACTTCTTACCTACCTTAAAGATTGCTGTAGTGTCATCCTTAGCAGTGGCCGAAGTCTTTGCATTTTCAGCAGCCTTTGCAATATCACTGCCACTCTGTGGTAAATCCTTAGGAATAGTTACTTCAATTCTGTCATTTTTCTTCAAAAGTTCAAGCTTGCCATCAACAACCTTGTAGCTTCTCTTAGAAATAGCACCGTCTTTTTCAACAGCAGTTACATCTAACAAAGCACCGTCACAATTGTTCAGAACATCAGCCTTAGTTGCGGTAATATCAGCGGTCTTGAAGTTGAATACCATTATACCGTCTGTTACTGTTGTATCACCATTGTTAATAAGCTTTGCAGTAGCGGTTTTCTTAGCATAGTCATACTCTGCAGTAATAGTAATCTTGTTTGTTTCTTCCTTAGCGTCTAATTTTGCCTTAGCATTAGCCAGCATTTCAGCATCTTCCATTTCTTTCTGACACTTCATGCCTGTAACATCAATTTTTGCAATTGTGAAACCCAATACGTTTGAGCCAATCTTTATAGACTGATCTTTATTATTAGCTTCTACATCAATATGAGCTTCTACGTCAGCAAAGAGAGAATCACCAAAACGAGCAGCCTTAGTAACTTTGTTTGCAATAACCTTAATGCTCTTAATATTTGCATTGCTATTGCCATCAGTAGCTTCAATATTAGTTAAAGCTACGCTTATAGGTTGCTTAACAGTCAGGTTTTCTGTAGATGAAACGAATTCTAAATAACGACCATCATACAAGTTAGCATTTCTTGTTACAGTTCCAGTAATACCAGACAAATCCACATTCAATTTACCTGTTACCTTAGAACCTTTTTCTATTTCTTCATAAGTATATTTATCAACAGTTAAACCAAAACCTTGTGAGAAATTATAAACTATTGTGACTTCACTTGGGTTGTCGTTATTAGTAGTAGAAATTTCACCCTTACAACCAAAAGCTTCCTTGAAAGAGCCAGAAACGTTCAGAACAGATTCTTTAGTAGATTTACCAGTCCCATCGTAACTATAATTGAAATACCATTTTTCATTTTTGATTTCAAATTTTGCTCCCTTATTAACATTAAGAGAACGCAATATACCACTGCTGTCAACAGAACCAGAACAACCTTTTATTTTGTAAACAGCTATAGGTATATTTTGGTCTGTTTTATAATCATATTCGTATGTTGTTCTTTCATACACATCACCACTAAGGCTGGCAACAAAGTTATATACCGATTTTCCAGCCCCTCCTGGATATTCACCGCCAAAGAGAATTCTATCGTCTCTAACCATGCCATCTAATGATGTTGCCATACGAACAAAGGAATCAACATCAAATAAATTCTTTATAATGCTATTTGCTTCAGAAACATTGAAATAATTTTCATCTTCATCGACAGAAAATCTAACAGAAGCATTTGTTGGAACACCACTCAAAATTGCGTCAGCATTCTTGACGATTGGTGAAACAACAGCCTTAGCTGCAGTTGTTGTTACGGAACTTGGTGTTGGAGTTGGTCCAGGAGGAATGTCGCTGCTTCCACCACCGCCACCGCAGCCAACAAGGCTCATAGAGGCCAACAAAGCCAGAGAAAGACAACATTGTCTAGATAAAAACTTCATACAAACTCCCTCTTTCTGGTTCTTCCGGTAATTTCTATATAAGCTTGGTTTTTCACAACACTCAGCAGATATACTAGCCCCAAAAGAAACCTATTCATTAAATTTGTTCAGAATATTCCTAACACTCTCATTTGTTACAAACCCCTGAACTATGTACACAACGTTCCTCTCAGAACATTGATATAAACGTAGTATACAGAAAAAAAAAAAAAAAAAATGCAACTTTTTTAGAAAGCCAAACAGAAACAGGAAAGCTTGAAGCTAGAAGCCAGACAGATTCTATAGCAGTGGATGTTTTGGCTGATTCAGCTTATCAACATTTTAATACTAAAGAATTAAAACAAGCAAATATGCTAATCATAACAGGTTGTTAATCTTTTAGGGTGTTTACGGGAACGATATGAACACCATCTTCTGTGGTATATGCAGGACCTGTTGCTGTAAGAATCATTTTAAATGCAGGGGCGTGATTTCCCTCATTAATAAGTCTATTTTCAAGAAGATTAAGACGACTTCGACCGTAATTAATCAAACTTTCACCGCCAAGTTTTATTTCTATGATTCCATATCTTCCATCTTCCAGATGAATAACAGCATCACATTCTAAACCGTTTGAATCACGGTAATGACGGACCTCACCACCAAGAAAATCAGTATAAACAGAGAGTTCCTTTACTGCAAAATCTTCAAAAAATAAACTAAAAGTTTCAGGATCATTGATAAAATCGCCTGGAGAAATATTCAAAACATTGGCTGCAATCGAAGTATCCACAAAATGCCGCGTCGGAGTGGTGATTACGCTGGTTTTACTTCTGAAATTTGGATTCCATGCATCAATATCCTTTATTATATAAAGGTCTTCCAGAGCCTCTTTATAAGAATCAAATGTATCTGGATCAATACCTCTGTCCTCATGAGAAGAAATATCATCTATCAGAATTTTTCGTCTAACTTCCGAAGAGATGTTTCTCGCATAACTTTTTAACATTGTAATAAATGTAGATTTTTTCTTGTTTCTGAACTTTGCGTTCTTGCTGTTTTCGAATTCAAACAGTGTGGAAACATAATTTTTTGTTACCCTTAGTGCCTTTTCTCTGCCTGCCAAAACAGAAAGAGGCCAACCTCCCCGGCAAATATAGAACGCAATATCTATCAGATTATTTCCTTCATTGGCGTAAAACACCTTCTTTTGTCCATCAAACAATGCTTTTAGTGAAACCGCCCCAGTAGATTCGCGCGATTCATAAAGTGACAATGGCCTCATCATAACCGAAACAATACGTCCAGCTCCTGAATGATATATTTCTTTTTTATCAGCGGGTGTGGAACTTCCCGTAAAAATGAACAATCCAAATTTTTTATCGCTGGCATCTATGGCTACTCTAGCTTCATTCCAAAGATCTGGTATATTTTGCCATTCATCAATCAATCTTGGTGATTCGCCGATTAGGATATCTGATGGATTTGCTTCGCCAAGCATAATTTTAGCTTTTGTATCTAAGAAAAACGAACTCGAAGCAAATAGCTTTGAGGTTGTTGTCTTTCCACAGAATTTAGGTCCAGTAACAACAACGGCCCCGGAAGTTTCAAGTGCATTTTTTATATTCTTTTCAACATAACGTGCATAATACTCCATGCTATCTTCTCCCACCAACCAATATAGCTTTCACAAAGTAATCTAACAAAATTTTCCCTGATTTGCAATATTTAAAATTCCCTAGTTTGCAATACTTAAAATTCCCTAGTTTACAATACCCAATACCTTAATATATTATCCATTGTCCTTAACTTCCGTCATCCGTCCGACACCCAAACACACCTTCAAACCAACACAACCCTTC
>JAZUDR010000047.1:0-3241 GCA_045639725.1 Candidatus Avigastranaerophilus sp. | reverse complement strand
GTATTCAAGCCATGCCCAGCTTATTTTACCGTTTCTCAGACCAGGGCTGGCTGGAACAACAAATGAAAGATTCAGGTCTGTATTTGCCATTCTGTCTGTAAGCAGCTTCGGGAAGCCATTTTCAGCGAGATACTGACTAGCCTGTTCGCGCATAGAATCATCGACAAACATAAGATTTGCATCCTCGGGCATTGTTCCCCAAACATGCATAAAGCCCTGACCCTTGCCGCCTGGCAGAGCAGATGCTTCAAGCTGTGAAGCAAGAAGGCCTGTAATTGTATTATAGGCTCTCTGCTTTTCGCTATCACCTTCACCGATGTTTCTACTGCTAATATTCATCAAATCTATGCCAATGGTTGCATTTTTGCCATCACTTTCGGTGATTGCAGCAACAGCGAGAGCAGTTTCCGCATCTACTCTGGCCATTGTCAGACCAAGCTTTTCGGCAACATCTTTACAAGCCTTGTTGTATGCGTAAGCAAATCGTGCAATAGCCGCATGACCCTGCCATTTTACATTCGCATAATTGGAAGCATCCTTGATGCCTTCTGCTCTTGCCTTAACAGCAGCTTCATAAGCAGTCACAGCTTCGGCAGTCATTTCAGGAATATTATAACCAATGGTGAAGTGTAGATTTGTCAGCTTTGTATCTGAAGCTATCAATCGTGTAGTCTTGATATCGCCCAGACTGACAGTTACAGATTCCAATTCATAGCAGGAAGTATCTATCCAGAGGCTTTTGTCTATAAGCAGACCAGCAGCGGTATCAACAGAAGCACAGACTAAATCGCCATTACCATCTTTGCTTTTTCCCACAGAAGAGAAAGCAACATCGAACATGTCTGTAGACAGGTCTGCAATATTAAGGCTACGACGGAACATGGTAGTGTGTTCTTTCAGGCCGCCTTCCGTAGTAGTATCGTCAGAACCACCAAGAGCACCGAAAATATTGGCTGCTAAAGCCTGCTGAGCGCCCATGCCGGCTTCACCAATAAGCTTACCGTATACACTTACGGTCAATTCAATCTGCCTTCTGCTAGTATCATAACAATCATGACCATTGAAGAAACAGAGCCCTTTAAGTTCGCTCAGATACTTACCAAAAGCAGGAACAAACAATTCCGGTTTGCCATTCTTTTTAATTTCGAGAGCTATTGGTTTAACATCGCCAAAGTTATTGTTCATTGAACGAGACTTCAAAGTCTCTACACCCTTTTCACTGAGGCGAACCGTTCTCTTTACCGGAGTATAGCCAAGCTTTGTAAGTATATTCTCAGCTATAAGAACCAGTTCCCTTTCCGTGCCCCAGCCCTGGGTTATAACAGCTTCGGAAGAATAACCAACAGACTCATAATCAGAGAAAAAGACCTTAAGATTCTTAAACAATTCAATCATGTCTTTTTCGCTTCTTACAGCAGTAAGTTTTTCTGTGCCATAAACAGTCAACGCAGGAACAGCCACAGTTGTGATTGGCTTATCATCAGCATTCAAACCAATCTTAGGAGTCTTGTCAATATCTTTATGGGTAGCTGCATATCTTAAAATAGCCTTGTCTACCGCTTCATCAATAGCTTTTTCTTTTTCGTCATCATGTTCGACATATATATCTTTAGCAAGCAAAGCTTTGTTTGAAAATTCATCCTTAGTTAGCGGCAATTTCAGACCAGGAATATGATCACTTATAAGCTCCCATTCTTCAGAATCTTCGTAACCCGGAGTAAGAGTGAAGACAACAATTCCACGTCTGGTCTGACCATCAAAAGCGCCCCACTGGTCGTTGACCCCATAAACGTATCTTCCTGTTTCATTCATATCAGGTACTATCACACCAGGAACACTGAATTCAGAAGAACTAAAATTACCAAGACCACGACGGGTAAGGGTCTTAATTATTGTTCCGTGATTACCTGATTCACCAATATTATCAGGCATAGCAGCTTTACAGTTCATAGAGAACAAAGTATCAACGCCACCTGTGCCCAATGAATCCGGTTTATCAACAAGAGTAAAGTCTACTACTGCTCTATTGCCGTCATAACGACCAAAATCATTGATTATTACATCAAAATATTCGTGACTGAATTTCTGACCAAGCTTCTTGCCTGACCAAGGCTGACCTTCTGTAACCTTACATTTTATATCGCCTCTGGCAACGTCACCCCACAGGAAACTCGATGCGCTTGCCAGTTCCCTGCCAATAACAAATGGCATTCTTACAGCAGTTGAAGCACCTGGAGCAAACTTCAGCTTAGAATAAAAGCCTGAAGGCATAGAATAAACAATATTATTCATTTTGTTCATCAGCAGGCCATTATCAGTTTCCAAAGCATAATAGAAGCGTTCCTTCGGGTTTATGTCCAGCAAAGCAGAAACCTTGCTTTCAAAGTCGGCATCAATAACTCTGAAAAGCATACCATCACTATCAGAGATATAAGTTCCGCCAAGCTCGTATTTGTCTTCAAGTCCCTTCACTTTAAGGGAAAAAGCATCTGTAAGCTTCTGTGGTTCGCTCTTGGGAAGTTTTTTAACTTCCTCATACTTTTTACTTAGACGACCGATGATTGGTAATTCTATATGGCCGTTGTTTTCATCGAAAACATGCAGAGATAACTGATTATAAGCATCATAGCTACTGCTAAATGGCATATCAAAAATCAGAAATCCTTCAGCGAACTTCTTTTCGCCAACTTCAACGCTTACCTTACCAGGTTCAGTAGTCAAAGGCTTTTCAGATAGCCATGTAAGCTTAGATGGAGCAGTTAAATTGCAATCATTCAAAGACAGATAAAAATGATTGAAGATGCTTGGTATTTCGTAACCAATTTCAGAATCCTTTTTATCAGCCTTCTTAAAGGTCATTTTTACCTTCAAAGCAGCAAAAATGTTCTTTTGTGGTCCGAAACCTTTGAAACAATCCAACAGATACAATTCCTGAGCCTCTAATTCAGCAAATTTATTATGAGCTGTTGGTTTGCTTTCAAATTTAATGCTCTGGATAATAGAAGTTTCATTAGCCTTTTCACCGATATCTACAAGTTCCGGAGCCTTTACCTGAGGCTTAAAAGCATACGTTCTGCCTGGATTAACAGATAAAATACCCGGTTTTACAACCTGCCCCTCTTTTTCCAAAGGCTTAATTTCATTATATGTTTTATCTGCAGAATAATTCATTCTGCTTCCATCTTCTGTTTTAGAATCCATAACAAGGCTAACTGTCAGATTCTTCTTGGAAACTACTGGT
>JAZUDR010000046.1:0-2734 GCA_045639725.1 Candidatus Avigastranaerophilus sp. | reverse complement strand
TGCTTCGAAGCAGTAAGAGAAAGAAATAATTATCAATTATCAATTTTCAATTATCAATTCGAATAAGCAGAGAGTCGGTTAGGTAAAGCAGAAACTACCACTAAACAAACAATTATGATTATAGGGAGTATGCAAAAGATGAAGGTATTTGTAACAAGAGAAATATTGCCGGAAGGCATTGAAATATTGAAAAAGAATTTTGATGTTGATGTATGGACCGAATATGCCCCACCCTCTAAGGAAATAATCAAGGAACGCATCAAGGACGCAGACGCTGTTCTAACTATGCTTTCAGATAAAATCGATGCTGAAATCATTAATTCTGCACCGAAACTCAAGGTTATTTCCCAATTGGCAGTAGGTTTTGACAATATTGATCTTAAAGCAGCTAAAGCACGCGGTATATACGTCACTAACACTCCAGATGTCTTAACAGACGCTTCTGCAGATTTCTCTTTTGCTCAGATGCTTGCCATCACAAGACGCGTTGTGGAAGCTGACAAATACGTAAGAGCCGGTAACTGGAAGGTAGCATGGCACCCAAGCATGATGCTTGGCGGCACTTTACGCGGTACAACTCTTGGTATCATCGGCGCCGGTCGTATTGGCCAGGCAATGGCAAAACGCGGCAAAGGCTTTGATATGAAAATATTATATTTCAGCCGTTCAGCCAAACCAGATTTTGAAAAGGAATGTGGTGCACAGCGTGTTGATTTAGACACACTCCTCAAGCAATCTGATTTTGTAAGCCTTCATGTTCCGCTGAATGACCAGACCCGTGGTCTTATTAATGCAGAAAAGCTTGCTCTTATGAAAAAATCAGCATACCTCATCAGCAATGCACGCGGTCCTGTCATTGAAGAAAATGCTCTTTACAATGCACTGAAAAATCATCAGATTGCAGGCGCAGCCCTTGATGTATTCTGCACAGAACCAACACCAGCCGATAATCCATTATTGGAATTAGACAACATAATTGTTGCACCGCACATTTCCAGCGGTAACACAGAAACCCGCACCAGAATGTCAGTAATGTGCGCCGAAGACATCACTGCCGTGCTCTTGGGGAACAAGCCAAAGAATATTGTAGTTGGAAAGTAAAAAAGTATGTTTCATCTCGGCTTTTAGCTGCTAGCTATTGGCTATTAGCCGAGAGACCAGACAGCATCTAACACCAGGCTCTCGAGCAAAAGCTGAGAGCCCCTAAAACAGTCCTCTAAGCCAAAGCCACCATTAACAAAATCTTCTTCATATCAACCTCATTTTTTTAAAGATAACATTGTCACAAAATAACAAAAGGTTCGCCATATTTATTAGATGTTGGCTTGTCATTAATCAACACAATATAAAGCAGCAAAAAAATAGAAAAATAATTAATTATTGGAAAGTATAATAGTATTGCTAATATCAAAAATTGCCTTCCAGCCAAATTATGATCATGAAAACGTCTGACAACAAACGATATAAATGCAATTGATAGAATAATCATAATTGGTTTGAAATTATGAAATGGCATCAGCAACAAAAATCCAAGAATTTCTTCTATTCTTGACCTCCCCCTATAGTTAACAATATTTATCCAAGGAGAAAGGAAACAGTATTTTATTTTACCAATAAGAGAATTGTTATTTTGCATACTCCCTTTCATTCTACATCAAAATCGAAATATTTGTAGGGGTATGGTTCGCCCTTGAGGGTGAAGTGCCACCATTCTTCTTTTGTACCTCTGAAACCAGCACTAAGCATAGTATTTCTTAGAATTGCACGGTTCTTTTTCTGAGCTTCGGTGAGATTTGGATAATTTGTATAAGAAACATCGTCAAAATAATCAAATGCACCGCCCATATCCACAAGTTCACTGTTCATGGTAACTAAGCCCAAATCAATGGTGCTGCCTCTTGAGTGCCCTGACTTCTTAGAAATGAACCCCATCGGAATCAGCTGATTCTTTTCGTATCTTGGGAAAAATTCGGCCTTCATTCCTGGATTTTCATCTTTTTCGCAGAACCTGATAAAGTGTCTTACAGCCTTTGTTGGTCTGTAGGTATCATACACAATAATTCTATAACCCTGTGCACGAAGCTCTTTGGCTGCTTTTGCCAGAGCTTCAGCTGCCGGCTTAGTAAGCATTGGTTTTGGAGCCTGATAACCATCTATTTTTTCACCAACAAAATTGTAACTTGAAAAATAACGTATATCTAAAACAGCATCATCCACATAATCAGTCAAATAAACAAAATCATCAGGCTTAACCTGATTCTGTGCATTAATTCTGTGCACTGATGATGTATTGAGAAGCAAAGCCAAAGCCACACAAGCAACTAAAGAAATCTGAGACAAAAACATATTATTCTTTCACCTTATCCTTTGTATCAACTTCAATACTTTTTAAACCTGCAATACTTTGCCTACACATATTAAATATATCACTGCCTGAAGAATTCACAAAGCATATATCATAATCTCCAGTTTGTGTCATAACTGTAATCTGTGCAATTCCCTTGCCGACAACAGTTACCTCACCATCTTCATTGACTGTAGCCACGTTTTCGTCAAATGAATGATATGAGAAAACTATTTCCTCGTCTATTGTGCTTTCAAGCACTTTTGGAGAAAGCAGACAGTGCTCTCCGACTTCAAGTATAAGATAGTGCTCCGGTAGAGAAATATGCACGAATCTACCCGTATTTTCAAAAATTCTAAGAATATGGTCCTTGCATACCTTAGAAAGCAT
>JAZUDR010000045.1:0-3118 GCA_045639725.1 Candidatus Avigastranaerophilus sp. | reverse complement strand
AGTTCCATCAAAGTAAAACCTTTTTTATTCATATTAAAACATCCCTTCATAAAAGTTTAAATCAATTGTGCCTAAGCACGGGGGTAATATATATCAATTTTGTAATTTAAAGTCAAGTCAAAATATTTTTACACTTTTTTGTTTTAACGATTTCGAAAACTATTCAGCGGTATCTGGAGATATTAAGAACCTGACTTCATGAGTATCTGTCCCTTTGGTAGCAGCAAGTGTTATTGCTGCTATTCCAAGACTGTTGCCTGTTTTATCCTTAAGATGCTCCACTTTTTTCAGAGTTACGGTAATGCCGTTATTTGTCTGCATTTCATCAATAATAGTCTGAAGATCATTTGTGGAATGATTGTCGAAGGTCACGCGCCTTATGATGACTGTGCTCACTTCCTGCAGTCTGTTGATAATAGCTTCCTGATTTGTAATCTGGCTGAAGCCGCCAAAGGAATTCATAAGAAACGGTATGGAACTGACTGCAAAAATAGCGACTATGGCCACAACCAATAACAATTCCATCAATGTGAAAGCTTTTTTATTCATCTTGGCCTACCTCAGAATGATACTGTTTTGACAACAGTGGAAATATCATAGAAATCAGGTGCTGTCACGGTGATTACACAGATTTTATTTGTAGCCGACAGATTGGTTTCTGTGGCATCAGCAGTTTTTTCTACTATGTTCACAGATAATTTTGTTATTCCGTCCGGGTGAATAACAGAGTTTGTTGGAATCAAGGTAGAGGTTTTTGTTATTAAGCCGGTTTCTTCTGTGCCTGTGGTAGTTAATGTTAATGAATCACCCAGGCTTGTTAAGGTTTCATCCAGCTTTGAGAAGCCTTTGGATTTTACTAGCATCAAAATATTATTGGCTGCTGTCTGGGTTTTGAACTTGGCTATTTCTACGCCTGTAAAGTCACCGGAGGAAGCCAGCATATAAGCCATGGAAAGGAATACAAAGGCCAGCATTGGTATTGCTACCAGAAGTTCCATAAGAGTCAAACCCTTGGTGTTTTTATTTTTTTTCATATTCTTATTTGACATTGATTTCTATTGTTTGCCCACTGGGGCAGTCAATTCTTACGCTGTTTCCGGAAGGTTCACATTCACCTTTTATATTGAAACTAAAGCTTTTAGCTTCTTTGAAAGTATAGCGCGCTGGTAATGTATAGGTATTGCTGCCTATGATTATTGAACCGTCTGTCTTGAACTGAATTTTAGATTCACTGATGCGACCTGCAATAGCCATACTTTTAGCATTAGATACGAGATTTTTTACTATGCTTTCTGCTGTGCCATCATGCATGGTAACAACGGCTTCCCTATAGTAAGGGGCAGCTACTATTGAAATGATGGCAAGAACGGCTACCACAAGCAGGAGTTCCATTAATGTAAAAGCTTTTTTATTGTTCATAATTATATTACTTCGGTTTTATGAAGCTCATCTTGAACAGTGGTATGAATACTGCAATCATGATGAAACCGACTAGAACAGCCATGCCTGCGATGAGACAAGGTTCAAGAACGCTAAGTGCTGCTTTGATGGCTGCATTCAACTGTTCATCATAATAAGCTGCTATTTCGGCAAACATCTGGTCCATGGTGCCTGTAGTTTCACCCGTTTCAATAAGCTTCTGGGCCATTGGCGGGAATATGGGGTCATTTTCAAGAGCAGCTTTAAGGTTACTGCCCTGATCTATGAAGTCTCTCATCTTAACTACAGTAGCCCTTGGGGTAGGCAGTGTCATTGTGTTTTCAATAGCTATAAGTAGTTCTCTTAATGGAACACCAGCCTGAAGCAAAAGACCCATGGATTCTGATATCTGAACTACATAATAACGTTTGGTAACATTCTGTATGACAGGAACCTGTAATGAGAATTCACAGATATTATTTCTGCCGCTTTCTGTTGCCGCATAATATATTAAAGCGATGACTGCAAGAACTAAGCAGATAATAACTGTCCAGATGTTGTTAGACATGAAGCTGCTAACGTCAATTAAGACTTTTGTTGCCCAAGGAAGTTCCATTCCTGCTTTTGCAAACAAATCTGCAAATCTTGGAACTGCAAAGCCCATCAATACTATTAATACAACTGTTGCTACAAAAATTAAGACACTTGGATAAGCTAAGGCGCCAAGAATCTGGCCTTTTAATGCCTGACGGCGTTTGCTGCTAGCTGCAAGCTTGACGAGAACCTTTTCCAGAACACCGCCTGTTTCGCCGACTCTTATCATAGCAACAGTGAACTTGTCGAATATATCAAGATGATAGCTCAAGGCTTCAGAGAAAGAGGCACCGTTATAAACCCTGTTTCTTACATCCCCAAGACATTCCTTGAATCTCGGATTGTCTTCGCCATGTTCAAGTGACTGCAATGCTTCTGCTAGATTAACACCACATTTTATCATGATGGAAAGCTGAATCATGAAAGTAGAGAGGGTTTCGCCTGAAATTCTTTTGCTGAATGGGTTAATATCTGCTTCGAGATTATCTTGTTCTTCCTGTGCCTGAACTATAGAAGTAATCAGGTAACCTTTAGTGGTAAGTGCATTTACTGCTGCAGCCTGATCCTGAGCTTCTATATTATCGGTAATTATTTTGCCTTCAGGGTCCTTAGCCTGATACTTAAATAATGCCATTTAATAACTCCTTCAATTAAAGAACACGGGCAAGCTCTGTTGCACTTGTTACACGGTTTTTAAGCTTATTGATGCCTGCCTGCTTCAGAACTACAGTGCCAGACTTAATGGCGACTTCTTCAAGTGCCTGGCTGGTTGCTCTTGCTACGATAGCTTTACGTATGTCAGCATTAACAATAGTTACTTCTTCTACGCAGCTTCTGCCCCTGTAACCAATACCTGCACAGGCGCCACAGCCTTCACCCTTGTAGGTTTGGAAGTCTATGCCTAATTTGGCTCTTAATTCATCTGGAATTTCTTCTTCCTTAGTGCAATGTGGGCAGTTAACTCTGACTAGTCTCTGGGAAATCATTCCGAGAAGAACGTTGGCTGTCAGATAAGGTTCAACGCCCATTTCAGCAAGTCTGACAGGAACTTCAGAGGTATTACCGCAGTGAACTGAAGTCGGAGGCCAAGCGGTCTTAGGAAGAC
>JAZUDR010000044.1:0-12619 GCA_045639725.1 Candidatus Avigastranaerophilus sp. | reverse complement strand
GTAACTGGTCCAAGCTATGAAACTGCTGCAGAACTCAGAGCTTTCAGAACTCTCGGTGCCGACGCTGTTGGTATGTCAACAGTTCCAGAAGTAATCGTAGCTGCTCATTGCGGTGTTAAGCGTGTTCTTGGTATCAGCTTAATCACTAATATCGCTACTGGCGACAGCGAAACTAAGGCTACTCACGCAGAAGTAGTAGAAGCTGCTGACAAGGCTCAGGTTTACTTCGTAAAACTCGTTGAAACCATGATCGAAAAGCTGTAATAAAGTGTTAGAAAAGCTCGAATCTGTTAAGGATAACTTCAGGGAGCTCACAGATAAGCTAACAAACCCTGATGTAATAGCTAACCAGGCTGAATTTCAGCGTCTCTGCAAAAAACGTGCAGAAATGGAGCCGATAATTGTTGCTTATGACAATTATTCTATTATGCTCAAAAAACTGGAAGACGCTAAGGCTATGGTTGAAACCGAAACAGATTCTGAGTTAAAAGAGCTTGCCGAGCAGGAGGTTGAAGAACTTCAACCTCAGATTGCAAAAGCTGAAGGTGAGCTCAAATATCTCCTCATCCCAAAAGATGAGGATGATCAGAAAAACACTATATTTGAAATTCGTGCAGGTACTGGCGGTGAAGAGGCTGCCCTCTTTGCCGCAGACCTTTACCGCATGTATACCAGATATGCAGAACGTCAGGGCTGGAAATGCGAATTAATGAGCATGAACGACACCGGTCTTGGCGGAATAAAGGAAGTTGTTTTTTCCATTCAGGGAACTGGCGTATTTGGTAAATTAAAGTTTGAAAGCGGTGTTCACCGCGTTCAGAGAGTTCCAGAAACAGAAGCCGGCGGCCGCATACATACTTCAGCCGCAACAGTAGCGGTTCTTCCTGAAGCAGAAGAAATAGACGTAAACATTGATGACAAAGATATAAGAATAGATGTTTACAGAGCTTCTGGAGCTGGTGGACAATACGTTAATAAAGTTGAAACAGCCATAAGAGTTACTCATTTGCCTACAGGCCTTGTTGTAACCTGTCAGGACGAAAAAAGTCAGCACAAAAACAAAGAAAAGGCTCTACGCATTTTGAGAGCTAGACTTTTTGACAGGGTCAAAGAAGAAAAAGATAGTGCCAGAGCCGAAAATCGTCGTAACCAAGTCGGTAGTGGCGACCGTTCCGAAAGAATCAGAACCTATAATTTCCCGCAGCAAAGACTGACAGACCATCGTATAAACCTGACTCTTTATAAGCTTGATGAAGTTATTGAAGGCAATCTTGATGAAATTATCAATGCCCTCATAGAAGCAGATAATCTGCGCAAGCTGGCTGATGAAGAAAATGTCATGTAATATATCGAGTAACAACGGCTCAAAAACAGTTAAGGATGTAATCAACGAAGCCGTTGCGATACTTGAAAGCTCCAGAATAGAAGACGCTAAGCATAATGCAAGTCTTATGCTTTCCAAGTTATTATCAGTTTCTTATACCAAGTTACCTGTTTACTGGCGCGACAAAGTAAGCCAAAAAGTCTGCGAAGAGTTATCTTCAATGCTTAACAGACGCTGCAACAATGAACCTCTGCAATATATTCTGGGTGAATGGTCTTTTCTGGATTTTGATGTAAACGTGGCTCCTGGTGTACTTATTCCAAGACCCGAAACAGAAGAGGTTTTTCTCGCTGCTGTCGATGCAATCAAGCGAAGCACCCTACCCCACAATTTTGAATTTGCCGACATAGGCACAGGGACTGGCATTCTTGGAATTGCCATGGCAACCTATTTCCCAGATGCTTCAGGAAGCCTTGTAGATATTTCAGATGACGCATTAAGAATTGCCAAAAGTAATCTTGAACGATACCCAGAGCTGGCTGGAAGAACAAAGCTGGTAAAATCAGATTTGCTGGAGGCTTTTTCCCCAGATTCGCTGGATGTGATTATCTCTAACCCACCGTATATTGATAGCGAAGAAGTAAAAACACTTATGCCGGAGGTAGTGAATCATGAACCCCATCTTGCCTTAGATGGCGGGCCTGGCGGATTAATACTCATTGATAAATTATTAAAGCAAGCCGAAACAGTATTGAGGCCAAATGGGCTATTTATTTTTGAACATGGTCACGGTCAGCGCAAGGCAATAGAAAAGCTTTTATCACCATGCTGGAACATCATAAAAGAAGGCAACGACTTTGCAGGCAATGAACGCTATTTTGTCTTAGAATTATTAAAGAAAAACTAATATCAGATTAAGGACAGCAATCATGGGTATTTTCACAAACCTTAACAATTTTCTTAATGGCTTAGAACCCGACGAGTCCCCAAAATCTAAAGAAGCTAACAATTCAAAACCCACCTCATATAATGAGGAAAGATATTACTCTATTGATGCAAGTTCTAGAAAAAAAGTGGAGGAATATAAAGAAGCTGCAAAAAGAGGAGAGGTTGACGGTTACTACAATCTGGCACGATGCTACGAATCTGGATGTGGCGTTCCACAGTCATATAAGCTTGCTATAGATTATTATAAGCTTGCAGCGGACAAAGGCCATTTGGATGCCAAGGCGGAATACGCCTGGTTATGTTATGATGGCTCCAGAGAAGATAAAATCAAAGCCTATGCAGTAGAAACCCTTAAAGAAGCAGCCGATCAAAATAATGCCAGAGCCCAATGCTATCTTGGCATTATATATATAGAATCAATCCGTATGCTTCCAGAATTCTACAATGAAGCCTATAACTATTATCATACCTTATCTATGAAAGGTAATTTGCTGGCAAAAACATTTGTAAAAGAACTGCTTGAAAATAATCTAGGGCAAACCTCAAGAAGCGTAAGCGACTGGAAGTATCAGCTTCATGCCATTGAAGGTGCTGGTTTTAAAGAAAATTATTGTGAGCTTGTTACCTTTATGCCAAACCCTTACAATTATACTGTTGCAGTAAAATATCTTGAAGCAGCAGCTAAACAAAATAATGACAAAGCCCACTATGTTCTGGGAAGACTCTACAGAATCGGATTAGGTGTTGAATGTAATTACGAGAAGGCCTTGGAACATTACAAGATAGCAGCAGAGAGCAAGAATATTGATGCGCTAATAGCTTTAAGCTGCTGGTATAAAGAAGGACATGGCATAGAAAGAGACCTGGAACAGGCCGCTAAGTATGCGAAAATGGCTACCGAAATCAGTGATACAGATGATATGCGATTACTGTTAGACCGCTGTTCAAAGCCTGCCAAAGCCGCCAAAAATGAAAATCTGGTAATTTACGTAAAGGGTGTTGGAATAGAGCTTGTAAAATGCCATAAAGGAACCTTTGTGATGGGCAGTCCCCTATATGAAAACGGCCGGGACAAAAATGAAAATCAGCACAGAGTTGTGATTTCAAAGGATTTCTACATAGGGAAATACCCGGTAACAAAGCTTTTATTCGAAAGTGTAATGCATTACCCACATAAAAATATTAACGAATATGTTCCGATTACTGGGTTTAACAGGTATGTGATAGATGAATTCATTCTCAAGCTCAACAAGGAAACAGAAAATACACGCCCAGAGGGTTATGAATTCACTCTTCCAACCGAAGCCCAGTGGGAATATGCCTGCCGTGCTGGTTCCACAGCAACCCTGTTCAACGGTAAAAATATATATAGAAATTTTTCAGATGATGTTAACGATTTAATCTACGGCAACGAATTTCTTCAGAAGCATAGCAAAGCTTTTGCAATGGCAGCACTTGATTATAGAACTTATAGAAATTTTAAAAGCAATGAAATTACTGATGCTCAAAAAAGAATTGCAGTCTGTGATTGTAAAGGTGATACTCCATGGATTACCGGTCTGAAGGAACCGAATAACTGGGGAATCTATGATATGCTTGGTAATGTTGAAGAATGGTGTAGTGATGAATATGGTGATTATCCCTCGTTATTTGCAATAGATCCTGTTTACAAACCACATAAATATATTCATTATGAATTCAGAAAATTTGTTTGTCGTGGAGGCTCCTTTCATTCCTGGAGAACAAGTGAAATCAGGTGCGCTTACCGTAATCAAGAGCAAGGAGACCTTTCTTCACCCTATTTGGGCTTCCGTGTAGTCTTAACAGTCAAGGAAAAAGATAAGCAGGAATAAAAATCAATTATGCTTCGAAAGGTTGACTAAATAAGATTAAGTGCTAGACTTAGCACATCAATTTAATCAATAAGGCGTATTATGATAAGAATCAATATAAACGAACTATTAGACAACAAAACATTATTGAATCAGTTTTGTGAAGATATGAAAAATGGTTCAGTAGCAGTTATACCAACAGATACCCTTTATGGTTTTGGAGTTTCTTTTAACTCCGCTGAAGCTGTTCAAAAAGTTTATAGTATTAAGAACCGCGATGCGCGAAAGCCACTGATTCTTTTTGTAACCCACACTAGTGAATTAGAAGAACTTGGTTTGAAAGCCTCTGAAGAAGCTAAGACAGTTATTCAGAAAAATTGGCCTGGTGCGTTGACAGCAATATTACCAAAGCCAGAAAAAGGAGAATTGGCTGGCTTCGGATTTCCTACAGTTGGTGTAAGAGCTCCAAACCATGCTAATTTATTGAAGCTTCTGGATATTCTTCCTGTCAGATTATTAACAACCAGTGCCAACCGTTCTGGTGCTCCATCAGACACAAATCCTGATAATATAGCAGAAGAATTTAAGAACGAGATAGATTGGTTTATTGACGATGGTCCTCTGCCAAGCGGAGTTCCTTCAACAGTAGCAGATTTCTCTTCAATGCCACCCAAGATACTTCGCCAAGGAAAAGTCTTTCTATAAGAGTAAAGATGACTTTAGAAAATAGCTATTTTATGATAGAATAGTGGCAATCTATCTAATCTAAGCGGTAAGTTCAAAATGAAAAAAATATCTCTTCAAGTAAAAATCATACTTCTAGCATTGGTTTTAATCTTGATTCCAGTTTTAGCAACACACTTTATATTTGCCTCACACAAGGTTGTTTTCTCCTCCAGAGGCGTTGTATTAGGTGCCAAGGATATTACTAATCTTATGAGAACCTACCGCGAAACCCCTGTTATTGAAGATATTCAAGCAATGCCGCTAGAAGCTTTCCAGATAGAACTTCCAAAAGATGAAGAGGGCTCCGAAGGAAATTCTGAGGGAAGTGAAGAAGAAAATACCGAAGAAAGCTCTGATGAAAATTCTGAAGGTGAAGAAAGCCCCAAGACTGAGACCGCCGAAGCAAAAACAGATACAGAAACTGAAACTGAAGAAGGCGAAGACGTAATAGTCGAAGGCGACGAAAACGAAGTTAATCAGGAAGCCTCTGAACAATCTGAAAGCGGCGAAGAAACAGAAGAAGGCGATGAAGAAACCGAAGCCAAGCCTAGACTCTTAACCAGAGAAGAACTTCAGGCAGCAAAAGACAAAGCCATTGCAGATGCAATCAGCATATTAGAAGTTAAATCAGGTGAAGCAATAGCTCTTGACGACTTCATCCAAAGCAAGGCAGATGACCTTGAAAAGCTCGATGCTGCATTAAAGAGTCTTGAAATTTACTATGGAATCTACTTCTATAGCTCTATTTTCTTCGTAGTAATAGCCCTAGTATTATTATGGACCTACATTGGTCATGCAACTAACCCAATCAAGGAAGTTGTAGACCGTTTGAAGAGCTTCCAGAATGAAGGTGAATCTACCTCTCAGGATATGTTGGAATGTGCTTTCCAATTCGATAGTTTCCTGGCAACAGCAAGAACCCTTCTCCAGGAATCTCACTCAATAGCTCAGGAAATAGGCAGAAAGCTGGAACCACTGACAGTTATGTCTGTTTTTTCAGACGATAACGTAAAACAGCTTTTCACAGACGTTCAGGAAATCTCAAGAAGTTCTAACTATATTGCAAACACTCTTGAATCCACCACTTCACATATTCAGGAAGTTTCAGCTTCAGCTCAGACAATTGCAGACCGTTCACACGAAGCAGCTACAGACTCTGCAGAAACAGCAGCAATAGCCGGTGAAGGTAAGAACGCAGTTAGTGAAACCATCGATACAATGGAATCCATCAAAGACGAAGTTCTTGGTCTTGAAGACGTTATCGAAAACCTGAACTCAGCGTCTATGCAGATCGGTGAAATTGTTAATACAATTACCAATATCGCATACCAGACAAACCTGCTTGCCTTGAACGCCGCAATCGAAGCAGCCCGTGCCGGTGAACACGGTCAAGGGTTCACAGTTGTTGCCGGTGAAGTAAAGAAGTTGGCCGAAGAATCTGGGGAAGCCGCTGAAGACATCAGCAAAAAGATTAAAGAAATGCTTAAGAAAACCGGTAAAGCAGTTGAAACAATCAACCGTGGTGCCACAAAGGTTATCGAAGGCGTTAACATTGCAAATCTGGCTGGTAACAACCTGGATAAAATCGTTAGCTCCGTTTCAAATGTTAACAAGATGATTCAGGATATAAGTAATGCTTCTACCGAACAGTCTCAAAACATTGACTCACTCAGAGGCAGCATCGAAAGCATTACAGGCGCAACCAAGATGACCTCAGAAGGCACTAAGCGCGTTGCAACAGCAGTTAATGATCAGTTAGCCCACATACGTCAGTATATCAGCGTAACCAAGGAACTTTTAACTCTGGTTCAGATGATGAGTGATATGCTTGATAAGTTTAATCTTAACTAATAACTTGTATCCCTTCTGCCGATAAATAGGTTAGAAGGGGTATAAAATGACCGAAAAATGCTTATTTTTATGTGGTATTGAAGAATTAAAGAAGACAATCACAGAACTTGGTATGCCTGCATTTAGAAGCAACCAGATACGTGATTGGATATTCAAAAAGTTTGTCTTTTCTTTCGATGAAATGACAAATCTATCAAACTCAGACCGTCAGAAGCTAAAAGAAGCTTTTCCCAAGATATTGCCACCTGTAGAACGCTATGACGTAGATTCAGAAGATGGTACCGGCAAAGCAGTCATCAGACTTGCAGACGGCGAATTAGTTGAAGCAGTTGCTATTCCTGGCGATGATTCAATGACCTTCTGCCTTTCAACTCAGGTAGGCTGTGCAGTAGGATGCGCATTCTGTAGAACCGGGAAACAAGGCTTCAAGCGCAATCTTTCCTCAGAAGAAATGATTCTTCAGACCATGATTCTAGTAAAGAAATGTGGTCAGAAGCCAACAAACATAGTATTCATGGGTATGGGCGAACCGTTTGCCAATAGAAAAGCATTATTTGAAGCTATTGACGTTTTAACAGACCGCACAGGTCTTGGCTTAGCCACAAGAAGAATAACCATTTCAACCTCTGGTGTAGTTGACGGCATAAGAGAACTTGCAGACAGACCAGGTGAAGTAAATCTTGCTGTTTCACTACATGTTGCAGACAATCATGCCCGCGACGTGCTTGTTCCAATGAACAAGAGATACAAAATCGAAAAGCTTAGAGAAGCAATCAGTGAATACTGCACCAAAACAAGTCGCAGAGTAACCCTTGAAGTAACCCTTCTCAAAAATGTAAATGACCAGTATAACGATGCCATGAATCTGGTAAACTTCTGCGAAGGCTTATTAGTTCACGTAAACATCGTTAGATTCAATAAATTCAAAGGCTCACAGTTTGAACAATCACCTGAAGCCAATGAAAAAGAATTTAGGAAAGTGCTTAAAAAGGCAGGTATTCCTGTAACCGTGCGTAAATCACGTGGTCAGGAAATAATGGCAGCTTGTGGTCAGCTTGCAGGAAAAGTAAATGAGCAAGAAAAAAAGCAGTGATTCATGTTTAGGCGTAATGCTGAAAATGACCATCTTGTTGGTGGTCCTTGCAGCAATTCTTGTTTTTGGTGGCGTATTTGCTTTCCAGAAACTGAATGAATTCTTCAATAGAAGTGGTGGAAACGTATTGGTTCCAGACTTCAGAGGTAAGCATACTAGTGAAGTAATGAGAATAAAGCCACGTGACATTGAAGTAGTCACTCGCGACCAGAAATATGATGACCGTCAGCCCAAGGGTCATGTAATAGCCCAATACCCGGAACCAGGCACTTTGGTAAAGCCCGGCAAACAGGTATTGCTTACTATTTCAATGGGTATGCAGAAGGTCAGCGTTCCTGACCTGGTCGGCAAAAGCCTGAGAGAAGTCGATGTTGCATTGATGAATTCTCAGCTTGTTCTTGGAAATTCAGCCTACGTTTTCTCAGACAAGATATCCCCTGACCGTATTGTTGGCCAGTCTCCTCTCTCATCAGAAGAATATGGCGTTAACAAAAACGTAGACCTTCTCATTAGCTTAGGTAAAAAGACTGAAACTTTGCCACTTCCAAACCTTACAGGCACCAACCTTGACGAAGCGAAAACCAAGCTTAAGGCCTGGGGCTTAAATGTTGGCAGAATCTACTCTAAGACCGACCCCAACAAAGCAAAATATCAGGTTATATCAACCTCCCCTGCCCCATATTCTTACTTGAGAAAGGGTGAAGTCGTAAATATCCTGGTATCTTCAGGCAGCGATGCTGGCACTGCTTCTGCTGAAGATGTAAAGAAGTTTGAATTCAGCGTGAACAGTATGCCATTACCAGCTCCAGCAACTGCTCAGCCAGAAAAGCCTGCAGTAGTTCCACCAGCAGTGACACCAACTGCAGCCCCAACAGTGGCACTAGCGAACAACGTAATTCATGCAAGCTCAGCGGAAACCACTGCAACCCCAGTTGCAGAAAAGAAAGCTGAACTGATACCTGAAATAATTGCGCAACCGGTAGCTGCTCCACCAGCGGTTTCTAGCAGCAACACAAAAGAAGTAAGCTTTGTAATGCCAGATGGTTTTATGCCAAAAGAAGTAAAATTCATTCACATAAAACCGGATGGAAGAGAACAGATTTACTCTGGCACACACAAACCCTTAGATAGTATTAAAGTTAAGGTGCCAATTGTGCCGAATAGTAAATTACAGATATATATAAATGACGTTCCGGTAGAAGAACGAAGAATAGACTGATACACAGAGTCTGGAGGCAAATATGATCGGTGAACTAATAAACGATAAATACAAAATAGAATCGCTTTTCTCAGAAAGCCATATGTATGAGATATTCACTGCTATTGAAGCAGCTACTGGTCAAACAGTAGTATTGAAGCTCATGAAAGAAGAAATGGCTGTGAGCACAGATAGAGTAAAGGTATTCAGTGAAGAAGTAAAGAACTTCGCAAGCCTTTCCCATCCGCTCATTGCAGAGGTTCTTGATCTAGATGTATTCGAAGATCGTCCCTATGTTGTTTCACCACTTATTAGCGGAAAAGAGTTGAATCTCGTCATGAAAGACGAAGTTCTTTCTCTGCCAGACTCTGTGAAAATCATACAAGACCTCGCTACTGTGCTTCAATGCGCCTCAGACCATAACATTGAAAACAGAAATATCAATCTTTCCAATGTTCTGAGACGCAAGGACGGTCATATTACTGTTCTTTCTTTCACCCTGCCACGTCTTAAGCTCATCAGTTCAACCCCAGTAAAACGCAGCGAAAATGCAGGCATTCAGGCTGACCTTTATTTCCTTGGAACAGCATTATTCGAACTTCTTGCCGGAGAATCACCCATACGTAAAATGGGTGGCTTGAATGAGCTTTGGGACATGAAACTGGAAAAAGCATTACGCATCAGACATCCTGAACTGGAACCAGCTCAGCAGGATAAAATCATTGCTTTCATCAGCAAGACCCTGACAAGAGAAATATCTCAGCGTTTCAATAATTATGAAGAATTTCTTAAAGGCTTAGCTGACCTGGCTGGTAACTTAAGAAGCGCAAGCATCAGAAACAGAAACTCCAGACAGATGTCTATGGCATCTCATGTGGTAGATGTTCTGAATGGTAAGATTACTAGCACAGTTGCTATTTCCTCTGATACCATGTGCGCTCCTTCCAATGAAAAGCTTGCTACTTCTGCTTCATTAAAGGGCGTAGCAAACAGCAAAGCTCAGGAAGTCGGCTATGCAGAACCCTGTGTTGATGGTAATCTAGCCCTTGCTACCGACGATGTAAATGCCGAAAACGAAGCAGATGAAGCATTAGTTTCTTCCCAAAAATCTTCACCAAAACTGAGAGTTATAAAGTCTTCAAAAACAGTTAAGGTTTCTGGTAAAAAAGCTAAAAAGCAGCAGGAAACAGAAGAATGGGCTGAAGACAAGAGCATGTTCACAAGTCCTGTTTTCCTTATCGGTATGGCCCTGGCAGTCATGGTAGTTCTTATACTTTTCTGGTAATTTAAAGGTGATAATATGAGAGAAAAAGCCTTAGTAGCTCCTTCTATACTTTCAGCCGACTTCTCAAAAATGGCTGACGAATTTAAAGTCATTAAAGAATCTGGTGCAGACTGGGTTCATGTAGACGTAATGGACGGTCATTTTGTTCCGAACCTTACCTTTGGCCCTCCAGTAATCAAGATGTTCAGACCTCACAGTGACATGATTTTTGATGTCCATCTGATGATTGAGGAACCGGAACGTTGGATTGACGCCTACAAAGACGCTGGCGCTGACCGCCTTACCTTCCATATTGAAGCCTGTAAGCATGCCCACAGGTATCTTACAGCAATCAGAGAAAAAGGTATGGCTTCTGGAATAACTCTTAATCCACAGACACCGGCCAGTTCTGTCGAATATCTTCTAGACCAATGTGATCAGGTTCTTGTAATGACTGTTAATCCTGGTTTTGGCGGTCAGAAATTCATAGAACCCTGCCTTGATAAAATCAGAGTTCTAAGAAAAATGATAAATGACAAAGGCCTGAAAACTCAGATTCAGGTTGATGGTGGCGTAAATTTAGAAAATGCACAAAGAATTTATGAAGCAGGTGCCGATATATTAGTTATGGGCTCTGCATTCTTTAAAGCCAGCGACAAAAAATCACTGGTTGAAAAGATTCACGCCATCTAATTCTAACTCAAGGTAATAGTGGAAAACCAATGTTAAATAGCCCACAAGAATTTACAGGGCTGCTTAGTCAGTTAAAACAGCAAAGCCTTCAGACCCCGGCGGATCTGAAGCTTTTGCTACGTTTAGCAAGACTATACACCAAAAACAATAACTTCGCAGAAGCTGAAAGAGTATACAGAAAGTATCTCAAAAGCAGTAGGAATGATGCTGAAGTTATGGTTGAATTTGCTATTTGCCTTATAAAAGCAGAAAATTACGAAGACGCTGAATTAGAAATAGAACGTGCGCTTAGTGTTCAGCCTGGTATGGTTCAAGCTTTCCTGACCGGCGCAAGCCTCTATGAAAAAACAGGCAACACCCAGAAGCAGATATCTTACCTGATGATGGCCGCCAATGCCAAACCAGACAATTACGGCATCCGTCTTACTCTGGCCGAACAGCTTCGCAAATACGGTGATTTTAATGGCGCCAAAGCCCAATATGATATAATTATTGCTGCTAACCCAGATTCAGAAACAGCTAATTTCTCAAAGGGCTCTATACTTATGAAGCAGGAAAAGCTCAACGATGCTATTCAGTGCTTCATGAAAATACTTGATAATAATCCAAGTGCTTTTGATGCACATTTTAATCTTGCAAGCTGCTTCTTCAGACAACACAAATACGCTGCTGCAATAAATCATTTCAGAATTTCCTCAAGAAACAAGGACCTGGCCAATCGCTCACTTTATCTTATGGCCCAATGCTTTGCAAAGCGTGACGATTTTGATCAGGCTATTGTTGCCATGGAAAAGCTTATTGAGATTGATGACAAAAACGTCTGTTATCGTAAAACACTCGGCGAATTCTATGAAAGCGCCGGAGAATATGATATGGCCGAAGATGTATATTTCGATTTAACCTGCATAGCTCCGACACGTTCAGAATTCTGGCTTAAGCTTGCTTTTGCCCAAATCAGAAACAAGAATTTTGAAAAAGCCCAAAGAACACTGAATAAGATATTCAAGGTTCAGCCAGGCCATCTAGAAGCCCACAGAGTGCTTGCAGAGCTTTACGCTGCCAAGCATCAGTATAAAGAAGCCGTTGAAGAGTATCAGCGTATGCTTATGCTGAATGACAAAAACGGTGAAGCTTATTTAAGCCTTGCCAGAATTTATAAAGAAATCGGCTACGAAAAAGAAGAAATCGAAGCTTTGAGCAAGGCTATTGCCAATAACAAGGAAACTGTTCCAGCACTTTTGAGACTTGGCGAACTGGAACGCAAGCACAACCTTCCAACCAGCCTTGAACGCTTCAGAAGAATCCAGGAGCTCGCTCCGGAATCAGACAGCGCCAAAGAAGCCGATTACTACATCAGGCACACAGCAGCATAAACAAAACCCATTGTCAGACTGACAATGGGTTTTGTTTTTATTAATCATCTCCCGAAATATCGCCGTAATAAGAATCACCTGTTATGGTTCCTGAATTTGTGCAGTTTTCTATAATGCATCCATTCCGACTTCCTGCAATACCACCAATACAAGATGCGCCTGTAATATCACCTGAATTAGTACTATCACTAATTGTTGATTCATCATTTAAACTTCCTGCAATACCACCAACACTCCAGCATAAATAATCTCCAGATTCAGGTTCCGGGCCAACATTTCCAATATTGCTGCAGTGATTTATTGTTGAATGAATAACG
>JAZUDR010000043.1:0-4940 GCA_045639725.1 Candidatus Avigastranaerophilus sp. | reverse complement strand
AAGGCTTCATAACACACTCCTAACTGTTGTTAGAAAAGTCAAAGACTTTTCTAACAACATGCTATAGCATGTTGTTTAGAGCCTTTTCTACAGTAAAAAACCTCTGTGCCAATACTACTATATCAGCTCAGAGGTAATTATTAATCTTTCTCGCAGTTTGTTGGAATCTATTAAAACTGAGGTCTTAAAACAGCCCGACAGTCTGCTAGTCGGCCTGCTCCATCCGTCCCCATCATTGTTATCCGTTGCTTAACAGGCCTGCTTAATGTCGCTGTGGTTGTCTGAAATATAAATATGTTCGAAGTTGGCTGCACAGGCTCTTAGAAACTCAACCAATTCCAGTGTATGACCATCAAAATATATCTTCCCATTGGTTTCATTCATGTGTGTTAATACTAAGGAAGGCTTTAAATCAATAGCAGCAAGCTGCAGATCTTCTATTATCGGTTCGAAAAAAGTATTAAAACTTTCATGCTTTCCATAACGGATGCTGCCCTGCCATTCATTGGTCTGGTTTGTTTTATCAATACCTACTCCCAGCAACTCTCCCCTGTCACATTCACAAGGAAGTAATCCTGCGCCGTGGCGTGTTACATATGGTCTTGTAATATATAAAACCTCGTCAAGCTCAAGTCCACGCTTTTTCAGGAAATGCATCGGTTCGGTAAGTCCTGTTCTGGAAGCTGTTACATGAGGATAATACTTTTCATTCTCTTCATCCAGCAGCAGTCCCTGACCATTTTCAAATATCAGCCCATCATAGCAGTTCAAAAAGCTTGTCCCTGCCTCTGTCAGCTTAATGTAACAGGTATTCGCCTTTATCGCTGAAGCATAGTTTGCAAGAACATTATTATCAGAAAAAAGAGAAAGGTGCTCGCCATCCAAAGCAAGCTTCAAATCATCAATTCGCCGATAAGAATAGTCTTTACGGTTTGCCTTCAGTCTGTCAAAAAGTTCAGATTCTGAAAGTCTGAATACATCGGCTATTGGCAATCCAAAGCCAGCAGCACCGCGTTTACAACATTCGTGTATTCCCATGCCACAACTACCGTGGCGGGCTTCACCCCTTTTGCTCTCTATAGCCATATTAATGAGAATATCATCAATGGTTGTGATTTCAGTATTTGGCTCAGCAAAAATAACAGGGAGTCTTCCAAAAGCAGATTTCAGTCCCTCAACCTCTTCTTCAAGCTTATATAAATCAGGGTGGTAGGTTTCACTCCAGAGTGTTGTAGCGCCATATTCGCTTCCGGAGCCAGTCTGGTGATGTATAAAACGTGTGCCCTTTTCAGGATTTTCTACCGTGTGTCCCGCCTGTGCCCCACCGTTTGTTTTTATTATGAGAGGCTTTTTATAAGACAAGGAGAGGCTCGCCGTAACGAGCCCCTTCCCTTCATCACCAAAGTTTTTACCTATAACTGCACTTATTCTCACAGATTTACTTCGTCGTTTTCAGAAACAATATTCAACTGGTTGATTGCGTTTCTTACAATAGGCTGGTCAATAGCATCCCACTGAGAAATAATCTTTTCCTTGTCCATGCCATTGGTTAACTGAATGGTGCTGATTATTATTTCAGGAATGACAGCAATTTCAGTGTACTTTATATTCATCTTACGCCCAACAAGAATATCATTATTGTCTTTTTCAGAAGCATTAATCATGATGTGAAATACTTCGAATTTTTCAGATACTTCGGCAAGAACAGTTTCTCTTGTAGCATCCATCCAATCATCACCGATAGCTCTCTTAATAGTTGCTCCGACTTCGTCTTTTCGGATTTCTGCCCCATCACCGATTGTAAAAACAAAGCCTTTCTTACCTCTTTTATTTATAGCATCAATCTTTGTATGTCTTGCAAGGAATTCCCATAAAAGAGTGGGAACAACATCACCGCTGCCACCGTTTTCAAAATAGATTTCCAGAAGCTGCTGAGCAATTCTGATATCAGATTCAAACTGAGTTACCTGAAGAGGTGAATTATCTGCATAATCCCCATAAGCAGCACACATGAGAGCCGGGTCTTCAACAGAGCCAGTAGAATAAAGCTTGGTAATCAGTTTGTTCAATGCTTCCGTTGCAACCTGAACAGCAAGATACCCCATAGAACCAGTAACATCCAAACCAACAACTATAGGAGTTGTATTAGGATGGTCCTCAGAATCAAAGCATTCTCTTGTAGCAATGAACTTTGGGTCCATCTTGGGGTTGCATTGCTTGTTGACAAATACTTCTTCCACGCTCTGGTTTTTTGATAGCTTTCTACTGTTTTTAAGCTTATCCCAATCAGATGCTGAATAACTTCCGTAACCCATAATAAATCCTTCTTTCTACATTTTTATAAAATTATGCCCGCCAAAACCTTCTTCTATTACAGTATCCCATTTTTTAAAATCTTCGAAGGCATTGCTGGTCGGTTTCGAATTCAAAAAATCATACATCTGCACAGGCTTTCTTGTGTTAGACGCAAGCAATTTTGCTGTTTTGCGTAAATCCTCAAGATCCTTGCTGCCAGCCTTATCGGATACCTGTCTCCAATCCCCGAAAATAGCTCCTTCGTGAGTAATTGGATTTACAAAAATCGATTCAGGGCTGATGCCAGTATGCTGAATATCAGAATATTCAAATGCACAACACAGATTTTCCATTCTGGAAATAACCCAGGCAAGATGTTCTGATGGCCATGGAGAAAAGAGTTCTGCGGGATAAAAGCCTGGTCGGCGCAAAAATACCAGCACCTTTCGACCACCCTTTAAATTTAACTCCATCTTAAGTGCCGGGAAACATCTAGGCAGCTTGCTATCTGCTTCCGGGAAAGAAATCTGCTGCAAGCCACGTTTGAATTTTGCGGCCTCAGCTTCGTCTGAAAAAATATACACTACAGATTCCTTAGCCACATAAACATCAAGGTCCTGGTATGCATACTTAACCATATATTCGATGTTCAGAGGCTTGGAATTAGCCATTTCGAAGCTTTCCTTATGTCTGGCTTCCCACAGCACATCCTTGCTGTAATCGAATTCTTTTTCGTCTATTTTCGCAAGAACATATTTGAGAAGTTTCTGTCTGAAATATTCATTGCCTTTATAGTCAGCATCAGACATAAAGCTTTTGGAGCCACAGAATGGGCAAACCATACTACCGGAATCACCGATATCAACCTGTCCGCCACAGCTTTTACACTTATATTGTAGCATCTAACTCTCCTGACCTGAGCAGTATTGCTGAGCAGTGAGATTCGCTGGTGAACTACAGACTTACTAAGTCCGAGGTTCTAAACCGGTCTGCTTATCGGCCTGCTTGGCCTGCTCCATCCGTCCCCATCATTGTTATCCGTTGCAATCATCAAAATACGAAGTTGCCATTCCTAAATACAGTTACTTCTTTGCCCTTCTGGTCAACGCCTATTACAGACATATCCTTGGTGCCAAACATGAAATCAAGGTGAACATGTGAGAAATTGCTGCCCAACTTGTTGAGCTGTTCTCTTGTCATATCGTTGCCACCCTTGATGTTATAGGCAAAACTCATTCCCAGTGCCATATGGCAGGAAGCATTTTCATCTATGAGAGCATTGAAGAAAATCTTACCAAGGTTAGAAATTGGTGAATCATAGGAAAGAAGAGCTATTTCGCCAAGTCGCTTAGAGCCTTCATCGGTTTCTACAAAATTCTTGAGGCTTTCATAGTTTTCGCTGGCGCCATAATCAACAACTTCGCCCTTCTTGAATTTGAACCAGAAATCCTTAACAACCTTGCCCTGTATGCAGAGAGGCTTGGAAGCATATACAATACCGTCTACCCTTTTGCAGTGCGGCATACAGAAGATTTCTTCTGTTGGCAGATTTGGAACAAAACCAACACCAGCCGGAGTATATTCAACACCGCCGTGCCAGATATGATTTTTTACAAGACCAACAGTAATATCGGTTCCGAGGCTGTTCTTGAAGCGGAGTTCCTTGAACTGATACTTAGTAAGCTTCTTACCATGTTCAAGAATTTCGTCAGTATGCTTTTTCCATTCTTTTACAGGGTCATTCTTGTCTGTAATGCGGTTCATTGCGAAAATATCATCCCAGAGCTTCTTCATAGCATTTTCTTCAGAGCATCTTGGATAAACCATCTTTGCCCATTCCGGGTTTGGAAGGCTTATTACGCCCCACTGGCCAAGATTCTTGGCAGTGTAGTTCATGATATCTTCTTTGCCTTTGAGGTGTTTTGTATGAGCTTTTTCGATGCGGTTAATCTTGCCGGAATCCACATCTTCCATCAGCTTTGGATTTGGGCTCAGAATGTGCATGCAAGCACAGCCACGTCTCTGGTAGTCTCTAACCTTAGAAACCTGCCAGCCTGGGCAGCGCATCAAATCCTTTTCGTTGCCATGGACGAGAGTAAGCTTACCGCAGACCGGGTCAACCCATTCTACGATTACTTCGCCAGCACCAGCATTATAAGCTGCTTCAACGAGCTTTCTAACATATTCTACATGCTCAACGTTTGCGTCAATAAGGACTAATTGGCCCTTCTGAACGTTTAAACCAGTAGTAAAAGCTATTTTTGCATATTTTTCTAATTTCTTTTCAAAGCTCATTGAGAATCACCTCGCTTAAAATTTGCGTCTATTCTATATTAGGTAGTGTACACTGTCAAGATTTACTTCCCACTAAAAGAATGAATGAGCCTGCGGCTATAAATCCGACCTGCGGTCGATGAATGATTCGGCTAACGCTGAATATGAATGAGGCTGACGCCTATTTTTTAGAGGCTTGGCTCTTTTTTACCTTTGGCTAACAATTCAATTTTTAAGTCTTCCCAGGCTTTGCACATATTGGTTTTCTCCTTTTTGGTATCAATTTTAACTTCCAGGTTGGTCATATCTTTGATAACTATTGAAGATACGAGGTTATTCCAATTCTTGGCTTGCTGGTCGTATTTATAAGT
>JAZUDR010000042.1:0-20861 GCA_045639725.1 Candidatus Avigastranaerophilus sp. | reverse complement strand
ACTTCTTACATATAATATGACAGCCCGTGCTGCAAAAGAAGCTAGCTTAGGGGCTGGTGCCATAATCAAGAAGGTTACTGCCGGTGATTTATCGGAATATGACATTGATGAAATAGAAGAGATCAATCCGAATATGATTGTCTTAGCAGGTGGTGTTGATTTTGGCGCTAAGGAAATTATCCTGAATAATGCTTTAAAGCTTTCTGCGATGGATATTGGAGCTCCCGTCGTTTATGCTGGAAATTCTGCGTTAAGAAGAGCTGTAGAAAATATTTTCCATCGAACTGGCATTGAGATAGCTACTGTTCCGAATGTTTTTCCAGACGTAGACCAGTTGAATGTGGAACCTCTTAGAAAACGTATGCAGGACCTGTTCTCAAAGCATATCATTCATGCCCCTGGCATGGAACGTCTGAAAGCACTTTCAAATCACACTATAATTCCGACTCCAGCGGCGGTGTTGCGGGCTACTGAGATTTTTTCTGAAGTAGTTGGTGATGCTCTTGTGATAGATGTGGGCGGTGCTACAACGGATGTACATTCTGTTACTGATGGCAGTAAAGAATTTGCCGATAAACTTGTAGACCCGGAACCGCATTCAAAGAGAACTGTAGAAGGCGATTTGGGTGTTTTTGTGAACGCCGGGAATGTTATAGAAATTTCAGAAGAAGCTTCAAGAAAAGATAAGCTCAACGATGTGGCAGCTATTCCTGAATCTTCTTCCCAGAAAGAAATGACTCAGTGGCTTTGTCGCAAGGCTGTAGAATTTGCTGTAAGGCGACATGCTGCGACATTGTCAGATATTTTTACTCCATCTGGTAGAAGACAGATTGTAAAAGGAAAAGACCTTACTGCTGTCAAATACGTTATCGGAACTGGTGGAGCTCTGACAAGAATAGAAGGTGGAAAGAAAATACTTGGCTCTGTTTGTACAGGAGCCGGAAAGTATCTGCTACCTTCTAAATCTGCACAGATATTGATTGATTCTGATTACTTATTCTCCGCATTAGGAACAATCAGTGTGGATTATCCTGAATTAGTCAGGAACACTTTAAAATGCTGGAGAGAAAAGAATGATAAATTATTCGCAATTTAGAAAAATCTGTGATCCTACTCCAAGATTGGAAATATTCCCAGAAAGAATAAAGCAGAACACAGAATTTATTGTAAAGCAGTGTCACGATGCCCATGTTCAAGTAGCTTGTGTTACCAAGGTAGTAGCAGCTAATACAGAAGTTGCTAAGGCAATGGTCGCAGGCGGCGCAGACATGTTGGCAGATTCAAGAATAGAAAATCTTTACAAGCTTCGAGATGCTGGCTTAAAAGGTCCTTTTATGTTGCTTCGTCTGCCTACTCCCTCAAGAGCTGCTGAAGTTGTTGAAGCTGCAGATATAAGTCTTAATTCTTCTATTGAAACAATTGAAGCCTTAGGCAGAGCTGCTGTGGCTCAAAAACGTGTACATCGTGTGATAATCATGATAGATGTTGGAGATTTGCGCGAAGGTACATGGCCTGATAAAGCTCCAAAACTGGTTAAGGCTGCTGGTGCTGTATCTGGAATTGAGGTAATTGGTCTTGGTACAAATCTCGCTTGCTACGGTGGCGTTATTCCAACACCAGAAAATATGAGATTGCTTGTCGATACAACAAGTATTTGCAGAAGAGCTACAGAATTGGAATTACCAGTAATCTGTGGTGGTAATAGCTCCGGACTTCCTTTACTTGCTTCTGGCAGGTTACCAGGTGGTGTAAACCTATATAGAATAGGTGAAGGTATTATTCTTGGTAGAAATGTTATTGACCGTACACCCTGGCCTGGAACAAGGCAGGATACATTTGTTCTGAAGGCAGAAGTCATAGAGTCTGAGCTTAAGCCTTCAAAACCAATTGGACAAAAAGGTCAAGATGCATTTGGAAATTTACCGGAATTTGCCGATAAGGGTATTAGAAATAGAATTATTTGTAATCTCGGAAGGCAGGATGTTATTCCTGACGGTTTGACTCCTCTCGATGAGGGTGCAGAAATTCTTGGTGCTTCCAGTGATCATCTAATAGTTGATGTAACTGAATGCAACCGAAAGTTCGAAGTCGGTGACGAGATAGCTTTCTACCCTAATTACGGCGCACTGCTTTCTCTCATTACCTCCGAATATGTCTTTAAGGTAATAAAAGAAGGTTAATAATGCTTTATCAGACTCATTGTGTTGTTCATCTTGGCAATATCAAGCATAACATTGAAAATATTAAAAAAGCAGTTGGAAACGATTGCAAGGTGCTTATTGCTGTAAAGGCCGATGCTTATGGTCACGGTGCTATAGAAGTTTCTAAGATGGCTCAGGAAACTTGCCTTGTTGATTATCTTGCTATAGCTACTGTTCCAGAAGGTATGGAACTTAGAGATGCAGGAATAACACTTCCAATGCTCAAGCTTAGCCCGGCTTTTGAAGATGAAATGGAATCTGCTATTGCAAATGATATTACATTATGCGTTTGCGAAGAAGAAAACATAAGAAAATACAATGAGATTGCACTAGCTTATGGTAAAAAGCCAAAAGTCCACCTCCAGTTAGATACCGGAATGGGACGTATCGGTATTACTAGTCTTGAAGAAGCAGTTCATATTGCTGATGTAATTATAAATGAATGCACAGGTCTTGAGCTCGAAGGAATCATGACTCATTTACCTGTAAGTGATGATTCAAGTAGAACTTTCACCGAAAGACAAATCGATAAGTTTAATAAAATTACTGATGCAATTGAAACTACATTGAACTTTAAATTTAAAATCAAGCATTGTTCCAACAGTGCTGCTGTAACGGCTTATAAAGATGCAAGACTTGATATGGTCAGACCTGGTATTATCGTATATGGTTTCTATCCATCAAACGATGTACCACATACACTTGATTTAAAACCTGCTTTAAGCATGAAAACAAGGATTTCATTTATTAAGAAGGTTACTAAAGGCACTTCAATCGGCTACGGCAGAACATGGGTAGCTCCGGAAGATACATGGATAGCTACTTTCCCAGCCGGTTATGCTGATGGCTTCAACAGATTGTTTTCAAACAACGGAAGAGTATTGATTAATGGACGTTCTTGCCCAATAGTAGGCAGAGTTTGCATGGATCAGACTATGTGCAGCCTCGGAACTGCTGAATGCATAGAAGACAAAGTCGGCGATGAAGTAGTTCTTATCGGTCAGCAGGGTAGCGAATCTATCGACATCGAAGAATGGGCAGAAAAACTTGATTCCATTTCCTACGAGGTAACCTGCAACATTAACAAACGCGTTCCACGCTACTATGTGAAATAATTATGATGTATCCATTTATGACTTTAAATGATAAAACAGAGATTGTTCATCTCATATTATTATCAATCTAGCACGTGATGGAGGTTTTGAACGTGCCGCAAATCTTTAAGATTGGTTGTTAAAATGTTAAAACTAGCTAATAAAGTAAATGCGTTAAAACCTAGTGCTATTCTCTCATTGATTCCTGTTGCGAAAGAAGTTTCTGATAAAGGAATTAAGATTCACCCGTTGTTTATCGGTGTTCCTGGTATTGAATGTATGCCAAGCTTCATAAAAGGCTTGGAAGAAAAGGTTGAAACCAGGATGTCAAATTATTCACCTGTTCAGGGTGAATTAGAGCTTAGAAAAAGCTATTCAAACTATATAAACAATTATTTTGATAAGCGCGGTGTTAAGCATCTTGAAGTAACACCAGAGAATGTGCTTGTACAAGTAGGTGGTAGTAATGCATTGCTTAATATATTACTTGCTATTTGTAACCCAGGTGATGAAGTATTAACCATCGAACCATTCTTTTCACAGTATGCAGGTCATGCCGCAGTAGCTGAAGCGACTGTTAAGGCTATACCAACAAGAATTGAAAATAATTTTGCATTGCCTTCTCAGGAAGAAATTGAAAATTATATTTCTCCTAAGACTAAGGTTCTTATTATCAACAGCCCCAATAATCCTTCAGGAAAGATTTACAGAAAAGAAGATCTGACATTCCTGGCTAAGATTTGTTTGAAGCATAATTTATATTTTCTTAGCGATGAAGTCTACCGTGAAATGATATTGGGTGATAACGAAGCTGATAGTCTCCTTCAGATTGACTTAGGCGATGAAAAGCTTAATGAAGAGTTCCAGGAACGTTTAATTATTGTAGATTCTGTAAGTAAGATTTTTTCTCTCTGTGGCGCTAGAGTAGGGTTTGTTATTGCTAGACCATATCTCTTGAAGGCTATTGCTAATATCAGTTCTTATAATTGTGCAGCAGTAAATGATGCTGTCCAGATTGGTGTTGCCAAAGCATATGATGAAATTGTAAAAGACAGGAGCTTTATCAATAATTTCAGAAAATTATATAAGGAAAGACTTGATGCCGCTCTTGAAGCATTCCAGAAATATCTGCCAAATGCAATTGTTTCTAAGCCAGACGGAGCATTTTACCTCAGCATAAAGTTTCCTGAAGTGGATGATCCACTGAAATTTGCTTTGTTTACTCTTGGTGAATTCCAGTATGAAAATGAGACTGTTGCTATTACTGCGAGCACAGATTTTTATCAGAACCCAGAAAGAGCAAAAGGACAATTCAGATTGGCACTCGTTGTTCCTCCTGAAGAAATGAAGCGCTCAATAGAAATACTTTCTTATGCACTTAAGGCATATTTGAAAAAGGAAAAATAAAATTTTTTCTTTAGGTATTGAAAAAAATCTATTGTACGTCTACAATCTTTCGTATGAAAATCATTAAAGTAAATAATCCTCCAACTGATACTGAAGTAGCAGATAAAAAGCCTGTTGCTAAAAAGGCTTCTACTGCAAAAAAAGCTACAGCAAAAAAGACTACAGCTAAAAAAACAGTTGCAAAAAAGTCTGTAGCTGCTAAGAATATAAAAGATGTTGTAAAGCTTGTAACTCCTGAAGAAATTACTAAAATCTGTCAGGCATTAGGTTTAAAGTCTTTCTCTAGACCATTTGCAGGACTTATTGATCAAGGTGATTTCGGAACGGTAGCGACATACATTCCTTTATATGCTGGCGAATTAGATAAGCTTCCAAAAGATTTGAAGGAAGACGCCTATGAAATAGCAGAAGGTCGTTTTGGATTGATCTGTAGACTGCCAAGAACCTTTGAATCACCAGACGGCGGCAAAGTTGTTTCAATGGTAGAATACCACGACAAAAAAGGCAAAGTGCTGAAAGCCGATTATACTACAGATGCTGGCAGTACAATGACAGCAACTCACGAGTTAAGATTGGCTAAGCTTTTCACTTATGTGAAAAATAAAAAGCTGCCAGTAAAGGTTGAAAAGATTGATTAAAAAGAAAAGCCTCGGATTTTATCCGGGGCTTTCTTTTTGGGGTGATTTAAGTTCACCAAACTGTCGTACATTTATTTTATCATAGATTTGACGTTTTGAAGAAAAATTCTTATAATTAATGTACATCATTTTAGAAGGTGGCAATAATGAGATTAAATAAGTTATTAAAAATAAGTGCCATGATGGCTTTTTTGTTCATGACAAATCAGCCTGCTTTTTGTGCTGAATCACAAGAAGCTTATGACAAATATCTTAATGCATATCAAGCATATCAGAATGCTTTGGCAGAAAATAAATCTTCTTCTGAAGTTGAAGCTGCCCTTAAAGCATATAGCAGTGCTAAAAATGAATATGTAAATACTATTAATTCAGATTCTCGCAAAAAAGTTCTAACAACAGCAGCTCCTACAACAAATGAAATGATTGTTGTAAATGAAAGCACTGAAGTTGAACAATTGAATTCTGTTGGTATTTCTTCAAAGATTTCAAGCACTTCTAAGATAGCTAATTTAAGCGATATTCAGAGAGATACTCAAGATTTATATGATAAGCTTGATTCTTTAACTCAGAGCAAGATTGACGAGTTGCGCGAAACTCAGGATAAAGATAAAGCTCAGAAGCTTATTGCTGAAATTGAAAACAAGATGAGTTCTGTTAATGATGCTGATATTTCTAATTTTATGAAATATGAACTTGCCACCGCACTTGACAGACTTTCATTGGATGAAAAGAAAGCAAATCAGTATCTTGACGAACTTGAAAAGACTAAGAATGATCGTTTTGTAAAGCTTGTAAAACTCAATAAGAGTTATAAAGAAGCTAAGGCTAAGAAAAAAGCCTGGTCATATGACCTTATGAGACAGAATGATGAACTCAACAACACCAAAGAAAGTTATAAAAATGCCAGTTGGCTTGCTTTCCCAGTTAAGCTTGTAAGAGGCGTTAAGTCTGTTTATTACAATGTTCAGTTTACTAGCAATGAAGGCGATTTCGAAGATTATATGGTTGAATATGAAGCTATTCAGTCTAATTTCATCCATAGCGTAAATGCAGTATTCAACGAATGGCAAGCTGGCATTGAAAACAAAGAAGATTGTGCAGATATCAGATTGATATATGATAACTACAATGCTTGGTATGCACGTTGGTACATTTTGAATAATGCTCAGACTTCTATTGATGTTCAGTATTTCATTATTGAAAAAGACGCTTTTGGTTTGAGTCTTCTTGGCACTTTGCTAGAAAAAGCAAAGGCAGGCGTAAAAGTTCGTTTAATGGTAGATACACGTGGTTCTAAGGGATTGAGTGTTATCTCCCGTGGATATTTGATTGAACTTGCTAAGAATGCAAACGTAGAAGTAAAAGTTTATAACCCAATAACTTCAAATGTTCTTAATATTTTCACTGATGTTCGTAAAGTAGAATCCAGCAATCATGACAAGATAATAATTGTTGACGGTGAAAAGTGTGTAATGGGCGGTAGAAATATCGCTAAGGAATATCTTGTTGATGAAATTGATATGCCAGAGGCTTGGCGTGACTGTGATATAGCTATAGATAGTGAAATAATCTGTTCACAGCTTAAGCTTGCTTTCGATGAAGAATTCAGTAGCATGAAGAGCTATGACGCAGAAAGTGAATTCCTTGGAAAGTTTACTAACAATTATGGTAATAAGTTACTTGCAGCACACGCTTGCATGGAAAAATATTTACTTGAAAGTGAATTCCTTGAAGCTACTGGTGACTACAAAAAGGTTTCATCAACCGTATCAAAGGTTAACAAAGAACTTCAGAATTATGTTCATATGAATATGTTCAAGAGTTTTAATCTTATGGATGATAGTCATAGATGTGAAGCACACATCCTTGATAACAACTCTTTGACCGGTGATAGAAAAGATATTACTGAAAATATTGTTAAGTATATTGATGGTTCTAGAACTGAAATCATTATTCAGAATCCATACTTTGCTATGACTGACAGAGCGGAAGCTGCTCTTAAGAGAGCATCAAAACGTGGTATTCCGATTTATGTTCATAGTAATAGTGAACGTTCTTCTGACAGTGCTCCAACAGAAGCAATTGTTCTTCGTGATTGGAAGCAGATGTTGACAGAAATGCCAACTATGAGATTTTTTGCTAGAGATGCATCTGGACAGCTTCATGGTAAGACCTTCCAGTTCGATGGTAAGGTTGCTGTAATTGGTAGCTACAACTTCGATGCTCTTAGTGAAAAAGTAAATTCTGAAGTAGCATGCGCTATAAAGAACACTGGATTCTGCGCTGAACTTCGTGAATATCAGATGGAAGACATCGAAAAAGGTTTCGAATATAAGCTCGGAACTGATACTCAGGAAGAAGTTGCCCCAGACGATATAGCTGGTGCAAAGAATAAGCTTCTGACAAAGATTTTATCTTATACTCATTGCTTAGATAATCTCTTCTAATAAAATATATAAAAAGCCTCGCAATAGCGGGGCTTTTTTTTGCCTGAATTGTATCACTATTGACAAGAATCTTGAATCAGTTTTAATATCTAAATAAAGATTTATAATTAGTAAATTTGGAGCAAACAAAATGACCAAACGTGAAAGATTTCTTTGTGTTCTCGTAGCTTTCTTTATGTTCACATCAGTTCTTCAGACTGTTGAAGGCGGTGCATTTAACCTTAAGAACCTAAATTTTAAGAATATAAAAGAAGATTTAAAGTCCGTTGCTAAGGCTGCAGGTATTGTTTATCTTATACAGCAATTTGGTTCACAGTTGAATGATGCTGCAAATAAAGCTTTGCAAGACAAAAGCGTTCCTAACGTCGAAGCTACAAAAGTAGTTCCGATTTTAACCGTAGGCGAAGGCTTGGATGCTGGTGCTTGCCAGATTACTGGTCCAAAGGAAAAGGTTGATCAGGTTAAGATGGTTTATGCAATCAATTCTACACTTGATAAAGGCGAAAAATTTGAAATTCAGGGCCTTGTTCCATCAACTTCAATTAATCCTCTTAAGATTGACCGTGTATACGGAGTTGGTGTTGTTTCAATGATAACCTATAAAGCTGGTAAGTAAGGGGTAGCTAGATGAAAATATCATTCCATGGTGCAGCTGGTTGTGTAACTGGTTCCTGCTATTTGATTGAAGCAGCAGGCTCTAAGTTTCTTGTAGATTGTGGTATGTTCCAGGGTAATAAAACCTTGAAGGAAAATAACTATAAGGAATTTGCCTTTAATCCTGAAGAAATTGATTTTGTGTTGATTACTCATGCACATATAGACCACACCGGGTTACTTCCTAAGCTTGTAAAAAAAGGCTTCCATGGGATGATATATGCAACTCTGCCTACTGTCGATCTTTTAAAATATCTGCTTCCTGACTCTGCTCGAATTCAGGAAGTCGAAGTTTTTCAGTTAAATAAAAGAAACGAACGTAAGGGGTTGCCACCTGTATCACCAATTTATGATGAAATTGATGCAGACAATGCTATTAGCTTGCTTAGAGGCATCGAGCGCTATAGAGCCTTCGCTCCAGCCAAAAACATTGACGTCACTTTCCATAATGCAGGTCATGTATTAGGTTCATCATTCATTGAAATTAATATTACTGAAAATGGCGAAACAAGAAAGCTTGTTTTCTCCGGTGACCTAGGTGAAGATGATCACCCAATTATCAATGACCCGGACCGTATTAAAAAAATGGATTTCCTTGTTGTTGAATCTACCTACGGTGATAGAAACAGAGATATTGTTACCAAGGAACAGCGTTTGAATAAAATAGCAGAAGTTTTTGCAGGCGCTGAAAAGAGGGGCGGAAAGATTATTATTCCTGCTTTTTCTCTTGAAAGAACTCAGGATTTGCTTCACGACATTTTGATTCTTAAGAAGAAAAACAAGATTTCAAGAATCCCAATATATGTTGACTCTCCATTGGCAAAAGAAATTACTCAGGTATTCCTCAAATACCCGAACTGTTATGATGAAGACGCTACAAATGTAATGAAACAGATGGGCGGTCTATTTGATCATCCAGATTTCCATTTTACAAATAGTGTTGATGAATCTAAGCTCTTGAATGAAAAAGACAATATTGTAATTATGTCCGCAAGCGGTATGTGTGATGCTGGTAGAATCAAACATCACTTGAAGCATAATTTGTGGGACCCCAAGAATACCGTAATATTTGTAGGTTATCAGGCAGAAGGTACCCTTGGACGTTTGATTAGTGAAGGTGCTAAGAAGGTTCGCATTTTTGGTGAAGAAATTAGCGTCGGTGCTAAGATTGAATCCATTTATGGTTACAGTGGTCACGCGGACCAGAATGGTTTGCTTAAATGGCTGGATGCTATTGAAGAAGCTCCGAGATGCACTTTTGTTACTCACGGTGAACCAGAATCTTCTGAAGCATTAGCTTCCTTACTTAAGAAATATCGCGAATTTAAAGCTATTACTCCAAAGATGGGAGAAGAATACGATCTTCTCAGCTTTGTTAAGGTTGGAGATGTTGAACTTAAGAAGAAAAATGATGATGTTAAGTATGTGCTTGTTCGCTCTACCGCACCTGCTTATGCATCACTCGTCAGAGACTCACACAACCTTAAAGCTGAACTTCTTATCAAGATTAATGAGCTTATGGAAAATTGTAAGGATGAATCTGAACGCTGTGCTAAGCTTCAGAACCTGTTGAATCTTCTCTGATGCCACTGACCTCTGATGATATAATTTATCGGGATACGCATTTGATTGCTATTAATAAACCTGCTGGGATGCTCACCCATCCCAGTTGGATTGATAAAGACGCAGACGAAAATGCAATGCATGCATTAAGGGACCTGATAGGGCAGTGGGTTTATCCAATTCATAGACTTGATAGACCAACCTCAGGCGTTTTGTTATTCGCTCTTGATTCTCAGATGGCAAAACTTCTAGCAGATGAGTTTGCTAATAGAGAAACTGTTAAAACTTATCTTGCGCTTGTAAGAGGTTTTACTGATGAACATGAAGTCATTGATTATCCATTAAAGGATTTATGGGATAAAATGACTGATAAGGAAAAGAGCAAAGATAATCCAGCAAAAGAAGCTGTTACAGAATATTGGAAATTAGCAACTACAGAATTGCCAATCCCTGTAAGACCTCATCAGACCTCAAGATATACTTTGATAAAGGTTGTTCCGCATACTGGTCGTAGCAGACAAATCAGACGTCATATGAAGCATATTTTCCATCATATGATTGGGGACCATCAGCACGGTGACGGCTTTCATAACAGAATGCTGGCAGAAAAATTTGGTTTGAACCGTTTGATGCTTCACGCTCAAACCTTGCAAATTAAGCACCCTGTATCTAATGAAACATTAGTATTAAATGCCCCGATTCCCAAAGATTTTTCTGAAATATTAGAAAAGATAGGAATAGAATACGCATAAAAAAAAGCCCATCTATCAGTTGGAGATGGACTTTTTTTATTTGCTTAATTATTTCTTTGCTGCAGTGCCGTGGCAGATTGCGTAATCTGGGCAAGTGCCTTCAATTGTTCTGCATTCAAGAAGACCCTGGCCTTTGCCAGCACAAGCACAAACCATACCGGTCATACGGCGTGATTTACGATTCAATTCAATTTTTTCACTTCTAAGTTCAACGACCTGTTCGTCGGTAAGCATTGCAGGATTAACCATATTAAGACTCCTTTGTCTTATCAATTTGTATAAGCAAGATACATAATACTATCAACTTTTTCAAGTTTTATTTGATTTTAATTGATAAGATTGGATTATTCTTTGTTATCATTTTGCTGAAGGGTAGGATTGTTCATGGTATAAATCCATAAAACTGCCTTTGTCTTCGGCTGCTTCAGGTAATGCTTTATAAATGTCAGTGGTTGTCATTATCGGTATAGATATTCTTATCTGGTCTCTTAGAACACCTTCTACAGAATAAAACCTGACTACTGGTAATTTCCCAGGAATTGTTATTTTATCCTTGGGGCTTGCTTTCTTCCATTTTAAGTTTGGTAGGTTTTTGAGGGTTTTTATTGAATTATTAACAAATATACCAAAGAATTTTACTTCAGACATTTCCGGAGTGGCCGCCAGCATTTCCAAGTATTCGACTTCAAGACCTAATTCTGCTCCTTTTAACTTTTCTGGGAAATAAACTACAACAATATTCTTTCCTAATAATTTACCTTTTATAGCAGGTGTTGGAATATTTATGCTTGTTGACATTCCTCTGTTGTATAAGAGAGGTGCACTTGCACTGGCATTTGTTGAGTCTGTAGAGCTATTGGAACCAGCCTGGTAGGTGACTTCAACTACATTTGAATCTTCTGATTCACCTATATCATTAACTGCTCTTACCATGTATTTATAGGTTTGTCCTTCGTTTACACCTTCTGTTAGGGTTACATTTGTTATTGTTGACGGCACGTTGTAAATAGCGTTTTCACCGTTAACAAATATTTTGTAATTGTTAGCTCCATTGGCTACAGACCATGTAAGTGTGCATGAGTAGGAGCTGATTTCTGTTACGGTTAGTATTGGAGCATCTGGTTTCAACTGGACTATTATGCCGTCTGCAGTTGCAGAAATACCAGCGTCATTTGCAATAGCTACTTTTACACTTACTGTCGTTCCTGCATCAAGGCCTTTTACTTCATATTCGAGAGTCTTAGCATCTGTTTCTCCGACTATTTCATCGTTAACAAGAATCTTGTAGCCCTTTGCATATTCCTGCTTTGTCCACTTAACCTTGAATGAGGTTGAGGTTATTGAAGAGTTAGGTATTACCATAGTCATTGAAGCAATAGGTAATAATTGCACTGGAATTACTTCAGATTTCTGAGATTCTCCACCATTATTGATTGCTGTCATTGAAACATTCAAATAGGAGCCTTCTGTAAGATTGGAAATAGTTAATCGGTTATTGGTGCCTGATTCTGCTTTCTGCGCCAATAATTTGTCTGAATCATATATTTTGTAGGATGTTGCTGTTTCTACTTTATCCCATAAGATTTCAAAAGATGAAGTTGCTACATTGGTCACCAAAATTCCTGTAGGAACTGGTGGTGGCATAAGGATTGTGGTTGCTGATGATAAACCACAGAATTCACCATTGTGGAAGGTAACCACATTTACACTTACTTCTGAACTCGGAATCATAAATTTACATATTTGTTTGAGTCCTTTTGTAGAACTACCGTAATAAGTATGATTAAGCATGACCTGATAATGGGTCGAGGCGTTGGCATTAGGAAATTGATTCCATGATACTTCTATGCTTGAATTACTTAGTTTTTGAACAGTCGGTCCGGTCTTGAAATATTTAGTTACCTCAGGGTCTTCTTCTGCTTGCAATATAGTGCCAGCAAAAACTATTAGCCCCACTAAAAATAAGAACGAAAATATTGGGCTTATGGTTGAGCCCAGTATCTTAAACTTTTTCATGCTAATCACCACAATGTTAAAATTAATCACCAAAAATCTATTTGATATTGATAAATTTTCAAGCTGATTTAATTCTTGCCACTTTTCTACTTTTGTCCTAAAATACACTCGAAAAATCGGAGGTGTTAATATGTTTGAACCTAAGTTTGCAGAACGCTCTAAGCTTCTGAAGCCAAGCTCTATCCGTCAGATGATGGCAATCGCCAAAGAATTGCTTGCTCAGGGAAAAACAGTTTATGAGCTCAATATCGGTCAGCCAGACATTCCTTGTATACCTGAATTTGTAGAAGGTGTAGAAAGGAAAGCTGATTCAAGACAGATTAATTATTCTCCTTATAATGGTGAAAAGTATCTTCGTGAAACCTATGCTAGATATCTAAATAACTATTTTGACAGACGCGGGGAAGGGCACTTCGTAATTGATACTGAAAACGTGCTTATCTGCGCCGGCGCTTCCCACTGCTTGAGCAATATTTTTCTTACAATCTGCAATCCTGGCGATGAAGTAATCACTTTCGAGCCCTTCTTTTCCCCATATCAGGGATTCCTGGCAATTGCAGGCGGAGTTTTAAAATCAATACCTACTGAAGCAGAAAATGATTTTGCTATTCCAAGTGCGGAAGTAATAGAAAGCTATATAACACCGAAAACAAAGGCTATTCTTATTAATACACCTAATAATCCTTCTGGCAAGATTATGACAAGGGAAGAACTTGAAAGAATAGCCAGAATATGTGTTGAACATGACATTTACCTGATTAGCGACGAAGTATATAGAGAAATGATTATTGGCGATGAAGAAGCTGTAAGTATACTTCAGATTGACCTTCAGGATGAATACCTTAACGATAAACTTACAAGCCGTATGATTATGGTTGACTCTGCAAGTAAGACTTTTTCTCTTTGCGGGGTCAGAATTGGATTTATCGTTTCTTTACAGCCTATAGTAGATACTCTTGCATTAGTGAACGCTCACACCGTAGCATGTATTTCTGACATTATGCAATATGGTGTTGCCAGCGCTTACGATGCTGTTCTGTGGAGACCTGAATATATTGAAGAATTCAGAAGAACCTACAGGGATAGACTTGAAGCAACAATGGATGCTATTGAAAAATATTTGCCTGATTGTATTGTTTCCCGTCCTAAGGGCGCTTTCTATGTAATGGTTAAATTCCCAGAACTTGAAGATGTAACTGATTTTTGCCATTATACTCTCGAAAAATTTAATATGGGTGGTGAAACTGTAGCAATGACACCAGCAAAAGGCTTCTATCTTGATCCTAAGCGCGGTAAGAATGAAGTCAGACTTGCTTTGGTTGTAGACCCTGCTAAGATGTGCCGCAGCATTCAGATTATTTCTCAGTCTTTAAAGGCTTATAAGCATCATATTTCTAACCAGAATTCTCATCTCAGACACTTGTTATAATCTATTTGAAAATTTGTGCTGCACTATTGTAATTTTTTATTAAAAAGTGTATCTTAGTGCCATTCTCAGACATATATGGAGATAATTGATAGATGTTAGACATTAAATGGATTCGCTCTAACCCAGAACTCTTCAAGGCTGCAATGATAAGACGTGGCCTTGCTGCTTTTGACCACCCAGCTAATAAAGCTATTCTCGAACGCAACGGCAATCCGGAAGATTCTACCAAGAAACTTGAAGTTCTTCTTGCTAATGCTTCTGAAGCTGTTTGTGAAAAGATACTTCCTCTTGAAGACCTTGATAAGAAGCGCCGCGAAATGATTACTGAAGTTGAAAAGCTTCAGGCTGAACGCAACGCAGCTAATAAAGAAATTGGCCGCAAGAGAGCTGCAAAAGAACCATGCGAAGATTTGTTCGCCGGTATGAAGGAAATGAGTAATAAGATTAAGGAAGATGAAAAGGCTGTTGAAGAAATCGATGCCAAATTCACTGATATCCTTATGACTATTCCAAATGCTCCACATATTTCTGTTCCAACAGGCTTTGACGACAGTGCAAATGTAGAAGTTAAGAAGTGGGGAACTCCAGCAGAATATAGCTTCCAGGTTAAAGACCATGTCGACCTTGGTGCAAACCTTGGTATTCTTGATTTCGACAGAGCCACCAAGATTGCAGGCGCAAGATTCTCAATTCTTACTGGTAATGGTGCCCGCATGGAACGCGCTCTTATGAATTTCATGCTTGATACTCATACTCAGAAGCATGGTTACAAGGAAATGGAACCACCTGTATTGGTTAATTCAACTGCTCTTAAAGGCACTGGCCAGCTTCCAAAATTCAAAGAAGACCTCTTCAAGATTGAAGGCATGGATTATTGGCTGATTCCAACAGCAGAAGTTCCTGTAACTAACTATTATGCTCAGGAAATCGTAAGAGAATGCGATCTTCCAATAAAATTCTGTGCTTATACTCCATGTTTCAGAAGCGAAGCTGGTAGCTATGGCCGTGATACACGTGGTATGATCCGTCAGCACCAGTTTGACAAGGTTGAACTTGTTAAGCTTGCTAAGCCAGAAAATTCTTATGAAGAATTAGAAAAGCTTCTTGATGACGCTGCTGATATTCTCAGATTACTTGGTCTTCCATATCGTATTGTTTGTTTGTCTTCTATGGATATGGGCTTCTCTGCTGCTAAGACTTACGATATCGAAGTTTGGTTGCCATCACAGCATACTTACCGCGAAATCAGCTCTTGTTCTAACTTCGAAGATTTCCAGGCTAGACGTGCTGGTATCCGCTATAAGGGCACTGAAGCCAAGGCTAAGACTAACCTCGTTCACACTTTGAATGGTTCTGGTCTCGCTATTGGTAGAACATGGCTCGCTATTATGGAAAACTTCCAGGATGAAGGCGGAAGAATCTGCATTCCTGAAGTTCTCAGACCATATATGGGCGGAATGACTCATTTGGAATAATTTGATAACTAAGCTTATAATACTACTGTTATCGATTCTGACTCTGACTGGTTGTGGACACAACGGGTCAGGGTCAGTTTATGTACCTGAAGAAAAAGTATTTTTAAATATTAACGGGTATGTAAGAATACAAAACATAAATTTCCCTTACGAAATTTGTGGTAGTAAGGATCTAGTTTTTAAAGATCTGTCTGTATTTAAGATTAGAGTCCAAGATGATACTGTTAAAACTGATGTTAATATAAATGGACAGTTTTTGTTGAATGAACTGACTCCAAGACAGCAAATTGTAATTCAATGCTATGACAAAGATTACCCCAATTTGTGTTTTGAATGGATGGGAGCATCATCTAATGGATTGTCCGGTGATATTAAGGCTGATATCACCTTAGAAACTACAGCCCAGTCTTTTATTGCCAGGGCTTTGCGTGACCGTTATGGCAGACGTGTTAATCCTGAAGCTATAAAGGGCGAATACTTAGAGGCAACTGTTAATGCTATTGCAGAGGTTATCGAGCAGCAGCCTGGTAAGCTTGAAAACGCAAGACTAGACCAGGTTGATACTGTTTTGGATGCTTATACTGAAATGGCTGATAAATTAGCTGCAGGTAATTCAGGTGATTTCCCATTGCAGCATGTATTCCTTTTCTATATGGCTGGCGACAATGATTTGGCACAGAGTATGGAAAATACTGTCCGAAGTATTGCAGAAGCTGGTCAGCCCGACAAGACCGAAATTATCATAGGACTTGATTCGGCCCATTCCCTTCCAATAATAAATAAACCAGGTGCAGCAAGGTATAGAGTAGTAGGCAATGAACTCAGACTTTTAAACGAGTTAGGTGATTTGGATTCAACAAACTCTCTATATTTACAGAATTTTGTAGAGCGAACGATGAGGGAGTATCCTGCAAAAGAATATTCGTTAATTCTTAGCTCACATGGTGGTGTTTGGCGTGATAAATCAAAGCCAATTGGTTCTGCACGTGCAATATTTATGAATGATACTAATTCGGTTGCAACTGGAACTGTATTAAATATGGCTTCGGCTATTCAGTGTGCATTGATAGATAATAATGCCAATGATAGAAAAATTGATCTGTTAGTATTAGATTCTTGTAATATGGGATGTATAGAAACTGCCTATGAGTTTTCTTTTTTTGCAAAATATACTCTATTCTCCCAAGCTTTAATGCCTGCAGCAGGTATTCCATATGCCAGTTTCTTTAGAGAAATAGCAGATAAGGGCGTAGATAAAACATCTGTTCTCGACAAAGCAAAGCTATTAGCAGATTTATACTGTAATAAGTATGTAAATGTATCGGGCGCCATAGATACTGGTATCAGCATAATAGACAATTCTAAGATGTCGGGTTTTATATTAGCTTATAATAATTTTCTAGATGCTATTTGGGAAAATAAGAACGAGTATCTGCCTGTTATATACAATATCAGAACTCAAAGAACTACTAATGACGGTGAAACAGATACTGGTTCGGTAATAAGGTGCTTCAGTTCAACTAATGAATTTGTTGATTTGCCTCAGTTATGCAATATGTGTATACACGATAAGCAATTATACTTTCTTAATGAAAAGTATGATCTGCTAAAAGGCCATTTTGATTCTTTGATTGCATATAGTAAGTATTCTGATATTTTGAAAAATGCAAATGGTCTTTCAATAACATTCCCAGAGAAAGACACTTACAAATACTATTATAGGGGTGAATTAAAAGAAGGATCACCTTTACAGCCTGAAGCTACTGAGTATTTTAATCTTAAATTCTGTCATGATACTAAATGGGTTGAAATACTAAATGAAATGATGAAATAACTCTTTTTCCCATACCATTGACAACAGAATAATGTTCGAATTATAATATACGCAAATATAGACAAGGAGCACAATACAATGAGAAGTCCAATTCATAAAGAGGGTTTTAAGTTTGCGGGTATTTTCCTCGCCTTAGGGGTAATAACATCGTATCTGAATAAATGGATTGGAAGGATTTTCTATTTCCTTACGGGCTTTACTCTTTTCTTCTTTAGAGACCCAGAAAGAAAAGTTCCTGAAGAAGAAGGTATCATTGTATCACCGGCAGATGGTAGAGTAATTCAGATTGATACTGTTGAACATGTTCCTTTTATTGATGGACCAGCAAAACGTGTTGTAATCTTTATGTCTTTATTTAGCGTTCATATAAATAGAGTTCCAATGTCTGGTAAGGTTGCTTATCGTCATTATGCCCCTGGCAAATTCATGGCTGCTTTTGAACCAAAGGCTTCTGAAGAAAATGAACAGAATGCAATCGGTATTGAAAGTGAAGACGGCTATAGAATCCTTGTTAAGCAGATAGCCGGTCTTGTTGCCAGAAGAATTTGCTGCTGGAAGAATCCGGGCGACGAAGTTAAGATTGGCGAACGTTTTGGCCTTATTAGATTTGGGTCTAGAGCAGAAGTATTTATGCCATTAGATGCTAAGATTGACGTTAAGGTTGGTCAGCAGGTAAATGGCAATTTAACAATTATTGCTAGAAGATAATAAATGGAAATCCAGAATAAAGAAGCAAACAATCAAGTAGTTCAGGAAAATAATATTTCTGTAGTAGAAAAAGATAATAACGTAAATACTACAGAAGACAATACAGAAGAAGTTCTTTCTCCAAAAGAACGCAGAAAGAAAGCTTTAAGAAAGCATCTGTCTATAATACCAAATTCTTGTACGTCCATGAATCTGGTGTGTGGTTTCTTGTCTATACTGGCAGCTTCTCATGGTGAGTTTTTGGCGGCCGGGTGGCTTATTCTGATTGCCAATATTTTTGATATTCTTGACGGAAGACTTGCTCGCCTGACTTCGGTGGAATCAATGTTCGGAGCTGAACTTGACTCACTCTGTGATTTGGTAAGCTTTGGCGTTGCTCCTGCTTTTCTTGTATATACCAGGTATTTTAAAGATGCAAGCAGTATCGTTGGAATGCTTGTAGCTGTTATTTTCGTTCTTTGCGGTGCATTGAGACTAGCACGTTTTAATGTAACTCCACATTCTCATAAAGATGTTTTCGAAGGAATGCCTATACCTGGTGGTGCAGGTATACTTGCTACAATGGTAATTTTCGAATTGCAGTATTTCAGCCTGATGAAAATACCTCAGGTCGCTATTCCTTTTATTGTTCTGATAACAGCGTTCCTTATGGTTAGTAAAATAGAATATCCTGCAATGAAGAAAACACCAAAGACAAATAAAAAGAGAATACTTGGTGTAGTAATTGTTATATTAGCATTTGTAATTAATCCCCCAATAACTCTCTTCTTTGCAACTTGGGGATTTGGTTTGTATGGCTTGTTTATGGCCACACTAAGAACTTTACTTGGCTTTGGCAGAAAACTCAGAAAACCCAAAAAACTGGCTGCTAAGTCAGAATAAAAGAGGCTCTCGTAATGAGAGCCTTTTTGGTTTCAAAAACTTTTAATGATAATTACCGTATTATATTTATAATACAATTTATGGAGAAAACCTAATGAGAAAATCCTATTTGTTTTTGGCTTTATTAATCTGTATCAATGCTATTTGCTGTGCAGAAGAAATTGATGCAAAGGACAATACTGCTAATAAAACTGAAATTACTGAAACAAAAGAAAATGACAACGATACAAGTAAGATTGCTACAACTGAAGCATCTGAAACAAAAGAATCTGATGATAGAGCAGATTCTGATGAAAAAGATAAGGATAACTCTAAGGACTCTTCTTCTGATTCAAGCAAAACAGTATCCTCTGATTCAAATAATCCATTTTCTGAAGATTCTTCTGTAGCTGTAACTGCTGAAGCTGAACCGACTAAGATTTCCGATACTGAAACTGCAAAGGCAGCAGGTATTGAAAATATTGCTGATGGCTATCCAAAATCTGGGGTTCTTGATGCTTTGGGTGGAGATAGACTGAGACTCCGCAGTTGGCCGTGGGGTAATGTAATAGGTAATTATTATGCCGGAACATCAGTAGAAATCCTTGGTGAATCCGGTGAATTCTATCTTGTAAACATTAATGGCACTCAGGGCTATATGCACAAGAATTATATAACCACTTCTGATAAAGCTGCTTCTGGTGTTTCTCCATACTATCCTGGTGATACACATTCAGGTGGGGCTCTGTCCTTAGAAGAAGGTATCAAGGCATCTAAGAACGGTGCAGAAGGTAAGGTTCCTACTGTAGCTTCTTCTGACAGTGGTAGTTCCAGCTCAACTACAGGTTCAACTTCTAGCACACCAGGCACTGTTACTAAAAACGGTAAATACGTATGTATGGATATTCAGAAGCTTTGTCAGATGACTACAAATACACCCGCTCCTGGCTCTGCTTGTGGACCGACATCAGTTTCTATGGTTCTTAGCTATTACGGTAAAGGCGATGCCGCCAAGATCGTTTCTAATGTTTATAAGATTTCTGGCTGCACAGCTGCTAACGGCACTGGTCATGACGGACTAGCAAAAGCAGCTAAGTCTTATGGACTTAATGCCACATGGCATTATTCTTCAACTCAGGCATGGTGCCGTGAACAGCTCGAAGCTGGTAAGCCTTTGGTTTGTCACGTAAATCATCACTATGTTGTTATGAAGGGTATGGACGCTAATGGTAATGTAATTATTAATGACCCAGGCAAAAGTGTTGTTGAAAGAACAATGAGCTGGTCTGAATTCGCAGCTTGGTGGAATAAATCTAACGCCCCAATGTCCTGCATGGTTTGCAACTAAGACCCCAGTTGTCTTCACCCCTTTCGTAAAGGGCAACAAAAAAAAGACCCCCTTTCGTAAAGGGGGGCAGGGGGGATTTCTTTAATACAGCCATATTGCCAACCTATAATTCCCCTTAATCCTATTGACAAATCCAAAGCCCCGAATAAGCTAAATGCTTATCCGGTGCTTTGTATCTGTTGTTTGCTCGGTTTGCTTATTAACCTTTGCTTTCAACTTCCTGCTCTTCTGTTGTCTGAGTCTTTAATTCAAACCGTTTCAAAAGAACTTTTCCATCCGGATCATTTGGTTCTGCATAAACAGCAAGGATAGAACCATCAGAAGCAAGCTTGCAGAATCTCATGAGGGTTTCGATATTGCTTATCGGGATATTTCTCTTTGATCATTTTCAAGCAGTTCAATATGTTCTGGGAATGACCGTGTGCAGAGTCAAG
>JAZUDR010000041.1:0-2650 GCA_045639725.1 Candidatus Avigastranaerophilus sp. | reverse complement strand
GGACGGGTGGAGCAGGCCAGACAGGCCGATAAGCAGACCGGTTTAGAGCCTCGGACTTAGTAAGTCTGTAGTTGACTGACGAATCTTACTGCCAGGCGTAACTGCTCAGATGTAGGATGCATATCTACAACGGATAACAGGATAATAACACTGATAAAACAGGCCGAATATCAGACGGTCAGGTCGTTTTAAGACCTCAGCTTTAATAGATTCCAACAAACTTGCAAGAAAGATTAATAATTACCTCTGAGCTGATATAATAGTATTGGCACAGAGGTTTTTTATTGCAGAAAAGGCGCTAAACAACATGCTATAGCATGTTGTTAGAAAAGTCTTTGACTTTTCTAACAACAGTTAGGAGTGTGTTATGAAGCCTTTATTAGTTCAATTATTTATTCTGATAATTAGTGCAATTATTTTGATTTGGGGCTGCAGAAGCGATGGTGAAAGTGATTGTTATATACAACAAGGAAACGAGGCAGAACAAGCAGACAGTAATTTTTCAAATGCTACAATAAAGAAGCTTATGAGTGGGATGAATTCTATAGAATCTCAATAATGCCCTTCCTTCTTTAGGGGAAAAGTGGCACGCGTAGCGTGACGGATGCGTGTGCCCTTTTCGGCCTGTAGCCGGCAGCCGTATGCGGTCTGCTTTCTTGCTGAATTATGCATGAAACAGGAATTTTAAAAATTTAATGACTACGATTATGCCACAGGAAATCAGGCTAAAGTAAACTGTTGCATAAAGCCAGTTGTCTCCCGGGTTTCTTTTACTGGAAAAATTATCAGAAGAGACCCGCTCAACATTATCAATGTTATCTACTTCGCCATGTGACTGGCAATATAAGGTTAAAATGTTATCAGAGTCTTTTGTAACACCATAGACACAACCATATTTTGAAGGATATTCAAAAGAAGATGATTTACAATATCCGTTTTTTATAAGATAGTCTAAAACATCGTCAAATTTGCTGTTTTGTGCAAATGTAGCAAATTTGCTGTATTCCGCTTCTTTGTAATCCATCGCTAACATTTCTAAGGAACCGTTGACTATTCTTTGTAATGTTGAACAGGTTTTCAGTGGCATATTGGGCCTGGAGCCAAAAGAACATAATGGGAGAAGACTAAATATAAAAATCAGATAAACTATTTTAATAAATTTAGAGTATTTCATTGCTTCTTTCCCTTAGAAAATAATGTTTCAAATAATTCGTATATTACACTTAAGACTATAACTGAAGCAAAATATGTTACGAAGAAATACTTGTTCATGGGAATATATTTTTTATCACGCGAACATTTCATTTTATTCCCATGGTAAGTACAGAAAACCAATGGCAAATTATTATCATTTGAATCATATGTAAATCTTAATCTGCATCTTTCAGTTATTAACAAAGGCTTATTGGTTAAGAATCCTTCCGTGATTAAATTCTCTATTTCCTGACTGTAACAACTGTCAGAGATGCATTCCTGTATTTTATGTCCTTGGGAATACGTTATTAAAGCTTTTGTCAGTTTTTCCTGCTCCTCATAACATGCATTATTAGCCGCTGTGTATTCATTAAGCATATTTTCAGTCTCGGGGTTGGGGACATCTATGTCGATAAAACGTAATATTAAAGCAGGTATTACAGCAACAATAAAAATAATAACGGTTTTTTTCATAATCTTTTGCCTTGTAGATAAATAATCAGGTGGTCTCTCATAAAGGTTTTATATAAAATTATAACAGTAATGATAGTTATTATTCAAAGATTAAAATTATCTGGTATAATCAGCCAGCAATGCCAACGGTTGACAGCCGATGCCGAGAAGGGCACTCTCGTCTGTCACACTACGCGTGCCACCTTAGAATGACCTTAGCAGAATTCTTACCAAGGATTTGCGTTCGAACGGTTATCCGGCATCTACTATTTATGTTCCTAATCAGAGTTTTACTCAGGGTGGGGAACTTATTCTCGCAGTAGAACCAGGGCATTACGGTGAAATAACCATTGATAATCAGAGCAAGCTTCCGACTTCTAAGGTAAAAGGGTATTTTGCTAGACTGAAGAAGGGTGAAATTATCAGAAGTAAAGAACTTGAAAGCGCAATGAACAAGCTGACTTCTGTCGGTGGCATCAGAGCAGCCGGTCTGTTTGCAGCAGGCAAAGAAAGTGGCACTGCTGATCTTTCCATTAAGATACAGAATGGTAAGAAAGCAACAGAAATACTTTACGCTGAAAACTATGGAACGAAAAGTGCAGGACGTTACCGCTATGTTTTACAGGGTGACGTGCAGTTCAGCGAAGTAGCTGGCACACTTAACTATGCTTTAGTTTTCAGTAACAAAGACCAGCACAATTACAGCCTAGGTTACAGCCAGTTGTTTGGCCACAGCGCTACCCGTCTGGGACTGAACATCAGCCGTAGTGACTACGAACTGGGCGGAGCATACAAAGCTCTGGGAGCTGAAGGCGATGCTTTGACCTTCGGTTTTAGTGGGTCTACTCCAATCTACAACACCTGGAAAGAAAGCTTTAATTTTAATTATGGCTACAATTACAGAAAGCTTGAAGATGAGCAGAAGGCCTTTGACGTTAATATGAAAAAGCATAGTTACAGCGTATATGCTGGTTTTGATGGCATGCTAAGAGATAGCAAGTCC
>JAZUDR010000040.1:0-4740 GCA_045639725.1 Candidatus Avigastranaerophilus sp. | reverse complement strand
CTGTCAACGTGCTCTCTACAATACTGTTGATTGTCACCATCTGAGTGTTCATTTTTTCAATATCCTTAAGTGAACCCTCAACCTTACTGTTGCCTTCATTTAGCTTTGCTGTTGTTTCATCTACAGAAACAGCAAGTGTATCCAAACTGACCGGGCCACCGTTGAAGCGGGTAAGAAGGATTTCAAGAATCTTTCTATCTATATAGCCTAAGCCAAGCTTGTCTACATGAAGCAGGTTCAAGCCGATTTCAACAGTGTTCAGATTAACCTTTTCCTGTTTGTTTACCTGAGCAACGTCACGCATTCGTTTAAACATCCTGATGGCAACACGTGGAGTGCCTCTGGAACAGCTTGCAATCTGTCTTGCAGCATTGTCTTCAACAGGGTAATTTAAACGTCTTGAAACGGATTTTACCAAATCAGTCAATTCTTCAACAGAATAGTAATCTATTCTAGAAACAACGCCAAAACGGGTTCGCATTGGTGCTGATATATCGCCTTCTCTTGTGGTTGCGCCAATCAGGGTGAATGGCTGGACCTTCATACGAAGACTGCGCGCTGTAGGGCCTTTACCAATCAATACGTCAAAGTGATAGTCTTCCATTGCAGGGTAAAGAACTTCTTCAACGCTTCTGTTCAGACGATGGATTTCGTCAATAAACAGAACGTCGCCACGTCTGAGACCAGTCAATAATGCAGCGACATCACCTGCCCTGCTTAATACAGGACCTGATGTTATTTTTATCTGTACACCAAGTTCGTTGGCAATAATATGAGCAAGCGTTGTTTTTCCAAGGCCTGGAGGGCCAAGAAGAAGAGCATGGTCCAAGGGTTCTTTTCGTTCCTTGGCTGCAGTAATAAAGGTGCGGAGCTCTTCTACGATTTTCTTCTGACCAACAAAGTCGTTAAAATTGGTCGGGCGATCAGAAGGAGTAAGTATTTCGCCTTCTGTTCGTTCGTTATCTGTGGGTTGTTCTCTCGGAGAGAGGATTGTACCGTCGTCGAGTTCGTCAGAAATTAAGTCGTCAATGTCTTTCATGGTAGTTTAGAATATACCTTAATGCATGCATTGTTGCAAGTTATAAATGCTTCTCACTGCAAACAGCTTTTTGCTATTAGCTATTAGCTCTTAGCCGAGAAAATAGCAAAAAGCGGCCTGCTTCTCCCGGCCATAAGCCAATAGCAAAGAGCCACAAGCTGAGGTACATAAATAACCCAAAAGATTCAAAAAAAATGTTAATTATTTATTAAAGAATTTTAGAGTTCTTCCGATTAGCTTTTCGTATTTGAAGACACTGAAAAGTGTACACATAGGTAATAGGGAAATAAAGGGAGAACCTAGAATGATTTCTAATCATAATCGCGAAAAAGACAATGAAAATCCGCTGCTTAAGAATTACTTTAAGGATCTTAAGAAGCATCCACCTCTGTCGCGAGAAGAAGAAGTGGTTCTTCTTGAACAGGTAAAGGCTGGTAACGAAAGAGCCAAGCAGAGACTGATTCTTGCAAACCTTCGCTTTGTTGTTGCCGTTGCAAAGCGATATAAACATATAAATGAAGTTCCCTTTGAGGAACTTATTGCAGTAGGTAATCTTGGTCTGATGCGTGCAGCTCAGAGATTTGACTGTGCTAAGAATGTAAGATTCATTTCTTATGCAGTCTGGTGGATAAGACAGGCTATGATTCAGGTAGTTTCAAGCCATGCGAACCCGATCAGACTGCCTCTTAACAGAGTTCATACAAGCCTCAAGCTTAAAAAGCTTGAAGAAACTCTCACCAAGAAGCTCAACCGCAAACCAACACTTGAAGAGCTGGCCGATAGCGCAATGATGCGTCCGGCCGACCTTCAACGCTTCATAAGAGATATTCCGAATGTTGTTTCAATGGATACAACTCCGGTCGATTCCGATGAAGATTTGTTCCTGCGAGATGTAATCACCGACACCGAATATGACCCATGTGCAGAAGCAGAAAAGCGAGCTCTGGATGAAGAACTTGAAGAAGCCATGAGCTGTCTTACTGACAAGGAAAGAATTGTTGTAAACCACAGATTTGGCTTGAACGATACCCGCTCCTATACCCTTGAAGAAATTGGTAAATTACTTGGTGTGACAAGAGAAAGAGTGCGCCAGATTGAAGCTCAGGCACTTGATAAGCTAAGAAATCCGCGCCGCTCTGAAAATCTTCAATACTATGTAAGCTAAAATAAAAAAACCTCCTTAAACGGAGGTTTTTTTATTTTAGCAGCTTTAAGCTTCTGGAACAGTAACAGAAACAGTTCCGAGAGTGTATCCATCTTTTGAGGCAACGAGAAGGTAGTCGCCTGGTTCCAGTTCAATCTGATATTTACCGGTTGAATCAGTTACAGCGTAGTTAACAAGTGTTTTCAGGTCATTTACAGCAAATGCCTGAACAGAAGCACCAGCAACAACTGCACCGCTAGCATCCTTCACATAGCCTTCCACACCATTTTCTGTCGGTGTTGGAGGAGGATTTGGATTTCCGCCGTCGGTTATATCAACATCTTCAAACCACCATTTTCCTTCATCAAATACAAGATTAAAGAGTATGGTCAATACATCTGTGCTGCCTGAGCCATATGTAAAATAGCATGTTACAGCAGCATCCAAATCTGTTTTGGTAATATTTGCAACATCCAATGAATAAACGTTACCAGCTAAATCATATAGTTTTAACACCTTTGCAGGAGCACCAGAAGCGGCTCTTGCAGAACTTCTGATTTCATTGGCAATACGGATAACAGCGGCATCAGGCCTTTCGCTTTCCAGAATCTGCTTATCGTTGGCGCTGCTTCCACAACCGGCTACAAACAATGCCAATATCATCATCAGACCAAACAAGCATTTATAAGTCTTTTTCATAATTTACCTCTTTTAATCGGTCAATAACTTCTTAGTTATGCTTTACATATGGATATTCATCTGATTTGAAGCTCTGGTCATAGCCATTTACATCAAACTTAACTTCAATCCACAGCTTATGTTCACCAGCAGTGAGTTTGCTAAGGTCAATCCTGGCAGCGTATTTAATTTCTTCACCAATTGCGCCGTAGCTCAATGTAGTGATATTGCCATCAGAATCAGCCGCATAAACATTAACAGTAGCACATTTTGCCGCAGTATCGTCTGACTTGGCAGATGGATCGATATTAACAGCATAATAACCGTCATTAGTTATCTGAATAGTCGGTCTAACAAAGCAAACAGTGTGTTCTGCAGTAACACTGGTATTTTTACCTGCAGTAATTGTAAAGTCTTCTGAGAATTTGCAACCGAACATTGGCGCATCAACAATTGTTTCACCAATAAACGCATAATGATAGGTTCCTGCAGGCATATCGGCTACAACATAATTGGCAATAGGAGTGCCTAAGGTATCAACAGAGTATTTTTCGCCATTCTTCAAAATAACGAAAGTATTCATACTGTTTTTAAATAAGCCATCATAAGCCTTATCGCATTTTTCAACAATAACAAGGTTACCAGCGGAGTTTGGAGAATCAGTGCCAACATACAGAGCCACATCAGTGCTTGTTGGAATACTTGCATCTGTGAAGGTTATCATGTCTACAGTAAGCTGAGCAGCAGTATCAGTTGTTGCTACTTCCAAAGTATATTTACCATCACTTCCAGAGGTGGTGCTATAAGCCTGACCAGATGGAAGAATTGCAATTACATTCTGATCGGAAACCGGGTCTGTTGTTCCTTTGTAATAAACATAGCCGTTTATCTTCTTAGAGTTGCCAGAGGCATCCTGCTTCAACTGGAGTGTTACAGCAGCCTTGCTTGTCTGTTCTGTGCTGGTCAGGCTGTGAGAACCGGTATATCTGATACCATTGATGCAGGTATAAGCGACAACAGAATATGTAGCAGAAGTAGCAAGCTGTGGAACCTTATTGAAGGTAAAATTGCCTGAAGCATTGGAAACACACATAAATGGAGTATTTTCAATAAATACAGGAACGTTTGCCACAGGTTTATTGGCTGCATCCAATACACTGCCCTTAACATCTGTGGTCTTGGTCAGAACGATATCTTCAACAGTTGTCATGGCAGCACGGGCAGAGAAACTCTGTCTGGCTGGAGCAGTCATCTTGTCTCCTTCTTCAGCAAACACATAATAAGTGTTTTCGGGAATAGTAATGCTATAGTTTCCTGACTTATCTGTGTCAGTGGTATAAACCCCTTCATTGCCCATACTTGCTCTAGCAGACATGTTAGCATTGGTAAGACCATTCTTCATGGCTGCTTCAGGGGTATAGAAGCTTACCTTAGCAGATTCAGACACATTTGAAACGCTGCCGCGGACATTTACGAGGCCGCCATTGCTATTATCGGCAGCAGGATTGTTGTAACCAGAATGACCGCATCCGACAAGAGATACAACCATTAGCATCAGAACTATAAATATTATTCTGGTAATTTTCATATTGTTCTCCTCCTGCCCTTAGTTACCGGAAGTGTAGCAACAGACCTGATTGCCATTACTATCTTCTGTAATGAATGCCAAACCGCTCATTGTAATTCTGTCACATTTTTCAAGAACTTCGCCATCAAGCGACGTTACACGAATCAGATGCCATTGATCTCCACTGCTCGACATATCACCCTGTAAGCGATACATATAGCCATTCTTATCTATCAGACAGCATTTTCTTGCACTATTGACAGAAGCTTATACAATACCACTAGCACTTGTTATCATAGAAGGATAAGCATC
>JAZUDR010000039.1:0-2149 GCA_045639725.1 Candidatus Avigastranaerophilus sp. | reverse complement strand
TCCGAAGCAGAAGACGAATGCGGGTCCGCCCACGGCAGTGCCTTCCTCCAGATGGGGGAAGGTGGCACGCGCAGCGTGACGGATGAGGGTGCATTTTTGCAAAGATTGTAAAAAAATAAAATTATTAACCTTTGCAAAAGATATTCAAAAGAAGCAGATGAAATGGCTATAATTAGCCAACGCAACAGAAAAAACGAAACAATAACTAATATAAAATACAAAGCCTCTTGCCAGCAACCACTGTCAGGAGGCTTTTCTTATTGGCTATTGGCCGAGAGCGAACATCCATTGGTTTTCAGCCTGCTGCTTACAGCCGAGATCTCTAAATTAGATGGTTATTTTTTGATAGACGTTGAAATATCCTCCATACTACCATGTTTTTTGCATTTTATAGTTCCATCTGTAGATAAATCACCTACAGAATAATAAGAGCAGCCAGGTTGAACATCTTTTTGAAGGAAACCTGCGTCCAGATATTGTTCTTCAATTAATTTGGCAATATCTAGATCTTTCATCTTTTTTTCATGATTTTTATTATATCTTTCAACAGCATCAATCAAAAAGATATGATTATTGAAACAAACACGTCCTGAGGTGCCATATTCAAAGTTAGGACAACAAGAACTAAAAGCACCCGCTGTAAAATTAGCGAACAAGGCCCTCATATCGTCATCCATTGTAGCAAACAAAACATGGTTAGCCTTCTGTGAAATCTTATATTTTTCAGGAGAATCATCACCGTTCTCATTCTTATTCATATTAATGAGGTTAGCTTTTACAATTTCTGAGCGGTCGCTGTTTTTGTAAGTAAGATCAAATTTCAACTCAGAATCCTTAGAGGTAACGTAAACATTGCCACAATCATCGGTTAAATTAACGACAGCTTCTGTAATATTAGGAACAGTGAGCAATATTCCATTAAGATATTTTTTGTTTATAAATGCAACAGAATCAGAAAGATTCATATTATTCGAAAACGCTTCTGGAGCCTGCATAAAAGAATATTTGCCGCTAATTATATCATTAATAACATTGTCTCTAGAAAAAATGACCATATTCTTGTTCAGGAACACAATTCTAATAACAGTGCCAGGAGTAGTCAGAACATTAACACTTTTACCTGAAATCTGAGCTTTTTCAACTTTATATGTTTCAGCAACTTTCTGTATATGCTCAATAATACTTTTTTGTTTATCCGGACTGAAATTGCCCGTAATATAGCCTATTCTGTAAGAAGCACGAATATCATAATGGTTGGTATTGTCTGCTGATGGAACACAGAATACGCCCATATGCTCAATATCTTTGTCCAAATCCAAGCCAAAACCATCTCTTAATGTGTTTGTTATATTTTCAGCAGCCTTCTGAAGATAATCATCACCTTTATATTTCAATCCAGATGCTTCGCGTAGATATTTTGTATTAAATCGGACTGCAACAACAGAATCACTGCAATAATCATCCGGCAATTCAGTCCCCGAAACAGACATTACCACAAAAACAAATACCAGAACTAAATACAAATATCTTTTCATATATTCTCCCCAATAAACACTATAAATCTAATTATAACACGCCCCCACCCAAGAATTTGCAACTTATAACTTTTTTTGCAACCAACCTATTGCCAAAACAACATATTGATCGTTATACTATTAATGACACAGCATTATTTTATATATTTTAACTAATTAACCTTGAAGATGCTGCTTTTAAACCAGTAAATTCAAGGAGTAGTTATGATTTGTAAAGACTGTAATCAGGAAATGCTCACCGCAGACGGCTGCACCATCGAATTTTTCGACATTGACGGAAAAATCTACAAAAGAATTCCAGTTTCAATTACCGACCATGAAGGCCGTTGCCCTGACTGTGGAGCAAAATTCAATCATTACCACCACTACGGCTGCGATCAAGAGACCTGCCCCAAATACAAAGAATCCGTAATAATTCATCATTGTTTATAAAAAACTAAAAAACTATCGACTAACGTCTTTTATTGTGTTAATTTCATAATGGAGGTATTTAAATTGGCTAGAATTGGTATAGTTGACGCAGATTTATTAGATAGAGGAACAAGATTCCCAAACCTTGCATTAATGAAGATTGCTGGATTTAAGCGAGACTTAGGCGATGAAGTTGTCCTTAT
>JAZUDR010000038.1:0-2122 GCA_045639725.1 Candidatus Avigastranaerophilus sp. | reverse complement strand
GGGGACGTCTTTTAAACTGTGAACAGCGATATCAATACGTTTATCTAATAAAGCCTGTTCTATTTCTTTTATGAACAAACCTTGCCCGCCAACCTTGAATAAAGGAAGACCGGTAACCTGGTCGCCAAGAGTCTTGATGATAACTTCTTCAAATTCAACGTCCTTTGAAGAGGCTTTGATAATATCTATGGCATGTCTTGTCTGGTGCAGTGCCAGTTTGCTGCCACGGGTGCCGTATCTGAGCTTCATGCCACGCCCCGTTGCTGGTTATCTAGTATGATAGGCTTATGATTAATGAGCTTGGTAACGCTTAGTGGGTTTAAATCAAGGCTAAGGCTGATATTTTTCAAGTCTTCAGCATAGACAGGCCCATGCTCTTTAAGTGCAGTTATCTGTTTGTGAAGCCATTTTGCTGCAATCTGTCTGCTGTATTTTTCGCAGGCTTTCTTTAATTCTGGAGTAAGTTCGGGATGTTCCTTGAAAAATTTGCCAAGTTCGCTCATGCAGTGCTGCTTTGCTCGTTCTTTTAATTTTTTGATATGAGGAACAACAAGCAGTTCGCGCATTGCTACCATAAATTCTTCTACAACTGTTTCTATTATTTCTGCTGCTTTTTCAGCTTCAAGTCTGCGATGGCTTATGTTGCCGTTGACAACATTTTTAAGGTCGTCTACGTCGTAAAGAACAACGTTTTCTATTTCACGACATTCTGCTTCAATATCTCTTGGAACAGCTATATCTATGGCAAATAAAGACTTGTTTTTACGCTGCTTCATGACTTCAGTCATCATTGTTTTGTTGATTACCGGTTCAGCAGATGAAGTAGAGGATATTACTATATCGCATTTGGTCAGTAATTCCTGCAAAGAATCCAATGAACGTGCTTCACCATTGAATTTTTCTGCCAATTCAGCAGCCTTGCTTTCAGTGCGGTTAATGAAAAACATCTTTTTGACGCCATGTTCACGCATGTGCACTGCAACCAGATTAGCCATTTCTCCGGCACCTACGATGAGGGCTTTGGAAGAATCTAATGGTCCGAAAATATTTTCTGCAAGTTCAACTGCTGCTGAAGCGATTGAAACTCTACTGCTTGAAATTTCAGTTTCGCTTCTGACTTTTTTCCCAACTTCGAGAGTTTTTTGAAAAAGGCTATGCAGTTGCTTGTTTACAAGCTTCTTTGAAACAGCTTCCTGGTAGGAACTTTTTATCTGGTGAAGAATCTGGTTTTCGCCAAGAATCATTGAATCAAGACCGGAAGCAACACTGAAAAGATGTTTCACACAGTCTTTTTCGATGAATTCGTAGAAGTATTCCTTGAGAGCTTCGTATTTGAGGTTCTTGCGCGCAAGAAGTTCTATGAAGCTTGCTCTAGCATCTTTTTCTGTGCCGGAATAATAGATTTCAACTCTGTTGCAGGTGCAAAGAGGCACTACTTCAAGAGTAATACCGTCTGCTTCTGGGATTGTCATTTCATTAAGATGAGCCAGTTTTTCGCGTATGGCAACTGGCGCAGACTTATGATTCAATCCAAATACTATTAAAGACACGCTAGAATCTCCTGTCTTAATGCGGTTATATCTTCTTTCTTTATTCTTTCCAGGGTTTCTTGGCATACTATTGTGCTTAGGTATTGTCTCCCAAGCTTTTTGGAGGCTAGAATTGCGGGGCGAAGCTCGTTTAAAAGCTTGCTCAGCTTTTCTAATTCTGGTGTGAACAGCTTTTCAACTTCTTTGCTGATGAATCTGCTTATAGAAGGATTCCCACCTGAAACGGTTGCATTTATGATGCTTCCGCATGTTGTTATGCTGCCTGTGACAAAATCACTTTTTGAGTGGTCGTCACATCTGTCCGCAATTATACACTTTTCTTTGCAGATTTTCGAGAGGCTTTCGTTTGTTTCTTTGTCACTACTTGCTATGATAATAGCGAAATAGTTGCATGAAACATCGTCAGGAACGGCTTTCCTTGTTTCTTGGTGTATGCCTGGCAATTTTTTGAATTCTGGCTTGATGTCTGGGGCAATAACCGTAATATCAGCACCAGCTTCAGCAAATTGTGCCGCCTTTCCCAAAGCTACATCACCACCGCCGATAATCAATACCCTGCGGCCGTGCATATC
>JAZUDR010000037.1:0-4734 GCA_045639725.1 Candidatus Avigastranaerophilus sp. | reverse complement strand
CTAACGGTGATTGGTAAAAAGCTAGAAATAGCACGGATTACCCAGCCCCCAACCCCCAATCCCGAACCCCGCTGTCTGAGTATTCAGACAGCCTCCGTAAAGGGGGGCAGGGGGGATTTCCTGAGTACTTCCGCATAGCAGAAATCTACGCAGGCAAACCACCAACCATCTAAAACCGAGGCTAAAAACTGGCCTGTTCATCGGCCTGCTTGGCTGTTTTATCCGTCATTATCCTGTTATCCGTTGCAATACTCTTAGTAGAACGCCCGTTCGAGCAGCATTACAAGTAACAACCCCCAGAAGACTGCGCCAAGCAACAAAAATACAATAATCATCTTTGTTCTGGTAGAGAAAGACTTCCAACCAGAAACCTTCTGGGCGAATTTTTCCATGTTTGAATCTTCGTCTACAGGCTTTTTAGCTTCAGGCGGAGGTTGCAATTTCATACCTTTGTAAAAACCAGAAGCCTTGGCTGTAACTCTTTTCTCAATTTCTTTTTCAGCCTTTTCTTTCTTTTCCTGTTCTGCCTTAGCGGCTTCAGGATTTTCTGCTAATTCCTTCTGGCGCGTTTCATAAGCTTCCATGGCTTCAGTATAAAGTTCTTCAGCGGTAGGATTCCCACCAATTGAAATGGAAACCTTTTCGCTAACCATTTCTAGAAGCGTTTGACGCTGCTTTGTTAAATTTGTTTTTGATTCTCTGTGAGTGGAATAAAGGTCTTTGACAAGTTCTCTATCAGGGTTAGCGGCAATTACTAAACCGATTTTTTCGAGTAATTCTTCGCTGGTTTCTTGACCGAAAGCCTTTAAGAACGGCATTCTGATTTTATTAAAATCAACGAGCATTGCTGTTGTAATACCGATGCTTCGCTGTTTTATATTCAATGAAGTAATCAGATTCAAAACCATAGTTACAACACTTTCCTTGTCAATACTCTGGAAAGCTCTTGTGGCTGTAAGCCTGATTTTGGGGTTGCTATCCTGCAGCATTTGTGGCAGGTAAACACAGAGATATTCCTTATCAAGCTTTTCTAAGACTTTAATTGCAGCTCTGACAATATCAGGCTTGTCTTTCGTGAGAAATGGCTTTACGTATTCTGCATCATCTTCAGAGCCGTATTTCTTTATTAATCTGAGAATTCTGACTGTTTCAAGGTCAGACGTTCCATTCTTCAAGGAATCAATGAGCAGTTGATGATTTTCGTCGTAATATTCCTTGCTTTCGTTTGAAATGTTACTGGCATCGTGATTTACATTAGTTGCATAAAGCTGTTCAATAGCTTCCGATTCAGCATTTGCAGAGCACTGTTTAATCAATGGCTCAATTATGGAACGAAGACTACCTGTATCCAGTTTTTTGATTGCTTCTACAGCGGCTGCTATTACAATGGGGTTAGGATGTCTTGTGAGCTCTAATATGTCATCACAATCCTGACTATTTCCATTATTCTTAAAAAACATGCAGAAGCATGGCAGAATTTCTGCTGGAAATTCTTTCCAATTAGCTTCTTTAAGATAATCTATAGCGAGAAATGCTTCGGCTTTTTCTACCGTGGAAATAGCCAATGCAAGGTCGTCTAAGCGGTCTGGGGAATTCAGAAGCTTGTTAAGACCAGCCAGTGAATTTTTGATTTTGGTTCCTTTAAGCTTGAAAACAGCTAATCTTAATGATTTTTTAAGCAAAAAAGAAAGCACAGGATCCTTGTGGAATCCCATTGCTTTCTTTACTACAAGCGCTGACTCTCTTGTTGGCATAGTGTTATCGAATTGTTCCAGTATTTCAAGAAATCTGGAACAATTCTTTGCTATGCCCGGAGTCAGCAGCTCCTGGATATTCAATTTTGCGTTAGTGTTTTCCAAATCAGAAGCCTACGGCACCACCAAACTGAACGTATGGATTATCGCCAGTAATGTTTTTTCCTACAACTTCAAGCTGGAAATTTTCGCTGCCAAATCTTGCACCGACGTGGGCGCGATGCTTTTCTGGCTTTTCCTGGTAAGCTTCAAAGTCACGATAATTTGCTACCTTGAATTCACCAAATAGCTGAAAATTCTTAGCCACTTCGTATTCTACACCAATTCCGCCATAAACGATATTTTTTCTGTCAATTTCTATTGGATCGCCAATACCAGTTTCAATTTTCTGATCTTTAGTAAAGGCCATACCAATGTTGAAATAACCACTAAGACGCTGGTCTACCTGTTCTGAGAATGTAAAATATACATTTCTCATGGCTTCAAGTTGTTCAATATCAAGATTGTTCATATCTTCTGCTGACATCGGAGCAAAATTGAAGCCTACGCAGAAATTGTTCCCGCCTTCTGCGTTAGTATATTTTAAACCACCGGCAGTAACATTGTCTTTATGCTCAAGAGCATCAATATTCTTATCATTGGTTCTCTTGTAATGCATATTTGTCACAGAAATTTCAAATTCCGGGGAAGGATTGTATCTAGCTGAAACAATCCCTTCTTTTGTTGTATTGCTAACTTTTTCACCGTTTACCTTCATATCGAAGTCACGGCTTGAACCCTTGTATGAAATCCCGAAGTTTGTTATTTCATTGTAGTCAGGAGTAGGAATAGTTACCAGACCTGATGTACCGCTTATGCTTGAACCTATATGAAATTCAGGAAGAGCTTCATTCACAACATGATCAATGCTCTTGAATTCTCTTTCGTCTGAATCATCAATAGCTTCCAGCACAGCAGCTTCAGCCATCACCGGCAACAAGAACGCCGCACCCATCAGCATACCAAGTTTAATAATATTCTTCTTCATGGTATTTATTACCTTATTTGCTGCTCTGTTCAAAGTTAGTCCAGAAAGTGGTTTGCTTTTCATTGACTGTCAATGGTGTAGTTAACATAACATAGCCACGTGTTGAAGTGTCAATCATATCCCAATCAATACCTTCAATGTTGTGCTTTTGCTTTTTGACATTTGGAATATCGCTTGTTGTGGATACATAAATTAAATAACGACCTGGTTCAATATTTGTGAGTTTAAATGAGCCTTCAAGACCGTCTCCAATTGAAGAGGTTTTGGTGGTCAGGATATGTTGAGAAGCTACGTTATACCAAGTTTCAGAATAGGTATTTCGCTTTGTATTACCAGTTATTGGGTCTTGTTTTTCTACTTCTTTTGTTATAGTAATATCATTAGAAATTTTATAAAGTCTTATAAAAAGGTCATCTTTACCTTTGCCTGTATTTTCATCTACGTATCTGCCTGTAATTGTTCCATAACCTTCTTTGGCATGCTCTACCATCAAGAATTTCATAGGATTATTGCTGACTGTTGAATCAAAAGTATAAGTCATTAAAAGATCATCATAACCTTCTTTCGACAGAGAAACATTGTATTCGCCTATTGGAAGAGAATTTTCTGTAAATGAAAATTTCCCTGTGTTATCGGTTACACCATAGTTCTGTCCATTAAGTTTTACCATTACAAATTCAAGAGGTGCATTTGTATATGCTGAACGGACTTCGAAAGTGAGGCTTGCAACCTTATTTGAGCCTTTTTTAACTGGAATGACAATAGTTATATCTTCAGGAGATACAGTTCCGCTGTCGCTTATTCCAATGGCATATATAACTGATCCTGCTTTGATATAGAGATTTTTACCGAATTTTTTTACATTGTAGAATGCGAAACTTCCATCACCCCTTATAAGAGTGTTTTCAACCGGTTCGTCTTCGCAATTCCTGTCTATATGTAGAGAGACTTCACTTAAATTTACAGAACTACCATCTTGATTTTTAACTTTACCTATAATAGTTGCACCTGGAATATTACCTTCAACTACAACTTTTTCAAGATAGACAACATTGTTTGAAGGAATAGTTTCTTCGCTATTGACAGTAATATCGTCGTTTTTAGTCAGCTGTTTATAACCAGTACTGTTTTCATCTATAACTAATTTATAATTTCCTGCTTTAACTTTTGTGAAGTTAAAATTACCGTTAGAATTTGTAAGTGCACCATTTACGAATGTATCACTTGCTGTTTTTATATCACTTGGTTTTTTTAGTTGAACATATACGTTAGATATTGGGGTATTATTCCCAGTTATTAAAACTGTACCCATAACTGAGCCTGTAGTAGGTTGCATTGAAGGTGTACCTGAGTTTACACTAACCAGGAGAATATTTATTTCTTCAGGTAATGTTTTTAATTCTTTTGTGATTTGTATTATATATTCTTGAGCGTAATAATTCTTGTAAGCATCTACAGTAATTTTATAAATGCCTGAGGGTAATGAATTAAATGAAAATGACCCGTCTCCAAGAGAAACAGTATTTTTTAATTCTTCAAATTTCATGGTTTCTATATTTTGCTTGGCTAATCTAAGAGAAAAACCGCTTAAGTTGCTTTCTGAAGCTACTAGTTTTCCGGTTAGATTCAAGGTTAAACCGTCGCTTGAGTTTCCTGTTGCGCTGCTAGCCATGAAATTGGATATTGGTGACGACTCGGAGCCTTCGGAGCAACCGAGAAGGAAGCTGCCGATTATTGCGAAAAAGAGAACTGATAGAATAATCAGGTTTCTGTCGCGATGGAAATTCATATATGTTTCCCCCATACGATAATTAATTTGTAGTCGAATCGGCAACTCTCTAGGAAATGTTAACTATTTTAGCGATGATTTCTTAAATAATCCCTAATCCCTACTTGTAAAGGGATTGGTGATTAGAGCCAACAACCCCCAACCCCCAATCCCTGATCCCCATA
>JAZUDR010000036.1:0-25452 GCA_045639725.1 Candidatus Avigastranaerophilus sp. | reverse complement strand
TCGAATGCCGCATTGACATGATGTGCTTCGAAGACCATCTTGATGGAATCGAAAAAGGCAAATTCCCGTTCTTTAGAATGGGCTGGACTATAGATTATCCAGATCCGGACGGTTTCCTCTATACTATGTTCCACTCATCTAACATCGGTGAAGGCTATAACTACTGTCACTACAACAATCCAGAGGTTGATAAGCTTTTAACCGAAGCTAGAAATGAAACTGAACTGATAGTCCGTGTTCCTTTATATGAAGGAGCAGAAAGAATCATCGTTGATGATGCACCAATGGTATTTATGTATTTCTATACTTTAAATATCATGCGTCAGCCTGATGTTCGCGGACTTAAGCTTGGTGCCATGGGTGAATGCTCATTGCAGTATAGACGTATCTGGCTTGCTAGAGAACCTGAAGTAAAAAAATAAATAAAAAGCCAGAGTAAAACTCTAAGGCTGATTACATATAGGAAAAGATAAAATTGAAGCATATTTTAATTGCTAGGAGAAATTTTTACTAATGAAAGAAGAATACAAACTGTCTCCATTGGCTTACAAGGAAGTAGATGGGGAACAGTATCCTCCTGTCATTCCTGCTTCTCAAACTGTTACTGAATTTACCTTAAAGGCAATACTTATTGGTGTTTTTATCGGTATTGTTTTTGGCGCTGCCAATGCCTATTTGGGTTTAAAGGTTGGCCAGACAGTTTCTGCTTCTATTCCTGCCGCTGTTATGGCGGTAGCTTTCTTTAAGCTGTTCAGAAAAGGTGGAAGCATACTGGAAGTAAATATGGTTCAGACCGTAGGCTCTGCTGGTGAATCTGTTGCAGCAGGTGTTATTTTTACTGTTCCAGCATTCTTTATCTGGGGAACAGATGTTAATTTGCTTGATATCACTATTATGGCTGTAATCGGTGGCGTAATCGGTGTTCTTTTCATGATTCCGCTGCGTAAGAGCCTCATTGTTAAAGAACATGGAAAGTTGCCTTTCCCAGAAGGTACAGCTTGTGCTGAAGTTCTTGTTTCCAGTCAGGGTGATACCTCAAAGGCTAAGCCTCTTTTCTGGGGAATGGGTATTGGGGCTCTTTTCCAGGCTCTTTCCCATAATAAGTTTTTTGCTCTTTGGAATAGAGAACCAGCTACAGCTATTCCAGGCTACAAAGGAGCCGAAATTTCCGGTGAATTATCACCAGAGCTTCTTGCTGTAGGTTATATTATTGGTCCCCAGATAGCTGCTGTCATTTTTGGTGGTGCTTTTCTCGCATGGTTTGTTTTGATACCTTTGATTACGTTGTTTGGTGAACATTGTAATCAGGTAATTTATCCCGCGGCAGATTTAATTAAGAATATGTCCCCCGGCGATATTTGGAGTAGCTATATTAAGTATATAGGTGCCGGCGGTGTTGCTTTTGCAGGTATGTTTTCATTGCTGAAGTCTTTGCCAATGATGTTCTCTAGCTTCAAAGCCAGCTTTAATCAGATGAAGCACATTGGTGAAGGTATGACTTCCGAAAGAACAGATAATGATTTAAGCTTTAAAACAGTAATTATTGGTTCAATAATCATAGCTCTCATAGTTATGGTTTATGCCAAAATGAGATTGTTTACGGACAGTATAGGTTTATCTATTTTTACTGGTCTGCTTGTTGTTCTCTTTGGCTTTTTCTTTGTTACTGTTTCTGCCCGTATCGTTGGTATGGTTGGTGCTTCTGCCTGTCCGGTATCAGGAATGACAATCGCAACTCTGATATTAACCAGCTTGATTTTTATTTGTCTTGGCCTTTCAACAGCATCCAATATTAAGGTTGTTATTCTGACTATTGGAGCCTTTGTTTGCTGTGCCTCCGCTATTGCAGACGATACTTCCCAGGACCTTAAAACTGGATTCCTCGTTGGTTCTACACCTAAGTATCAGCAGATTGGTGAAATAATAGGCACTATTGTTGCTGGTCTTACTATAGGCTTTGTTATGTTTTTCATGAAGGATGCAATCAGTAGCGGCGAACTTTCTGCTCCTCAGGCAAATCTCATGAGAACTATCATAGACGGGGTTATAGACGGTAACCTTCCTTGGGGGCTGATTATCTGTGGCGCTTGTGTTGCTTTGGTTGTTGAACTGCTTGGAGCAAGCTCATTGAGCTTCGCTGTTGGTATGTATCTGCCAATCTCTGTTTCAACACCAATTATTATTGGTGGTTTAATCAGATGGCTCATAGACCGCAAAAAGGATGATCCACAGCTTGATGAAAAGCGTGAAAGAGGTGTTCTCTACAGCTCAGGACTTATTGCCGGTTCCGCTTTACTTGGTGTAATTATGATGATTGTTGTTGCTTTTGCCGACAACTTCTCCGGAATTCTTACTCCTATTTCCCGTGCAGGCATACATATTGAAGCTGAGCTTACTGACGTTACCATTAACGGTCAGCCTTTTGCTGAAAAATACTACAAGGTTGCTGCTACTGACATTACTGCAAAATCTAATGAGTATGTTGTAAAAGCTAATTATAACGGTAAACCAGTAGAAGAAACTGTTTCTCTTGGTAAACTCGACAGAGCCTATCTGACTGTTCAGGATGGAAAGCTTGTTGCTGGTTCTGAGGCGCCGTCAGGCAATACCAGGGCGGTTATTGCTTTTGCTATATTACTTGCTTCTCTTTGTTACTTCACCTTCAAGAAAGCTTGATGTAATAGCTAATAAAAAAGGGCTTCCCATAAGGAAGCCCTTTTTTATTTCTTTGATTAGACCGGCCTCTAACCCCCTATCATTTAAAGAGACTTGGAATTAGGTAGAAGGCTAATATATAAATGACTACCAGAAGCAGTGTTAAAAGGTTCAGATACTTATCTATGAATATCTTTACCTTAGGGCCGAATAATCTGAACAGGCCCCCAACCAGGAAGAAACGTCCGCCTCTTCCGAATATTGAAGCTATTGTTAATGTGGCAATATCTATTTTTGAAACCCCTGCAGCAATCGTGAATATCTTGTAGGGAATAGGGGTAAAAGCTGAGGTAAAAACAGCAAAGAAAGCATTGTCATTATATTTGCCTGTAACGGTTGCGAACAATTCTCGTGTAAAGCCCGGGATATACTGGAAGAAATATTCGCCGACAGCTTCCCAGAAGCAATAACCAATTGCGTAACCGAAAAGGGCACCAAGAACTGAGCCTACGGTACATACTGCTGCATATCTTAGAGATTTTTTTGCCATGCTTAAACACATAGCAATCAATAAAACATCCGGTGGAATAGGGAAGAAGCTTGATTCCATGAATGCTAATATAAACAGTGCCGGAATAGCATATTTACTTTCTGCCCATGATAAAACCCAATTATATAAACGTTTTAGTATATTTTCTTTCTTCTTGGGCTGCTCTTCTGGAACTTTTTCTACGGCTATCTGCTCGTTTTCGGTAGCTGGTGAGTTTTTATCTTCTGCTTCTGCCATTGTTTAAGATTAATCCTTTTATGTGATATAATAACCAAAACTAGTTTGAGCTCTGATTTTGTTTTATAAAAATACCTTATTTGTCAGGTAAATAGCAAGAATGGAATCTTTTAAGAAGTGGTCTGCTTTATTTATTAAGCATGGAGCGCCTATAGGGCTCTTCATTCTTTTGCCATTGCTTGTTGCTTTATATCTCGGCCATAATATCATAACTCTTGAGCGAAATAAGCATATTTCACAACTTTCTGCTCAGCTTGAAAGCCGTTTAGCTGATATGGAAAGCGAAATCGACCAGGAGTCTTTTCTTTTGATGGTAGGCAGGGGAGCATGGGTTACATTCAGACAGAATGAAAATAAGCTTGATAAATATTGGGATTATTATAGAGGACTTATCGAATTTTTAGACTCAGAACCAGATTTATATGTGTTTGATAAAGATGGGGAACTTGCTACTCCGAGGGATTTCAATCTGAAATCCAGATTCATAGCTACTAAGCTATGGGAAACTATTAGTTTTGACTATAATGCAAGGGCCGAACGCTTCTATAAAATGAAAAAGCAGTTCAAAAGCTTCTTAGGGAACGAATTTAAGCTGAACAAGTTTCTTGAAGGCCGTGATCATATTATGCCAATCATTGTTAATACAAATGTTGGCTATGTGTATTGGATGAATTGCGAAAATAATCCAAAACAGGGGATTTTTATTGTATTCTGGGAAAAACCATCTTTAATGCTTAGAATAAGCCAGATTATCAAAAAATATGATAAATGTTTTGATGATGGTTTCGTAAGAAATTTTGTAGGAAATTCTGAATCCTTTTTTGACAATATCGATTGTTCTAAGTCCGATTATGAAAGCGTATACATGAAGACCGTATTGCTTGGACAGCGTGAAAGATATATTGATAAGAATGGATTGCTTTGGAGAAACATTGAATTAGATGGTTTGAGTATTCTAGCTGGTCTAAGAAGTAAGGTTTTAATATATGATCATTACCACAGATGTTTCATATGGCTGACTGTTATTCTTGGCATACTGGCTATAATTATCTATGTGATAACTGAACGTCAGAAGGATTTTTATCTTTCAATAAGAACAAAGCTTGTTGGATTGTTTCTGATAGCAGTATTAACGCCAGTTATGGGGTTTTCCTATTTAGGCTACCAATATGTTGGTGATATGCGGGAAAATCTTTTTGAATCTGTCTGGAGTGATGGTCGTAATTTACTTCTAGATATAGACAGAGAATTAGGACGCTCTGGTAACGCTTTCAGAGATGATTTCAGACAACTTGTAACAGATTTCCAGAAATACGATGAAAGTCAGGAAGTAAGAAACAAAATCACCGAAAGCCTTGAAAAGCATGAACTTGGTATTATTGAACAGCGCTTTGCTTCCGATGCGTCAATTATTAAACAGGTTACCAATCAGGTGGTTATGGAAGGGATTACTGAGGTATCCGACGCTTTTTCGAAATGCTGCATTGATTCAATGTTGAATACAAACCTTATGGATACGATGGATCCTGGCTTAAGAAATGCGTTGACGAGCCCGGAATGTGGCTTGACCAGTTTTTGGATAAGACCTGATAATGTTCAGGACTTTATGTTTGGTTCTTCTGAATTCTATTTGTATTGGACTTTTGCGGAATCAGCCAGATACGGAAACGAATATTTTCTGATTTTAAGGGCTACAGATAAGGTTCTCCGTAATCATCTCAAGAGCAGATTATTAGAGAGCAAAAACAATCCCAAGGAAAAGGATTATTTAATTGTTGCTTGCAATAATAAAAATGGTGAATGGTTCCCCGACTATAGTCTGGCAAGATATCTGAAGACAACCGCAAAGAGAGTTGTCTGGATGGGAAAGCCTATTGAAAGCGAAATATATATTAACTCTAAGAGATATCTGTTGTTAGGCTTGAATAGTAATAAAATCAGAGGTTACTCGTTTTATGCCCTGTATCCATATGAAAAAATTCAGAAAAAGCTTTCTGATATTATAAAATATATTACCGCTGGTATTATTTTCTTTATTCTAATGGCTTCTGCTATTGGTTATGTTTTGTCAGAAACCTTTCTGTATCCTGTTAAACGTTTGGAAGACGGGGTAAAGGCAATTAAGGTCAGAGATTCGTCTTTTAGAATCGAAGCCCTTCAGAATGATGAATTTGGAGACCTGGCCAACAGCTTCAATAAGATGATTGGCGATCTCAAGGAAATGGAACTGGCAAAATATATTCAGGAGTCCCTGTTGCCACGTTCTATTCCGGAAATAAAAGGCTATGAACTCTGTTTCTCTAATCGCATGGCATCCGCTGTTGGCGGAGACTATTTTGATACAATGCTTCTTGATGAAGATAACCTTTGTATTATTATCGGTGACGTTTCCGGGCATGGGGTAGCATCAGCGCTGGTCATGGCTATTGCAAAAGCTATTATTTACCATAGCTTCAACGAAACACGTGATTTACTTGAAGTATTCAGCGATTTGAATCTTGTTATAAATACATATTTTAATAAACCACCAGTGAAAAAGATGATTACCCTATTCGGGGCTATTGTTAATTTGTCTACTGGAAAAGCTGTATTTACTGATGCCGGTCATAATTTCCCGATGCATATTTCTGCCAATGGCGAAGTTACTGAATTAAAGATGGCTGGTTTACCCGTTGGGGTTATGAGAAAGATGAGAAAGCAGCACACCGATGAATTTTCCATCGAAAAGGGTGAGACAGTTGTCTTTTATACCGATGGTATTGTTGAAGTTACTGGTCACACAGAAGAACAGTATGGTTATGACAGATTCAAGGAAAACCTTTCCAGCTTAGCTGGAGAAAATGCAAATACTATTATGAATACTCTGTTTGCCAGATATGACAGTTGGCTGGCAGGGACAGACCCTGATGATGATGTTACCTGTGTCGTTCTAAAGCGACTCGCTTCTTAAACGTCTTAGTATTATGAACGTAACGTCATCTGCAAGTTCAGCGTCACCGTGATGCTTCTTGAATTCTTCTACAAGTTGATTCTTAAAGTTTTCAGCGTTAGTTATTTCTTGATTTGTCACAAATTCCTGAAATTTTTCATAGGTGTATTCTTCGCCATTTGCATTTTCTGCTTCTGGAAATCCATCTGTGTATAAGAGCAGAGTTTCACCAGGATTTAATACTTCTGATTCTGATTTATATCGGCATCTTTTTTTTGAAACGCCTAACGGAAGTGCATTCTGAGTTGGAGTTCGCAGTTTCCCCTTTGTGGTATGTATCATTGGTAACGGATGTCCTGCATTGCATATAGCCATTTCACCTGTATTAGTATCAAGCGTAACTGCACTGAAGGTCATGAGCTTCTGTTTGTTAAGCAGGTCAAATATCATATTGCTTGTCTTGGTTGCTATTTCTGTTAATGGTGTGTCTTTTTGCGCAAATCTGAATACAGAGGCTTTTACCATGGCTGTTAGTAATGCTGATGATACTCCATGACCTGTTACGTCACCTATGACAATCAATACTCTATCGTTGGGCAACTGAAATATATCGGCGTAGTCGCCTCCGACGTCCGTGGCCATCTGATTGTAAACCTGGCAGTCATAGCCTTCCAACTTATACTTGCCAGTAGGAATAAGGCACTGCTGTATTGCTCCGGCAAGAAGCATATCCTTAATGTCTGCCATCATTTGATTGAATGCGGTTCCTAATTGACCTAATTCGTCTTTGCTATTTATGTTTATCTTGGTTTCTGTTTCACGCTTTCTTAAGGCATTTAACCCACGGTCTAATTCGTTCACAGGTGTTATGAAAGTCTTTGATAAAAGTAGACCTGTTAAGATAGAGATTACAAGCAGTAATATCATTACTGTGTAGATTGTCGAACGGACTTTTTCTATCTTGTAATCAATCTCTGTTGTCGGATACATGCAGAGAAGGTAATTCTCCTGCATTTTGCTGCCAGGATAGCAGAGGCATAAATATTGATTATTCTCATAATTTACTGTCTGGGTTTCAACTGTTTTACTGATAGCTGAAGCATTTATAAGGTCCATTACATCCGGGTATTTCCATACTGTATCTGGTATGAATTCCTGACCCGTATAATAAAAGTCCGCTATCTGTAAATTTGTGTTTTCAAACGTAAATCTCTTTTTTAATTGAGATTTGAAATAAGTTCTCGATAAATAACGTCCTGCACTGTTGGCAATGAATAAAGCGAAGGGATTATCGTCATCCGGTATGAAATCCCACCACCAATAAATACTTGAGCCTTCAAAAGCCTGGTAGGTATACTCTCTTGGACGTTCAAATACTGAAGAAAAGCCTACTATTGGGTTTTCCATGAGATTGCCAACAAGAATATCTGACTGATTAAGCTTTACTCCGGCACGTGTAAAACGGTCCGGGAGATATTTTTGTACACATATGGCAGACAGGTATCGGCCTATTTTTTCAAGCCTGTTCTGACTTTCACTGTTGGAGGTAGTATATATAAGCTTTAAATCTATTGCTCTGGCATCAACCCAGTTAAATACATCAGTGATTATTCTTTCTTTACCGACTATTTCTTTTAGCTTTGCTTCAATCTCTACTTCGTTAGGAGCTGCTTTCCCTTTAAAGCTTTTTACATATTTATCAAATTCAAGAAAGCAGTTGTGGGCTTCTTTCAGGCTATTGTCGTATTCCTGGTCCAGTTTACTGAGGATATCAAGCATACCCTTTTTGACTTCGTTTTCTATTGCCAGTCTATGGTCATGCAGACTTGTTTTAGATAATACCCAGATACCAAGAGTTGGCATATATACTGCTATAATAAAAATAAAAATCAGCTTATATCGGATAGAAATATGCATACCCTGTGCTACAGAAATATTTTTAAAGAAAAATACCGTGGCAAGGGTAAGCACTATTATGAAGACAAAAATACCTATATAAATGTTTGACGCGCTTTGAGCAGAATTTTTTAGCTTTTCTCCGAATAATAGCTTGTAATCATCTGATTTAAAGCCTTTCCATACCAGATTTTCTGACAAGAAGCCTTCTATGAATTCTTCTGTGTTTGTCTGCTCATATGTATATTCATTATAACCAAAAGTATCCGTTAAACGCTTTTGGTTTTCACGGTCATAAAGAATAATTGGTCGTTCATTTGTAGCACAATCTTTTATTTTTGCCTGAATAAGCTCAAGATTAGTATGCTTATACTCAACAAATATTATTATGCCGTTTGTGCGTGTATTAGCATCTTTAAAGTAAAATACACCGTTTTTTCCAAGACTTGAGGTTGGCAGACATCTTTCTGAGAAGCCCTGCATCTGTTCGTTATTAAAATCTCGACCTAGAATCAGGGCTTGGTCCGCACGTCTCCCTACATAGTCACCGTCAGGAAATCTGTGTATAGCTTTCCATGCAAAACTATAAAACCTGACTTCATAGTCTAATAGGTCCTGTGGATTTAATAACTCACCGTCACCGTTAAAAAGCGCACAACGCACATTTTCTTGAAGTTGTTGGCTTAAACTTGAAATAGCATTGCTAACATCCTGATTGGTCAGCATTTGGCCATTATTTGAAACTCTGCCTTCTATATAAGGGAAAAGTTGTTCTGCCAGTTTTTGAAAATGGGGCTGAAAGTAATCAACAGGGTTTGCCTGCGCTATAAAATCGACTGCCTCTTCTGAAAGCTTGAATTTAATATCTTCTATTTCGTGGGCTTTATCTATGTGTAAAATCCGAAGATAAAGAAATAAACCAAATACAGCTGGTATAAAAAATAGCAGTATATATGTCGGTAAAGCTTTCCTTATGTTCATGGAAGAAAGTGGGAAGTGAGCAAGTGAGGAAGTGGGGAAGAGGTTTACACTTTGCCACTTCCCCACTCATTCATTTATTCACTATCAGTTTACTTCTTGGCTGCTGCTTTCTTTTCTACAGCTTTTTCTTCCTTCTTTGGTTCTTCTGCTGGAAGAATGCCAAGAGCACGTTTTACCTTGAGAACTATTTCTCCGAAAACGTCTGGATTGTCTTTCAGGAACTGCTTAGAGTTTTCACGGCCCTGACCCATGCGGGTTTCACCGTAAGAATACCATGCACCTGATTTTTCGATAACGCCTGCTGCTTCGGCCATTTCAAGAACTTCGCCTTCCTTTGAAATGCCTTCGCCAAACATCATGTCAAATTTTGCTTTCTTGAATGGCGGAGCTACCTTGTTCTTTACAACCTTTACTTCAGTGATGTAACCCTTGATATCATCGCCTTCTTTAATCTGGTCTTTGCGTCTGATGTCAAGTCTTACTGAAGAGAAGAACTTGAGTGCACGGCCACCAGGAGTGGTTTCTGGGTTACCGAACATAACACCGATCTTTTCACGGATCTGGTTAATGAAAATGCATACGCAGTTAGACTTAGCTACTACAGGAGTGAGCTTACGCATAGCCTGAGACATAAGTCTTGCCTGCATACCAACTGTTGAATCGCCCATATCACCATCGATTTCTGCTTTGCTAGTGAGAGCTGCAACAGAGTCAAGAATGATGATGTCTACTGCATTACTTCTAACAAGCATTTCTGTGATTTCAAGGGCTTCTTCACCACTGCTTGGCTGAGCAATGAGAAGGTTGTCTATATCAACGCCAAGCTTCTTGGCATATGCTGGGTCGAGAGCATGTTCAACGTCAACGAAAGCTGCCTGACCACCGGCCATCTGAGCCTGAGCGATTGAATGAAGAGCTACTGTTGTCTTACCTGAAGATTCTGGACCAAATATTTCAATAATTCTGCCTCTTGGTAGACCGCCTACGCCCAAAGCGTAGTCTAATGAAAGAGAACCTGTTGGGATTGATTCTACCTGAAGGTGTCTGGAACTGCCGAGACGCATTACTGCACCTTTACCAAACTGCTTTTCAATTCCTGAAATAGCGGTTTCTAAGGATTTCATACGTTCTGCTGATTGTGTTAATGCTGATGGTGTCTTAAGTTCGGCCATAATTGCCTCCATTTTGATTTTGATAAGATGATAGCATATTACAAAGTGTAAGGGCAATATGCTAAGACGTTTAAACTTTTTTCCTTACACATATAGTAATCATTTGAAAACGGAAAATTGGACAAACTTTAATGTAAAGAATTGTAAATTCTATGCAATCACATTTATTAAAGGCAGTTCGTTCTCGGCCAGCAGCCAAAAGCTAATAGCCTATTGCAACAAACCTTATACTCTCTTCGTATAAAATAATGTCCTGCTTCCAGCTTCTAGCTTCAAGCTTCCAGCTTCAGGCTTCCGCCTTCCTTGCATCTATGCTATACTACTTACTGTTCAAGGGGGCAGTATATGAAGATTCTTGGCATGATGAGCGGTACAAGTGGTGACGGTATAGACGGAGTTCTTGTCGAATTCTTTGAAAATAGTGAATACAAGCTGATATGGCATAAATCCATGGATTTTTCGCCTGAGGAATTTCAGCGCATATTACACTTAATGAAAGGCTGCTCTTCTGTAGATGTTACTCTAGGTAATACCTATATTGCCGAGCTATACGTCAGAGCCTTCGAATCTTTTTTTGAAAAGGATGACGAAAAACCTGATTATATTGCTGCCCATGGCCAGACTATATGGCATCAACCGAACGCTATAGAGTGGGATGGTATTTCTCTTCGTGGAACTTTGCAGCTTCTTGACGCACCTTTACTGGCTTACAAGACAGGAGTTCCTGTTATCAATAATTTCAGGGCGGCAGATATGGCTGCTGGCGGCCAGGGGGCCCCTTTAGTGCCTTTTGCAGACCTGGAACTGTTTGGAAATCTTTTCCCAGAAGACTGTATTGTTCTTAATATTGGCGGAATGGCTAATATTACAGCCATAAAGAAAATCAATGGCAAGCCCCAGGTTCTTTGCGCTTTTGATACTGGTCCTGGTAATGTTTTAATGGATACATATATTCAGCAGAAGGGTATGGGACAGTATGACAAAGATGGCAGAATAGCCTATGCTGGTAAGCCCATAGATTCAATACTGGATGAAATAATGCAGGACCCGTATTTTTCTGCGCCATATCCAAAATCTACGGGCAGGGAATATTTTAATTCTAATATATTAATGCGATACAAAGGTGACTACAAGCCAGCCGACTTTGTTGCTACCCTCTTGGAGGTCACAGCTAAGTCTATTGCGAAGGGAATAGGGCTATTAGACAAATCAGGCCTCAGATTCCCATTAAAGCTTATTGCAGCTGGGGGTGGTGTAAAGAATCCAGTTCTTATGGAACACCTTCAGAGGGCCTTGGACGGATACTGTGAAGTTCATATAAGCGATGAATTCGGAGTTCCTGTAATGGCTAGGGAAGCCATGGCCTTTGCTGTATTGGGAAAAGCATTCGTAGAGCGTAAACCTGCTAATATAATAAGTGCTACAGGTGCCAGGGAAGCTGTAATATTAGGTCAGTTCAGTCCTATTTTGTGAATTCAAGGCTTTCTACGCGGTGTGTAATTTCAACGGCATTTGCGATACTAATGTCATCCGGACATTTTACCTGAATGTGCTTTTCTTCACGGTTGCGTAGATAACTCTGACTTAACAGAGGAACAATAAAGCTTTGTTTAGCATTTAAATTTGAAAGGACGTCTATTCTGATATAAACCTGATTGATGTCCAAATCGGTAAGATTTTTACAATAAATATTGAGCTCACGAAGACCTTGCTGCGGGTCGATTTCTATTGCGATACTTTCGGCAACAGCCTTGTCTATCAACTCGTTCCACATTGGCATATAGTAATCTGGGGCTTCATTTTTGTAGCCTTGGACAATATCTTGTTCAACCAAATCCAATACATCTGGGAAAAAGCCTCTGGCTTCCATTACTATGGCAACGGGAATTAACCATACCGGGACTTTGGATTTGTAAAATTCGTTAAGGCATTGTCCTAATACCTCTGCTTGATATTCTGGGTCTAATGCTTTGACGGCTAAGTCGTCTATTTTACTTTTTAGTTCTTCCGGTGTTAATTCTTCATTGTCGTTATAATCAGAATCGACCTGAGCTGGAGTAGCAATTTTCATTGCAAGGTCAACCCAATCTCTCAGGGTTACGTTGTTGACACTGTCTGAAACTAGAAAATCTACTGTTCCGTCACCTTTCTGACGGAATATACGACCTAAGTAGCCTTCATTACCTGTTGTTGGGAATATGTAGCCTTCATGGTTCAAATCCCATTTAGCTTTGAATATCTTAGAGGTAATACCTTCACTGGCGAAAAATTGAGATTTAAACAATAATCTGAATGGATGCCAGTTGGCATTTAATATCATTGGCAAAAATTTCCTGGTTTCTGTTGGCAAAAACCATTTAGTTACGCCTTGAGAGTTAAAATTCATTGTTCTGGTTCTACGTTCTGAACGCAGGAAAATGAATCTTCCTTCTGAACGTGACTTTATACGGAATTCGGCTTCGTTATAGTCTATTTTGGATGGTGTGAATTCGTTTGGTATTGAAAAAGAATAACCATTGATTTTTATTCTATAGCAAGGACCTAACTCAGATGAACTGACTAGATTAACTTCTTCTGGAGAACTTAAAAAGATATCTTCCGAAATTTTTAAGGTCTGAACAAAGTGATTTCGGCAATATAATGGTATGACCACAAATATTACGATTGGAAGTAAAATAGCAGTAGTCCAAATCGCAATCTTTTTTATTTTTGCTATTTTGGCTGCTTTTGGTGATAGCTTGGCGCTTTTTTTCTTCCCATTCTTGTTGGTAGCCATGATTATTAAAGTCCGTCTGTATCCTCTGGTTTGGCTTCTAAGTCTTCTAGCATTTCATCTATAGCTTCTATTAACGAAGAGTTTGGATAATTAACCTTTATGCTTTTGTAGACAGTAATAGCTTCGTCAATCTTGTTTTCAGAAATAAGGAGCTCGGCTTTTGAAAAGAGAAGTCTGTCAATAAATTCACAGTTCGGATTGTTTTGAATCATTTCATTTAAATGATCCAAAGCTATCTTGGCCTGATCATTTACTATTTCGGCCTGTATTTTGAAATACTGGTCCAAAAGCTGAGGATTCTTCTGATTAGCATAAAGAAATTCCAATTCCTTTTGGGCTAGTTCTGTAAAATTACTGTCAGTGTATTCTAGAACTAGCTTTTCATACAGTTTCATGGCTTGTGAATACTTGCCAGAAAATTTTAAGGCTTCTGCTTCAGAGAATAAACCTTCAGTAAAAGCTGCCTGAGTGATTTCACCAGTAGAAGAGGTTAGCGCCTGATTATACAGAGCTGCAGCTTCCTGGGTTCTGCCGTTGTGCATATATTCTGCGGCCATATTCATCAGGAGGTTAAAATGTGTCCCTTCGTTATAGCCTATTTTCGTAAGCTGGAGCTGTCCGTCTCTATCTGAAGTATACATTTCCAGTTTAAACAATTCCGGAGGGGCATAATCGTGGTAGCTGACAAGATATTTTAAGCAGAGAGCTGTTTTGGAGTCACATTGGGAAATGAAAACTTCTCTGCAGTTTAAAAGTTCTGTTTCTGCATCAGGCTTTGGAAATATTTTTTCTAGAGAATCTGTGAAGGAATATACATACGGAACAACATTGGGGCTTTCCGGATATCTCAATACTGCTACAAATTCTAGAATTTTATCGTGATTAAAATCGCATTGGAGCAATTCGTAAGGTTCAAGGCCTTCATAGGTATCTGCAACAATTGTTATATTGCCTACTTTTTTGTGTAAGACCAACTGAGCTGGTTCTGAAGGATTGTTTGGGTCCTTCTGAAGGTCAAGTGTGCCTATATCTTTTAATTTAATGCTGGTCTTCAGTTGCTTTTCTTTGTCGACATTTGTTTTATTCGGTGCGCAAAAGGCAAGTTGGGATAGCATTGCTATAAAAACTGCGCTAACAATAGCTATTTTTTTATTCATTATTATCCTCTTGTTATTTATTATAAAAATCTGTTACTTGCTTTTTCATTAATTCTATCGCTTTATTGGCTAGTTCGTCTACAGGAACCTGCTGGCTGCAGCCAGAAGCTGGAACGTGTCCGCCTCCGCCGAGAGCTATTGCTACATCCTTGACGTTGATGCCTCCGCGAGAGCGGAATTCACAGGCACTATAACCGTCATCTCTCTCGAAAACAACAACACAGGCTGTTACTTCCTTCATGGTTAACGGAACATTAAATATACCACTGCCAAAGATATTACCTACATTGGCATTAAATTTCTTTAAGTCATTTTGGGTAATGACTAAAGTAGCCAGATGATTATTACATTCGAGCTTAAAGTTTGCAAGTCCAAAGCCTTGAATTCTTAAATCAGCTTCAGAACGGCTGCAATTCAATGTGTTCAGTATCCGTTCCACACTGATTCCTGTTCTAAGCAATCTGGCTGCTGCTTCATGTGTGGTATATCTTATGCCTTCGTTAGAGAAAGTTCTTGAGTCGGTCATAAGGCCAAGCATAAGACCTTCTGCAGCATCCTGATCGATTGGCATACCAGCCATATCCAATAGACCGGTAACTATTTCGCAGGTGGCTTGAGAACCCGTATCAACATAGTTCACGTCGCCGAACCTTACGTTGCTGGCATGGTGATCTATGTTGACAAGAGTAGTCTTAGACTTATCGTATTCAAAATGAATACCATGACGTTCATTATCGCCACAGTCCAAGACTAGAATTAAATCATGGTCAGACTTGATTTCAGGCTGCTGCAAAAGCTCATGGCCCTGAGGCCATACGAAGGGAAAACGTGCTGGAACGCCGTCTAATAAATCAACGTCCACTTTCTTTCCTTGCTTTTCAAGAGATTTCATCATGCCGGTTACAGAACCAATGGCGTCTCCGTCTGGTCTGAGATGAGCGGTGATTAATATTTTATTACTCTTTCGAAGTAAGTCTATTATTGTTTTGGCTTCGTTTTGCAGTGCTTCTGGAATCATTATTCTAACTCTTTATTTGTATCTTTGTCGGAAACGTGCTTGAGGATAGCGTTGATATCCCTTTGCATTTCTTCGCAATAGAACTTAGGTTCTTTCTTTTCCAAAGAACTTCTTTCAAGGTAGTCGGCAATCATGTCACGGATTTCAAACCATGCAGTGATGCGTGGTTCGAAAGTAAGATTATCGATGGAATCATATACAGCGTTAAGGTTTGGATCTTTTTCAAGAGCTGCCTTCATTGAATCTGATTCGATAGATGATCTTCTTACTGGCATATAGGTTGTGCCAATGCTCCACTTAACACCATTTTCTGTGTTGGTGAACCATTTTACAAAATCCCATGCACCGGCAATCTTTTTGTCGCTGCCGTTCTTGAAGATACTGATATTGGTGCCTGAAAGTATTGTGCTTTTGTAAACACTTCCATCGTCATTGTATGAACCTGGAACTGGTGCCATGCCCAATTCAAAGTCAGTTATCTTCATAAAGATTTTGCTGGTAACACTGGATTCGATGATACCGCAGTAACCGGCTGTGAAATCGTTCTGATGGTCGAAGGCCTGACCTTCTTTTGCAAGACCGTCCTTCAACATGCCTTGCAGGAAAGTGATGGCTTCAATGGCGGCTGGTTCGTTAAAACCACATTTCAAAACGCCATTTTCGTCATTGCTTAAGCTTCCGTCTGGATTTTCACGTCTTACTATGAAGCCTTTATTGGCTTTGATTCTGTTCAGGAAACTCCAGTTGTTGGACTTGGCGCAACCATAACCATATATGGGAACAGGATGATTTTTGCCATCGTTCTTATAGTAGTCGACGATTTTCTGGCTATATTCACGGAGTTCTTTAAAGGTCTGTGGTGGTCTTTCCGGATCAAGACCGACTTCCTTGAACATGGTCTTGTTGTAATAAAGAACCTGAACACTCTTGTTGAATGGGAAAGAGTAGAGCTTTCCGCCAAAAGTGCTGTTTCTTATTAAAACAGGAAGAACGTCGTCACGAATGCTTTTTCCACCGTCTGGTTCCTTGGCCAATAAATCATCAATGCAGACTATTTTCTGATGCTTGATGAACTTCTTGGTAAGGGTTTCATAGTTCTGAGCCAGATCCGGGGCTTCATTTGCTATAAGAGAAGCAAGAAGCTTTTTCTGAAGAGTATCGTAACCGCCCATATTTATGGCTTTTACATAGTAATCTTTACTTTGATTATTGTATTCATTAATCAGATTTTCCATGCAGATGCCTAATGGACCACCCATTGCATGCCAGAAAACTATTTCTGTCTTAGGATTGTCACCATTGGCAACCTGAGCCTGAGGAACCTGATTACCTGTGTCTACAAAGAATATCTGCCAGGTTACAAGTAACCAGACTGCAAAAACTATCCAAAGGAAATATTTCATTTCGGTTACTCCTTCATACCTGAGGTTGCAGAGGATTCTACAAACTGCTTCTGTGCAAAGAAATACATTATTACAAGTGGCAGAATGGTCATTGTTGAAGCTGCCATCAACTGACCCCATTCATTACCGGCGTCAGAAGAGAAGTAGCTCAAACCGACCTGAATAACTCTGAGGTTAGTGTCATTGGTTACAATCAACGGCCATACGAATGCATTCCAGTTAGATAAGAATGAGAATACACCCATTGTTACCATTGATGGTTTGCAAAGCGGTAGAGCAATCTTGTAATAGAATTGGAAACGGGTGCATCCATCTATAATGGCGGCTTCAAAGAGGTCCTTTGGAAGCTGCATAAAGAACTGTCTGAGGAAGAATACTGCATAGGCAGATGCTAACCACGGAACAGTTAATGCCAGATAGGTGTTAACCCAGTGTATCTTTGAAAGCATGATGTAGTTTGGAATCAATAATGCCTGCTGTGGCAGCATCATTGTTCCAAGAATCATCATAAATAATATATTCTGTCCAGGAAATTTAAAGAATGCAAATGCGTAAGCTGCTAATGAAGCAAAGAACAAAGAAACTACAGTGACTGTTATGCTGACAAACAGTGTGTTCAGGAAGAATCTATAGAATGGCTGAGCTCTCAAAGCGTCTTTGTAGTTATCAAGCCATTCAAAGGGTTTCTTGCGCATATCACGCTGGTCTGCAGGAGTAGCATACCAGGCATCATCTTTTTCTTTCTGTTCTTTTATTCTAAGGGTGTCCTTTTCGTTATTCAAAAACGAAGGTCTTACTGAGTCAGGAAGAACAACTATGCCTGAGGTGGAACTCTTTATGATTTCAGCATTGCTTTTGAATGAAGATGAAATCATCCAAATGAATGGAAAAAGCATAAAGAAAGCACCTAGTATAAGCAATATATGCACAGGTATATATTCTGGATGTTTTATTTCATGCATGATTTATTATCCTCAAGAGTAGTGAACTTTCTTTTCAACATAGAGCTTGTTGAAGAGAGTGCAGGCAAAGATTATCAGGAACAATACGAATGCCATTGCAAGTGCATAACCAAATTCGAACTGTTCAAATGCTTTGCGGTAGAGGTAATAAACAACAACCATTGTGCTCTTTAATGGGCCGCCACGTGGAGTCATCATATAGACCTGTGAGAATACCTGGAATGAACCAATTACTGACATGGTGAATATGAAGAATGTGGTTGGTGAAAGCATTGGCCATGTTACATGTACAAACTGCTGCCAACGATTTGCGCCATCGATGCGGGCTGCTTCATACAGATGCTTTGGAATGTTCTGTAAGCCTGTAAGGAAGATAATGATATTATTACCAAGACCCTTCCATACACTCATGAAAATAATTGCAGGCATTGCCCAGTTCGGGTCCTGCAACCAGGCTATTGGATCAATCCCAAATACTTCCAATACTTTATTTAACAAACCAAAGTCTGGATGATAAATGAAATTCCAAACAATTGCTACGGCGTTTATAGAGGTTACTACTGGAATGAAGTAAGCAGTTCTATAGAAACCGAGCCCTCTGATTGGATTGTTCAGCAGAATAGCAATACCCATTGATAAGAATATAGTCAATGGAATGCTGAGAGCTGCGTAATAAATGGTATTCCAGATTGATTTCCAGAACATCGGGTCATCAAATAAACGGGTATAGTTGCCTACACCGACATATTCAGGTGAACCGATTAAATCCCATTCATAAAAGCTTACACCTAGAGACAGGAAAATTGGAAGCACGTGGAATGTGAACAATATAACTATTACAGGTAATAGATATAAGTATGCTCCCCAATCTTTTTTGTTTTTGTTTGGCATTTGCTTATTTCCTGATATTTTTAAGATTTATATAAAAACAAGCGGTGATGTTTATCACCGCTTATATTTACGAGTTATTTCTCTGCGGTGTCAGCGTCAGCTTCTTCGGGAAGCGTTCCTGCAAGATACCGCATTAAATTGTCATACATCTTCGGAGTTTCATGGGTAAAGGGCGGGGGACCGGGCATTGCCCTGTTTATGTCGCTGTCTGGATACTGATAGTCAGTAAAGTTACAGCAGCCAATCAATACTACTCTGCCTTTCCCGACGTTTTCTATACCCATCATAGGTATTCCGTAGCCTGGTTCATACATTACTGCTGGCTTCTTAGGGTAGCCATCATGATTGAAGGTGTCATCATCGCCTTTTACCAATACTTCTACATTATCTGAGGCTTCTAACACTCTTCTATCCCTGTGTATCAATGAACATGAACCCCAGAAGATGCTGGTATTCACACCATGGGTAATCGGATTATCCTGATTTATTACATGCGCCAGAACTCCCCATGGCTTGTTGGTTTTATTGGTCGGATCATGAACCTGGTCATCGTTAAAGCGCATCAAAGCACCAGACAATTCTAATACATGATTGAGGGTTTCTGTTCCTCTTAGCTTTGAAGAATCCCATGAACAACCCATTACCAGATTGCCACCTTCTTTACACCACTGACTTATAGCTTGAGCTTCAGTTTCGAGATATTTGTGGCTTGGGTCTGGAAGTACTACTGTTCCGAATTTTTTCAGCATACTTGGTTTGAGCAGATTAAGTGTATAATAAACCTTTAATCCGCATTCCTTCATATGACGTTCAAAGGTTTCCATCTTGTCTGCTGCTGCATTGCCATGAGCAGCATCAACAAGGATATTTATATTCTTTTCTGCTTCATTGGCATCATAATGGAAAGCTACCTGCTTGGATGGTATGCGTTTTGCCGGATTCTTGCCAGTTACCCAGCACATTGCATTGTATGCTATCTGTGGGTGTGAGTAGTTGAATGAGTCGTAACTGTCATGGAGTTTCTTTCCTTTGGCAGTCTGAGTTCTTTCACTACCAGTTCCGTCATCGAATGGAGAACTGTCACCAATGGCAAAAACACGGCCTTCCCCAAATTCAGATACAACAATGTATGGAGATTTGGTTCTTGAACTGTATACTAAGCCTTCGGCTTTTGCATCAGGAGCGTCAAAAACATCAAATGTTCCACCGGCCCAGACTCCTACTGCTCTGAAACCATACATGGCAGGGTGCTGCTTGTTTACTTTGCCAGACAACGGGGCTTCATAAAGGATAATATCCTTTTGAAGTCTGAAGCCGAAAGTGGGAGTAAACATATTTAATATGCTTACTGCATCCCAACCATCTTTATCTCTGTCTGAATGGTCATGGTCGCCAATTATAAAAAGACCGCCACCTTTTCTTACAAATTCAATAAAAAGGTTGGCTTCTTCTTCTGAATAAGGGTTGTTAGGTTCGGCTAGAATTATTGCATCGTAGTCTTTCAGTAATTCCGCAGTGAACTTCTTATTGGTAGATTGCTGGCTAAGGTCATCAATCAGGAAACCATTAGCTTTTAACATATCTGCCATTTCGGAGTATGCACCATCTGTTACCCAATCTGCGTTTTCAGCGGTCTGACCATGAGTGTCATCGTATATGACTTTGGCAGCAAAAACATCAGTTGTAACCCAATCTGCGTTTTCATCGGTCTGACTTTGAGTGGTATCATATATGACTTTGGCAGCAAAAACATCTGTACATAGCAAGGAAAAACAAATTACAAGACAATAAACATATAGCTTTTTCATTATAATTCCCTTAATTTATAGCTTTTTTGCCATGCACTTCAGTATATTCAAATTTTGTCTTTGTTGCAATTTTTTTTATCTAAGACTTAATTTTTTGTTTCTTCCTTTATGTAAAGTCCAGAAGTTTCTGCTTTTTCAGGTTCTTTATCTGGAATAGTTTCTTCAGATATTTCTTCTTCGGAAACGTCCTGAGCTGAATTTATGGCCTGTTCTTGTGGTTTCTGTTTACTTCGTGGTTTGTCACCATTTGCAAGAAATTCGAACAAATCATCATATTTTATGCCCCAAATATTCAGTATGCCAGAGAAATTTGCCTGCATAAAGATTCTGTCCATTGAATCGCTAGAATCTGTTGAGCGTATATTGTAGTCTTGGAAAAACTTAACCAAAAGTCTTACCAGGCCTGCTGATTCTGTCATAAAGTAGCTATAATTGTGGTCTTGGAATGGATATGGTGATGGTCTGAAGCTGTATACGCAGTCTCTGTCATCTAAACCACTCGGGCGGTAAAGACCTATGAACCAGCTACTGTAAAAATCATTGGTGTATAAGAGGTTACTATGTCCATTACCAGAATCGTATATATTAGTATTTCTATTGTCTAGACTTCTATATACATACAGGTATTGCATTGGTAGCAGCTGTGGCTTTGCTCTGTGCCTTTTTGATGAGGTGCTGTCGGAGCCAGTGGTAGGTAGAGGAGTCAGATATGCATTAAAGGTTTTGCTAAGGTCCCAGAAAGTGCCTGGAACTTCAGGAGCTACCAATTTACCTTCCAGATATAATATCTGGTCCTTGTTGGTGAATGACAGCAGCTTTATTGTATGTCTGGATTGTATGCGCTGACCATAGTCTTCAGCTACCTGCATCATTGTATCATTAAATCTATATCTATGAAGGATACTTCCTCTATAGTCGAAATCGTCAAAGTGATATTGATTTCTTGTCTGACCTTTTATTTCTGTAAAAGCAAAGGATTGTTCGTCTTTTGACCAGATGAATTCTCCGATTTCGCCTTCAACTGTTACCAGGTTGGTCTTAGCTTTGTTGTCTTTTATGTCTATGAAATGAATAGAATGAGCAGAAATCAAGGCTACTTTGTTGCCTTTTTCAGACCATATTGGTTCTGCATTCAGGTAGTTAGCGTCAATAACCTTCGAAAAATTGCCAAAATCAAGCATTGTACCTTTTTCAGCGTCATATATGAATACCTTACGGGACTGGTCTCTTTCGTCTAATATAAGACCGGAAAGGTAATAGCTATTCGGTGCCCATTCGTATTTTAAAAGAGTTATTTTATCATTGCCATTCTCATATAGTGGTTTAGTTTGTTTTTCTTGAAGATTAATCAGGTATGGATTTAAACCGTCGGTTAGGGCTAGATATTTGCCGTCGTATGATGGAGCCATATTCTGATACCATATATTAGCTTCTTCTGAAAAAACACCACTGTCTTCTGGGGTGTTCAAAGAAAGCCTATAAATTAAATTTGTCTTTTTGCCAGGTCTAGTGGTTAATACTGTGTTTTGGTCTACAATGACGTAAGATGTGTCTGGTTCATTGCTGGGTATTGCGAGAGAAAGATTGCTAAAATAAGCTGAATCAGAAAAATCAGTTTGCTTTGTGATATCGCTATCAGGAATACTAAGCAAACCGTCTACACTTTCTATTAAATCTTCACGCTTTACATAATCAAAATCTACCAGGTAATTATTTACAAGGGTAAGGATATTGTTTAGGCCAAGTTCATTGATTATTATGATTCTTTTTAGCTGACTTTCTGATTCCAGTATTGAATCCGGTACGTAATTCAATCTGATAATTGGATTCCTGGATAGTCTATTTAATTTCTTCAGGTAATTAACGTAATTCTGAAGCAAATTAAGAATATGGTTTATCTTGGGAACTTCAATATAGCTTGGATGATTAGATTTGTAACCATTTCTAAAAGGCTGGTGGTAAGTTACCTCAATATTGCTGCTATAAAATATAATGGAGGACTTATCTTCCTGTGCCATTAACTTTTGATTAAAAGGCATAAACAGTATATAAACCGCTAAGACAGCGATTAATATGGTTATCCTTTTGGTGTTGCGATTGTTCATGGTAAATCTCAATCCTTGTTACTGCTTAGATATTTGTTTATTTCTTCCATTAAGCCGTCTACCAACTGACTTGATGGAAGAGTCTTGATAACTTTTCCATGACGGAAAACGAGACCGCATTCTTTGCCGCCTGCAATGCCAAAGTCAGCTTGCTCAGCTTCGCCAGGGCCATTTACAACACAGCCCATGACAGCAATGTGCAATGGGGCAGTGATACCTTCAAGACGTTCTTTTACCTGACGGGCTATTGCCTGAAGAGGTATTTCTGTTCTGCCGCATGTTGGGCAGGATACAATGGTTGGACCTGAGGCTCTGAGACCTAGAGATTTCAATATCTTTATACCTGTTTTTACTTCTTCTGCAGAATCACCTGTCAGAGAAACTCTGATAGTATCACCGATGCCTTGCATAAGAAGATTGCCTATTCCTATAGAGGATCTGACTATACCTTCTTCTGGCAAACCTGATTCTGTTACACCAAGATGAAGTGGATAATCACATGAAGAAGCAACGATTTTGACTGCATCCGTCATTGTTGCTAAATCAAATGACTTAACTGCAATCTTAATCATATCAAAGCCACATTTTTCAAGCAGGCTTACTTCTTTTAGAGCGGATTCAGCAAGAGCCTGACCTGTAACTCCACCATACTTGGCTTTTAGATCAGGGTCTAAGGAACCTGCATTTACGCCAACTCTTACAGGAATTTTGTGGTCCTTGGCTGCAGCAATAACTTCACGGATTTTTTCTTCACTTCTGATATTGCCTGGGTTGAGACGGAGTCCATGAACACCGCTTTCAATCGATTGAAGAGCAAGTTTGTGGTCAAAATGTATGTCTGCCATAACAGGAATTGGACTGTTTTGACAAATTTCTTTCAGAGCAAGAGCTGCTTCCATATCAGGAACTGCTAGACGGATTATGTCGCAGCCTGCTATATGTAGGCGCTTAATTTCTTCGGTTGTGGCCTTGGCATCGCGAGTGTCTGTCTTGGTCATGGTTTGCACTGTTATTGGAGCATCTCCACCAACTGCGACGTTGCCAATATAAATTTTCTTGCTCTTTCTTCTTTCTATCATTTTAAACCACCTTTGTGTTATGTTTAACTTGCCTTATCTTAATTTCCAGAAAGGTTGTCGGATTCTCATTGAAGCAGGTCTCAGAGTGGCGGAGGTAACCAGAGTTGCCTCTTCCTTGCCTTGCTTGAAGTTCAAGAGAACCTTGATGAAGGTAATTCTTTGACGCTGCCAGGAGTCATTGGAAATCATATCAAATGGAAAATACTGCCAACCAGTAGGAGAATTTTCTTCATTGGCTTCGTAATAAGCTTTGAATATTTCTTCACCTATTTTTTCCAAGGTCAGAAGCTTGGTTGGGTTTTCACGGTTTTCACTACGCCATAGTATGTTCCTGCGTGGATTTCTTTCTACTTCATATTCTACTGTTACAAGTGCGTCTTCACCTGGTTCTGGTTTGTCTATAGAATACTTATAGGTTCGCAGTTTAATATAGTCTGGTTTGATGTCTAATACTTCCTTGGCATTTCTCAGGTCTCTTACTATGTGTTCCATCTTGTTTCTGACTTCAGAGGTGAGAAGTAGCTGGGTGGCACCCTTGTTTACCGTGGAAACACCGGTAGATTGCATAAGATAAAGAATACCACCAACAAGAATAGTTAGTGACATACCCATTAAGAGCTCTACTAATGTAAATGCTTTGTTGTTGTGTTTCCTTATCATTTATGTTTCCCTACGAAGGTTCTTAATTCAGCTATTTTCTTGTCCTGATTATTGAATACCAGAACAGTGACCTTCTTAAGACTAGGAGGCATCGCTGATTCGCTGATTTCTTCTATTCTGACTACACGTCTGAATTTATCGTATTCATCAGGATACAGTTCTAACTGTTTTAAATAAACTGCAGGATACATCTCCTTCAGTTTTTTGTATGTCTTTTCTTTTTCTGTATCATTCATTGAAGTGCTGGAAAATACATCTGAAAAGAAATTTACAAAATTATCTTCGTTGTAATACGCGTCATCGAATTGGCTTCTATCCTGGTAAACTTCTCTGAAGTTTTCATAATCTGACTTAATTGATGCAAATGGTAGCCCTTTGATTTCTTCAAGCTTTTCACGGGCTAGATTATAAGCGATAACGTGTTCTGTGTTTGAGTTGCTGCCTTTGACACCAAATATAAACATATTGGAGAAAGGAAGTGCAATAAGACCTACTAAAAATACAACAGTAAGTATTTCTATGAGAGTAAAGCCAAATCTTTGATGCTGCACTGTCATTGAACATTTGATTCTGTTGTTGCTTATCGTATTGTGCATATTGTTACTGTTTTTGTAGATTTTATTCTTAATATCGTGTTACATAATATGTAATATGTAGTTATAACATTAGGAGGATATGAATGTCTATTATCAATAATTGTAAATTGTATTTTATTTTGTTAGCCTTTGTTGGTATTACATTAAATGCAGATGCATTGTCTATACGTGTTGTGGAAGGTGTACCAGTCGGTGATTATAAGAGCATGGTAGAAGAAGGAATGAGGCTGGGCAATTCAGAACTTCTTAGAACAGCCTGGAGTCATTATGAAAATGCAATAAAATTCGGTGATGACGAAGAAATCGCTGCTTCTTCCTATTTGGAACTTGGAAAGATTTATTTCTACCTTTCTTTGCTTGGAAAATCTACAGAAGAAGATTTTCTAAAAGCTGAGGATTACGCTAAGCAGATGGTAAATGATTTTCCAGATGATTCTGACGCTCATCGAACATTGGGTTTGATTTTTGCCGGCCGCGGTGCTTTTATGGACGCTTTTGATGAATTCTATCTGGCTCTCAAGTTGAATCCTGCTAATAGCTTGATTCTTTGCGATATGGCATCTTTGCATCTCGCTTT
>JAZUDR010000035.1:0-4324 GCA_045639725.1 Candidatus Avigastranaerophilus sp. | reverse complement strand
AAACCAAAACAAGCAATTATGCATTATGTATTAAGAATCAGCACAGAGCAGGTAGAAGCAGCAGTGAACCAAAACAAGCAATTATGCATTATGCATTATGAATTATGCATTAAATCTTGAAACATACCTTATACTCTATTTTATTGACAACAAAAAAGAGCTTAGCACCCGTGCTAAGCTCTTTTTCATTCATTGCATTATCTCTTACAAATCGCTCTGATATTCTTCCTCTTCTTTTTCTCCACTGATTTCATTCTGCAAATCATCTTCGTAATCAGTAGGTTCAAGATTCAATACCTGTTCATCGTAATAATCCTGATTGTGAGGGGGATGCATTTCAGATTCGGATTCGAAATCCATTGGTTCTTCACTCTTACCAAAGTTTTCTTCAGCAAATCTTTCGTCATCAGTCTTCTTTTCTGCTTCAAAAGGATTTTCCTGACTATAATTTGTTCTTTGGCGCTTTTTAAGCTTTTTGGGTTTTCGTCTCTCTGGTGGCATATAGCCCTTTGAACCATTGTTACGATTGTCCTGGTTGTCTGATTTTGACATTTCGTTAAAATCGACTACCATACGTTTTTCAATCTGGTTAAAAGCATCATTTAGCTTTTCTTGAAGAGAATTATAGCGATCCAAAACAAATTTTCGCTGATGCTTGTTTTCTTCTTTTAACTGTGCAATTTCTTCATGCAGGTCAAGCAATACTATTAATACTGGTATGATAATAAGGGCTACTACCATATATGTGTCTATTGTCTGGCGAAGTAGCATGGCTACTATAATTGCACCCCATAGACCCCATAGCCAACGTGTAACGTTCATTTTTACTTTCCTTTCCCAGAAAGAATTGTTTCAACCGTCTGGCAAACCTGCGCCTTAGTTAAACCAACAAGCAAAAATGATTTTTGCTTACCAGTTTGTCCTTTATCAAGAATAACAGATTTTTTAGGAATTTTGAAGATTTTTGATAAAGCTTCTACTAAAGCAGAATTGGCTTCTCCGTCAACAGGAGGAGCCTTTACTTTTATTTTACACCTATCTTGTTGTATTTCAACTATTTCGGTGCGGGATGACCTCGGGGCAGCTAATACCATTAATACTGCTCCCTGAGGTGTTTCCTTTACATAATCACCATTCATATCCTAAGTATACTACAATTAAGCTGCTTTGGATATATCTGTTAATTGACCTAAGGCTGGTGATTCTTCATTAATCATTGCAAGGTAAGATTCAAGGACTGTGCGAAGTTCAACCTTCAGCATTCTGCGCTGACGTTTAAGTTCCCTGATTTCCTTGCCAATAGCTTCTGATTCGCTTCTAGCTTCATCAAGAATTCTTTCTGCCTGAAGTTCAGCCTGCTTAACAATAAGTTCAGCCTGCTTTTCTGCATTATCCTTCATATCGCCAGATGTTTTCTGGGCAGAAATAAGAGTCTGTTTAAGGGTTTTTTCTAATTCAAGGTAGTCCTGCATCTGACCAGTCAGACGCTGGTTGTTATCTTGGAGAGCTTTATTCTGTGCGTATAAAGCTTCGTATTCATGGCTGACTTTTTTCAGGAATGCATTTACTTCATTTTCATCAAGTCCGCCAATATTCTTGCGTGCAAAGTCTCTAGATTGAATATCCATTGGTGTTAGCATTTTATTTCTCCTGAAAATTAAATTTTTTCCATCAAAACGATTCGGTGAGTGTTAGTACCTAATTCGTTGTTCTTTACTCTGAAGCAGTTTGCAAGCTTAGTAAACTGCTGACTCTGAATGAATACTTCCTTTACCTTGAACTGACTCATGTTGTGTTCCTTTGAGAAGCAAAGGTTAACAAGAATTTCGTCCAGATTCAGGATAACGCCCTGATGCTTTACTTCGCCAACTTCCATTGCTACAAGACCGTTTTTCTTGAGAACACGATGGAGTTCTGAAAGTGTATCAGAAATGAAATTGGTCCAAAGGTGCAAATCGGGAGTCTGAACAATTCCTTCCTCTACAGTTGACTGTGGAATGCCGCAGAACCAGTTTTCAATCCAGTTATCTGTTACATAGTCAACCTGGTTGAGGAACGGCGGAGAGGTTACTACAAGATCTACGCTTTCATCTTCCCAACCTTTAAGATTGCGGGAATCGTTGGTTGTGAATTTATGCAGCTTGCCAATTTTGCGCAATTCTTCGACACCACCGCTTTTCAAAGTGGTCTTGGCTTTTTTCAGAATGCGAGATTTGATGTCACGGTATTCGGGTTCAAGACCTCTTGTGTGGTTGATTTTAATCTGACTTGATTTGGGAACTGAGAACTGTGGGAAAGAATAAGTTGAGAAGAAACCATTGGAATGACCATGCAATCTTGAAATAGCTGTCATTTCAATGAATCTGTCTACGTCGTCTCTGTGAGTCTTGAGATAATCGCGAAGATTAATGAGTTCACGGAAGGTGTCCTTGTGATAGAACATGGACATATCTTCTTCCTTAGAAAGGTCTACTTCTTTTGTAAGGTCGATTTCTTCAAGACGCTGTGCAATTTCTTCAATAGTTACCGGATTAACCTTAGGATAGGCGAGGATTTCAGAAAGTGGATTGACGTCATTGCTGATGCCAATTCTATTCATAAGAGCTGCCTGAAGTATAGTAGTCCCACGACCGCCGAATGGGTCTGCTACAACATCGCCTTCTTTTGTGTATCTTGAAATAAAGTATTCTGGAAGTTCAGGCTTGTAGCACCCTCTGTATGAATTTGAATAATGCAGAGAGTTCATCTGACGCTGTTTTGAGGTCCAGAATTCATCAACATGACGAGGAATTGAGCCAAAAGGTGTTTCTATAGAATCGGTGTTCGATTCCTGGCTGTAATTTGGTTCGTTAACTAGGGCTAGGGCTGTCATTGGTGCCTCCGGTAATTTTTATCTCTTTTATAGGAAAAATATCGGCTTTATGCACGGAAACTTTAACTTTTTCTGAGTCAACTCTTTGAAATTGCGATATAATGCCACTCTCAACTATGCACTTTATTTCCCCCCCGTCGCGCAGCGACGCCCTCTTAGCGCAGCGCCCTAAAAAGGTAATAGCACTTAACTATCGCTGAGCAATATCCAGACCAAAACATTCTCTCCCTCTTAGTCGTGCAGCGACGCCCTTTTAGCGCAGCGCCCTCTTAGCGTAGCGCCCTTTTAGCGTCAGCGCCCTAAAAAGGTAATAGCACTTGAACTAAAAATGCGTTATACTGATTTAAATTAATAAAGGGGATGTAATAGCTATGGCAGTAGAATTCTATAAAGAACTTCGTGAAGCATACAATAGTGGTAAATCTTTCGTATTGTGCACCGTCGTTGACGTAAAAGGCTCAAGCCCAGGGAAAATAGGCCAGAAGATGATTGTGTATCGTGATGGTTCTACTGTTGGAACAATCGGTGGCGGTATCAACGAAGCAAAAGTAAAGAACAAATGCTCTGATATGTTTGCTTCCGGTGGTTCAATGATGGTCGATTTCGACATGAGCTCCAAGGACGTGGACGGTATCGATCCAATCTGTGGCGGCGAATTTAAAGTTCTGTTGGAATATCAGGCTTGTGAACCATATATGTGCATCTTTGGTGCCGGCCACATTGGCGAAAGACTCGCAAAAATGGCTGCATTGTCTGGTTTTAGAGTAACTATCACCGACGAACGCCCCGAATATGCTGACCAGAATAAATTCCCAAAAGATATTAATGTAATCTGTGACCCATATCAGGAAGCTGTAGCAAAGGCTAAAATAACCCCTGAGGCCTTTGTTGTCGTATGCACACCAGGTCATTCTATGGATAAAGAAACTATTGAATGGGTTCTGCCTTATAAACCACAATACCTTGGTTTGGTGGGCTCGGCAAAAAAACGTGGTGAATTTATGGACGCCCTTAAAGCCAAAGGCTTTGATCCAGACCAGTGCGAAGCAATTTTCACTCCAATAGGAATCTCTCTTGGTAGCACAACCCCAGAAGAAATAGTAGTCGAAATTCTGGCCCAGATTATCGCTTTCCGCAACGGCCACGAAATTCGTTACCAGCGCCTGAAAAAATAAATGAGCCTACGCTTATATTTTAATATGCTTCGCTAAATAAACAGGCTAGAAAGCTTGAAGCCGGAAGCTTGAAGCTGGAAGCTGGAAGCAGGACATTGTTTAATACAAAGCAAGTATAAAGTATGTTGCAATAAGCTTTTGGCTGGTAGCTATTGGCTATTGGCCGAGAGAGCAGGAAGCAGCAGAAGCTAAAACAATCCCCTTCCTAGCCACGAAGTGGCGCCCTCCCTAGCGCAGCGCCCTTCCTAGCGTAGCGCCCTTATCCAGCCCTCTTGAA
>JAZUDR010000034.1:0-4595 GCA_045639725.1 Candidatus Avigastranaerophilus sp. | reverse complement strand
TTAGCATGCTTACCAGAATCACGGCTGACGTCACCTAATCTGATAGCCAGAGTTCCTGTTACTAGTTCAGACATCAGGTCGGCATTTCTTTCAAAGCTTCTTCTGTTAAAGAAAATTTTATCAGCATGTTCGTTATTGTATACATCAACAACTCTGTCAAGCTTATCAAAGCCTTTTCCCCAATCGCTTCCGCTGCAGATATCTCTGACTCCGCTATTAGACTTGCTGTGAGCAAAGCAAAGGAGACATGCCATATCAACATTAACGCCCATTCTTTCTAATTCATCGCGATTTGCCAGGACGTTGATTGCAGAATTCAAAGCATGATTTTTTCTAATGTCATTGCCATTGGATGCCTTAACAGATTTTCCATTTTCATCCATAGTGACCTGTCCGTCTTTGTTGAGAACGAAGCCACCCTTATTCATTCCTGAATCATGGAAAATGCAGGCTGCAACAAGTGTTCTTTTGGCAAGACCTTTTCCAAAATTATATCTGCTAGTATCGCTATTATTAGCTTCAACAGTGCCATTCTTCTGAAAAGTGCCCTTATCAATAGCCTGTTCTATGACATTAACAATTTCCAATGATTTTTCTGCAACCATTGTAATATGTTCCTGAGTATGTCCTGTAAAATCAGCCAGATAGTCAATATCTGCAACGGCAGTCTGTTTTGCGCCAGCATAATACTCTTTTGTTATATCTAAAGTGCGGTCTTGAATTCTGCTCAAATGCTCTGGCAGTTGAACTGCCCAAGCAGAATTAGCACACAAAAGAATTGAAAGAGCGCATAATTTAATATTTCTCATTACTTTCCTCCTTTTACTGGAGCAATTACCAGCAGTTCGTCATTGGCTGCAATAATTGCATTCTTAGGATTAATAACAACATCTTTTTCATATGGCTTTATGCCAACAAGCGTATAGCCATTCTTTTCATGCATCAAGGCAGCAATTTCAGAATAATTCTTTCCTGCATATTCCTGAGTTGCAAGAATGAAATTCAAGCTATTTCCAGATTCTCTGGAAAGCAGGTCTTTAAAGAATGTCAGCAAACCTTCATGCATTGAAATTCTTGCTAGCAACTTACCAGAAACCTCACCCTGGATTACAACGTCTTCTACACCGCCCATTTTAAGATGGCTTGCGTATTCTTCGTTATAAATTTCAGCTGAAGTATGAATTTTTGGATTAAGCTTTTCAATAGTCAGTGCAGCAAGTATTGTTCTAGCATCAACATCCTGAGTTGTTCTGTTGCCACTACGTTCAGAAGTAATAACAGCCAAACGTGCCTTTTGAACACCAGCCTTATTAAGAGCCGACATGCTAGTAAAATCTTCATTCAGGATGCTTATTCTGCTGGTATCAAGGTTATGCTGTTCCAATTCTTCCATCATACCTTGCTTTTCAGAAATAATAAGTATTTCTGATTCTTTAAAATCCGGATCAAGAAGAAACTCCCTGGCTAGAATGATTGTTTTCTGACCAAAGCCACAAATAATAACATGTTTGTCTAAGTCTTCTGGATTAATATGTTTATGCATTGTAGTCTCCTTGAGTTTATCCATCATAATGGCAGAAATTGTACCAGTTAGCATTGCAAATACGCCCATTTCAAAAATCAAAAGAATCAGGAATACAATTTTACCACCTAAGGTCTTTGGAAAATCTGCGTATTCGCCTGCCATTAACGAGAAAAGAGATTTCCAAAAAGCATCTGCGTGGGTTGTAATAGCGGTATCTTCAACACCCATTTCGAACTGTGATAAACCCACAGAACCAAAAAAAATCGCAAATAATGCAAAGCTTGAAATGATACCTATTTCAGTCAAACGGCCTTCAAAAATCTTACTTAAAAATTTAAACTTGCGTGTAAATTCCGAACCAATAGAAAATACTCTGAATAGTCTTAATACACGCAGAATTCTTAAAACACGGCCTAAGCGCAAGATTCTGAATATTGGTACGCTTGAAACAGGAACAACTGCCAGAATATCTATCCAGTAATTACCTAGAAAATACTTTGTGCTTGGGCTGACAATCCATCTAAGAAAAAGTTCTACGATAAAAATCCAAAGCAGGATGTCATCATTAACAAACCTTACATATTCTAAGGCGTGAGGCGACAAATCAATAAAAGATTCTATAACAATCAAAGCGACTGATAACAAAATCAGCAACATTATTGTAAACCCAAACGGGGCTGAATCAACAAAATGCTTCAACTTTGGTACTATTTTCTCTTTAAAGGTTTCCATTTTTGTATCTTCCTGACCTATAATGACGTTATTCTATTTTAAAAACCTTCTCAAATCAAGAAGAATGTTGTCTAAGTCATTAAAGGATATTTCTAAAACTTGTCTTATTGTCTTACAAAACTTATTATTTGCAGCATTAACAACATTGATAAATTTAAATACAAAGCATTGCTGGACCGTTCGCTATGGCATAGAGGTTCTGATGGGCTTATTTTTGGACAAAAGCTTTGATAAGACTTTTCCAAAGCTTGTTGCTAAGGTTAAATCTGATGAATACTATGTAAAAATGATGGTAGCATGGTATTTTGCAACTGCCTTGGCAAAGCAGCCAGAAGCTATAATGCCATATTTCGAGAAGAAGGTTCTGGAATCCTGGACTCACAATAAAGCAATACAGAAGTGCATTGAAAGCTATAGGATTCCAGATGAGACCAAAGCTTATTTAAGAACATTAAAAATTAGTAGCGTTGTTCAATCATAAGCAGAACAAAATTAGTTATTGCTGTATATAAAACAGAAAGCAGACTAACTGCCATATTTGGTCCAAATGCTTCCAGATTTCCTAGATTTCCCAAAGCAGCAATTAATGAAACAGAAAAAATTACCATGCAGATTGGCAACAAAGATTTTCTTGTAACACGAATCCTGTTTTTTGCATCTTTTTTTCTATTTACAAAGTAAACCCCAAGGCCAAAACAACCAAGTATGAGCATAGTAGGCAAATCAATAAACCATGCCAGGTTTGCCCTTAACATAGAAAAATAGGTTGCAGCAAATGCAGCTACAATTAATACTATTCCTAATACACGATCAAATAACGAAGCCTGCTGGTTTGCCTGATTCTGCTGGAGTAGATTAATCATGTTTTCTTCAGCTTTTTGAGTATATTCTTCTTTTGGAATGCTCTGGCCGGCAACAAGTTCATTAACAGATATTTCAAGCACCTTGCACAATTCTACAAGTATGCTTGTGTCTGGCAAACTGGCACCTGTTTCCCATTTTGAAATTGTTTTGTCGCTAACATTTATTTTTTCAGCAAGTTCCTTCTGGGTTAATCCCTGAGTTTTTCTAACTGACTGTAAAAACTCACCTATTTTATTGCTCATCACATATCTCCTTGTTGATGAAATTTTATTTATTTCTATTTATAAATATATTGAAACCTCTAGAGAATTCAACCTACGCAGAAGCGAATCGCTCTACGAATCATGGAATTATCTCTCCACAAAGGCTATCTGAATACCCAGACAGAGGGGACACTATAAGCCTCAGAAATTAGGCAATACCTTAAGGCTGCGAGCAAGAATACCGTTAAACTGGGCAATAGCCATGCCATAATTAACTATCGGCACACCACTTTCGTTAGCTCTGGCAATTCTGTGCTTCATTTCAGTTTCATTAAGCATACAGCCACCACAATGTATAATCAGCTTATAACCAGCTAAATCACTAGGGAAATCGTTTCCTGAAGTGAAAACATATTCAGGTTTTGCACCAGAATAATTTTCCAGCCAGCCTGGAATTTTCTTCGAGCCGATATCGTTGCACTGTCTGTGATGCACACAGCCTTCAGCAATCAATACCTTATCGCCATTCTTCAGATTTTTTAATGCTGAAGCGCCAGCCATAAGTGATTGAAATTCGCCCTTATACCTAGCCATCAAAATAGAAAAGGACGTCAAAGGCAAATCCTCTGGCACAATCTCAGAAACCCGTTTAAAAGCCTGAGAATCTGTCACAACAAGTGACGGTGGTTCCTTAAGATTTTCTAATACTGTCTTCAATTCATCTACCTGACAGCATATTGAAACGCAATGAGAATCCAGCAAGTCCCTTATCGCAATCTGCTGAGGCATGATAATACGCCCTTTTGGTGCAGATTCGTCAATGGGAATAACCAGTATAACTGTTGAATTTGGCTTCACAAGGTCAGCAACCAGATGCTTTTCTGTTTTTATTGAAGCTGCAAAAGAACCGAGCGCTTCTTTTAAAGAATTTATGCCAAACAAGGTCTTAGAACTGACATATACAGTATGAGAAGCCTTATCTACAGATGGAATTTCAGCCAAAAGATCAGATTTATTATAAACAATAACACAAGGCAGTCCGCGGGACTCAAATGTTGAAAGCACAGACTTATCCAAATCGCTCAAACCAATAGTTGCATCAATAACAAGAACAGCAATATCTGTCTGGGCAATAATCTGCTTAGTCTTCTCAACACGCTTCAACCCAAGTTCCCCTTCATCGTCAAGACCGGGAGTATCGATGATTACCACAGGCCCAAGAGGAAGCAGTTCCATCGAACGCTTAACAGGGTCTGTGGTAGTCCCTTTCA
>JAZUDR010000033.1:0-2685 GCA_045639725.1 Candidatus Avigastranaerophilus sp. | reverse complement strand
AGAGAGGTATTATTTATGATTATCATAGCAGGCAAATGAATATTCCTTGCCATGTTGAGCCATCAGTCCAGCGGATGAGAGCCACCATTCCTGCGAAATAGAGCCACCATAATTTTAAAATAAAAGAATCCTCAAACCTCTTGTAGAATGAAACCAGAAGTTTTTAACTTCAAAATTTCATTAACAGGAGGTCTTTTTATGACCAAATATCGCGAAATCATAAGACTTAACGGTCTTGGTTTCAGTGCAAGAAATATTGCTCTAAGCTGCAATGTTTCAAGGAACACAGTTGCAAAGGTTTTAAAGCAGGCTAAGGATAAAAAATTAGTATGGCCATTAGATGAATCTTTAACTGAGCAGAAGCTTGAGGAACTACTATTCGGCAGAACTTCAAAAACAACGACACGTCGGCTACCAGACTATGAATACATACGAAAAGAGCTGATGAGAAATGGCGTTAACAGAAAACTTTTATGGGTAGAATATTGCAATGAATGCAGAATGAATAATGAAGAACCGCTTATGTATTCAAGATTCTGCTATTACATCCAAATAGAAGAAGAAAAACGCAGAGCTTCAATGCATATACCTAGAAAACCTGGTGAACAGATTGAAGTCGATTGGGCAGGCGATCCCGCTTCTATTATAGATTCTGATACTGGTGAAATAATACCAGCCTGGTTATTTATCGGTGTTCTGACATATAGTCAATATGCGTATGTAGAAGCTTTTATAAATGAAAAATCAAAAGCATGGATAACAGCCCACCTCCATATGTATGAATTTTTCGGTGGTGTAACTCCAATGCTTGTATCTGATAACTGTAGCACTGCTGTAAATATCAAAAAAGGTGACTGGTATTCACCGTCACTGAATACAACCTATCATGAAATGGCTGAACATTATAATACTGCAATTATCCCAGCCAGAGTTAGAAAACCTAAGGACAAACCGAATGCAGAAGGCACAGTCCGTAATATTTCGACCTGGATAACAGCTGCTTTACGCAATGAGCAGTTCTTTTCTCTTGAGGAACTGAATAAAGCAATAAGAGAAAAACTATCAACATATAATTCAAATATGTTTCAGAAAAAGGAAAGTAGCAGACTGAGCTTATTTCTTGGGGAAGAAAAGCCATTACTGGGTGCTCTGCCTGCTACCCCATACGAATTCGCGGAGTGGAAACAAGCTACTGTTCAGTTTAACTATCACATAGCAGCAGACAAGATGTATTACTCCGTTCCTTATCAGTATATCAGAAACAAGGTCGATGTGAGAATTACCTATACGACGGTTGAAATATTCTTGAATCATGAACGTATTGCTTCGCATAAGCGTTTATATGGCAGGGCTGGACAATATTCTACAATAAATAGTCATATGCCAGAAACTCATCAGAAATATCTTGAATGGGATGGTAGAAGATTTAAGAAGTGGGCAGAAGAAATCGGTCCAAATACGGCTAAAGTTATTGTTTCTATCCTAAATTCCGGTGAAATTGAACAGCAGAATTTCAGAAGCTGCATGGGGATACTTAAATTAGCTGAAAAATATTCAAAAAGTAAACTTGAACAGATATGCGAAAAAGCTCTGTTGTATGCTCTTACACCAAGCTATAAAACGATAAAGAATCTTTTCGCGACAATCAAAGACCAACAAATACAGGTTCCACTATCTGCAGTGGAACAGCAAAAACAGCCACATGGGATAACACGTGGTGCAGCATTTTACAAAGGAAGAAAATCATGATTAAAGAATCAACTATTACAAAACTAACTGAAATGCATCTTAGCACAATGGCAGAAAGCTACCGTATGCAACTTGAAAATAAAGAATTCAGAGAACTTACATTCGATGAAAGATTCGGGATGCTTGTAGATGAAGAATATGCTAGCAGAAAATCAAACAGATTAAACAGACTTATAAAGAATGCTGAACTGGAACAATCAGAGGCCTGCATAGCAGGAATAGATTTCCAATCCGGAAGAAAGCTGAATAAAAACTTGATATTAAAATTAGCTACATGCGAATACGTAACAGACTACAAAAATATATTCATTACAGGTGCTAGTGGTAGTGGTAAAACCTACATGGCATGCGCATTCGGTATAGAAGCCTGCAAAAAATTCTATACTGTAAAATTCGTCAGATTACCTGATTTACTTCTGGATTTACAAGCAGCAAGAAACAATAATAATTTCAGAACTGTTATTAAAAAGTATACAAATCCAATAGTTCTTATTCTAGATGAATGGCTTTTAATGAAGCTTACTGATGACGATGCAAAGAATCTGTTCGAACTTATACATAAAAGACGTAAAAAATCTTCAACAATTTTCTGTTCACAATTCAGAGACGATGAATGGTATGAAAGAATTTCAAATAATAATGAAAGCACAATAGCTGACGCTATTATGGACAGGATCGCTTTCGATTCATACAAAATAAACATAGAACCAATAGACCCGAATAAGGATTTTTCTATGCGTGAAACCTATGGCCTACGGCCAGAAGATGCTGAATAGAAAAGAATAATTAACTAAATTAGTGGCTCCAATGGTCTGGAACGGTGGCTCTCACCTGACTGGACCGGCGGCTCCGCCGCACAGGAATATTCAAGCAAATACAAATGTGGCCTTATTGGATTAAAAGGAGAATTAACCTCCAGATTGCTAATGAAAATCA
>JAZUDR010000032.1:0-7708 GCA_045639725.1 Candidatus Avigastranaerophilus sp. | reverse complement strand
ATTAAACACAAATAGTATACAAACAACTGTCTCTCAAAATTAATACTTTGATTATATTTAATTAGTGGTCGTGTGTCTATACTATAATAGTAAAATACATCACTATCCCTAAAAATTAATTTGTTATTGACATTTTTACCGAAATTTTAGTTATAATACTATTGAGAACAGCAAATATATTATATTTTTTGAATACCAGTTTAATTAACCATTGAGTTGCTGTTAATGCAAACAAGCACCGTTTAAGACAACCTGTTACTTGCACTGTTATTGTTATGTGCTTATAATTTATAATAAGGAGTCCGCTCAATGGGTCAGAAAGATATAACCCAGAAGACTTTGGAGTCCCAGATTTATCAGAATTGCCTGAAGACAAGGTCAGATTGTTTAAAAGTGACTTCAGGTCACTGATAGACTGGTTGAAAAATAAGAAAGATCCGAATTATAAAGTCTTAGACAGAAAATTGGCCCACAAAGAGGATTTTACAGATTTACTATATGCTATGTCTGGTGATGAACGCGTTTATGAGGCTGTTAATAACCATGACGATGAAGGAGATAATATAACTATGTGTGAATTCATTGATAGATTAAGAGAAGAAGGCAGAGAAGAGGGTATAGAAAAAGGCATAGAAAAAGGTAGAGAAGAAGAACGCGAAAAAAATAACAAAGAGAATCTCAAAAAGGCTAAGGCTTTGGTAGAAGCTGGCACAGCTAAGGAAATAGTCGCTAAAATCATGGATGTAAACATCGCTCTTCTTTAATGGGAAAGTTGCATTTGTATTACAAACAACGAGGTAAAGGTTGAGGAGGCTGCTGCATTCATAAAACAACAAGGTCTCAGACAAGGCGATGAAGAATGGGAAAAATATGGTATTGCCCACTATGTAACGTGGCCAAGGACAAAGTGTTCTATTGACGGTGTTGACATAAATGGTAATGCATTAAAGGGCAACTATACTGGTTTAGATGCCGCCTATGGCGGATGGTTTTAAAGCCAATGCTATATTCTGTGAATTAACTTATGAATCAGCCTGGCCGATTCGATTAGACAGAGTTTTTAATGCTATTGCACCAATACTTTGGATGCAGACTGGCTGTAGAGGTGAAATAATAAATAAAATAGGGAAAAGTTATTCAACAACTGATTATTACGGAGTTTTATTCGATTATAATCAGGCAGGTAAGTTTTGTGAAAAGGTGCAGGCTACTCCTTCAATAAAGCATGTTTACATCGTTACAACAGAATCGTTCATAACGCAATAACGATAGAAACAGTTTCTATGAATATGAGAGAATTCTATTCAAAAGGAAATAAATCAATATGTAGACTGGACCTCAAGCAAATATTCTGTGGACCTGAACTGAAAATCACCAGTAGGGAATTGCATTCCCTACTGGACTTATTGGTCTGAAATAATCAATAGTATCTGGCCTGCATCATCTGTAGTTTATTCTGTGACTTAAGCTTATCAAATATAAAGTATCTTTCATTAATCAACAGTGCCAAGCAGTAGCAAAAATGAATATTGAATTTCTAAAAATATTTCGGCTGTTTTTTCTGTTATTTAATCCGTGGCTGAAATAGTATTCGGTCTGCTTCATCTGCATTTTTATCCGTGTCCAAAAAATAAATATTATGCTGTTTATCGCGATTTTATGAGCGTTTAAATAAAATAATTGTATTGAATTAATTATCATATTGACAGTTATCTATATGATAATTATAATACATATAGATAATCATCAATGTGAAGGAGCTTAAAAATGACTAGAGATGAAATATCATTTATATGCAAAGCAATGTCGGATTCCAACAGGTTAAGAATAATTGAGATTCTTACAAAAGGAGAAAAATGTGCATGTGAGCTACTTGCTGAACTGAAGGTAACTCAACCAACATTATCACATCACATGAAAGTTCTTGGCGAATGTGGACTGGTTAATTCTTATAAAGATGGAAAATGGCAGCATTATTCTATTAATTGCAACAAATTTCAGGAATTCAAGTCGTATATAAGTTCTATTAGCTGTTGTAGCCAAGAAAAAGATAATGGCAAGTGTTGCTGTAAAAGTTAACACCTAGTACAAGCAGGAGGTAGATTATGATTTGGAATTTTATCCAAGATCAGCTGTTAGGAATGAAATGGCTAAACAAATTGATCGGAAACCTTCTTGAATTCTGCAATATAAATATTAATACAAGACTTGGTGGTAGTTTACAGTTTTTTATATATGACACATTAAAAATTACACTGTTGCTTTGTATTCTTATTTTTATTATTAGCTATATCCAAAGCTACTTTCCACCAGAACGTACAAAAAAAATACTGGGTAATTTTAAAGGTTTATTTGCTAACTTGCTTGCTGCTTTGCTTGGAACAGTTACCCCTTTCTGTTCTTGCTCATCAATACCTTTGTTTATTGGTTTTACAAGTGCTGGTTTACCATTGGGAGTTACATTTTCTTTTTTAATATCGTCACCAATGATTGACTTAGGTTCTTGGATTCTATTGATGAGTATTTTCGGTTGGAAAATAGCCACAGTGTATGTGCTGCTTGGTATCGTCATTGCAGTAATAGGCGGAATTATTATTTCTAATTTAAAAATGGAAAATGAAGTTGAAGAATTTATAAGAAATGCTAAGCCTATTGATATTCCAATAGAAAAGCTGACGAGAAAAGACAGAATAAATTTTGCTAATGATCAAGTAAAAAGCACTTTAAGGAAGGTATATTTATATATTCTCGCAGGAGTCGGGATAGGAGCCTATATCCATAATTGGATTCCTCAGGATATTATAACAGGTTTCTTAGGCTCTGGTAATCCATTTGGGGTGCTGATTGCAACTATTGTTGGAATTCCCATGTATGCAGATATATTTGGATGTATTCCAATCGCGGAGGCACTTTTGGCTAAGGGTGCAAAATTAGGGGTTGTATTGGCTTTTATGATGGCTGTAACAACATTGTCTCTGCCTTCGATCATTATGCTAAAAAAAGCTATAAAACGAAGACTTCTAAGCACTTTTATTATTATCTGCACAATTGGAATCATTATTGTGGGCTATTTTTTTAACTTAATTCAGAATTTTCTTCTTTAATTTTATACTTTTGGAGTTTTTAAATGGATGAAAAATATAAAACATTTTCTATATTGATAATAATAATCATTATATCTAGCATATGGTTTGTAAAAAATAGCAGTGAAGCAGAGGCAAATCAGCAGGCATCATTTCAAATGTCTGAAAATATTTCTGAAAAATCAGATGCCAATATGGATTTTAATTTAATTGCAACATCTACAATAGATTTTCAGAAATTGTGCAATATTTATAAATTACCTTTGATTGTGGATTATGGGTCTGAATCATGTAAGAGTTGTAAAATGATGGCACCAGTCCTGAAGACAATGAATATTAAGACAAAAGGAAAAGCTATTATTAAGTTTGTTGATGTTTGGAAATACAGAGATGCTGCCAGCAATATACCTTTACAGTTAATACCGTCCCAGGTGTTTTTCGGATCTGATGGAAAACCATTTAACCCAAGTAAAGAATTAAACGAAAGATTGGAATTTATCCTTTATAATTCACCTGATAGTAAGGAACATGCTTTTACTGTTCATCAGGGCAGTCTTTCTGAAAAGGACTTTATGGATATTCTCATTGAAATGGGAGTCAAATATGATTGATAGTATGTTGGCGATCATAGCTTCGATTATAAAAGAAAATTTATGGTTGGCTCCAATGTTTGCAGCTCTAGCAGGCATAATATCATCTGTAAGTCCATGCTCTTTATCATCAATTCCACTGATAATAGGATATGTAGGAGGTGTTGGTCAACAGAATACAAAAAGAGCTTTTGGATTGTCGTTTGCTTTTGCATTGGGTTCTGCTTTTACATATACTTTGCTTGGCATTATTGCTGCTTATGCAGGCAGATTAATTGGAAATTCTAATCCTTACTTATACTTAATTCTTGGCTTTATAATGCTTCTGATGGCATTGCAGATTCTTTCAATAATAGATGTTTTGCCATCTGCTGGTTTTACATCTAAAAGTAATCTGAAAGGATATGCAGGAGCTGTTTTGGCTGGTATTTTAGGTGGTTTTTTGGCTTCTCCTTGTGCAACTCCAGTATTAATTGTTTTACTAGGCATATTAGCTAAAGGTGGTAATGCTCTTTGGGGTGCTTTTTTAATGCTTTGTTATTCGCTAGGGAGCGGAGTATTGATTGTTATAGCCGGAACATTTGTTGGATATATACAGAAAATTATCTCTGACGAAAGATATGGAAAATTTAGCAGATTAATAAAGACAATATCTGGAATAATAATACTCTTGATTTCTTTTTATATGCTTTATCTTGGTTTTTAAAAGAAAGGATACATCAATGAATATTTTTAAATCAATTTTTAATAAACCGACAAACAAAGAAAAACATGAATCAATTAATTCGAATTGTTTTTCTGTAAAAAAAACAGATGAGAAACCTCTATGTTCTTGCAAAGCTAAAGAAGCTTCAATACCTGTTTTTATAAGTGATGAAAAAATAAAAAATATAAAGACAATAACGGTTTTAGGTGTTGGTTGCGATAACTGCCATAAGCAATTAGAAAATGTTAAAACGGCTGTGAAAGAGCTGAATTTGAATATTGATGTTATGTATATCACAGATTTACAAAAGATTATGACATTTGGTGTAATGAGTATGCCAGCTGTGGTTGTAAACGATAAAGTAATTGCAATGGGTAAAGTATTAGATGTTAATAGTATAAAAAAGTTACTTTGTAGTCGTGTATAAAAGAATAATAAAATCTTGGCAGTCAAATCTGTATTTTTATCCTTGGTTTGTAAAAAATATGCAGTTTGCTTTATCTGCTGTTAGTTCAGTGCCTAAAGTTTATTAAATAAAATGTATCTTATATTACTTATTAATGCAAAGCAGTAGCAAAAAAGAATACTGAGTTTCTAAAAATATTTCGGCTGTTAAATCTGATGTTTTATCCGTGGTAAAAACATTCGGTTTGCTTCATCTTTTGTTTGTTCCGTGTCTAAGAATATTTGCTCAATTGAAAAAGTAAATGCAACTTCAGTGCTTGAGATAACATTCCACCATCTGGTATTCCTGTTCCTTCTGTGATTTCTTTTCTTGTGAAACCAGCGCTTTGGGTTGCTAGTAATTCGACTATTTTTTTCATCATTTCTGGATTATTGAAAACAGAAGCAAATAGCCTATCATATTCTTGAGGTAATGTTGCATTCTTGGAAAAGAAAAGCTCATCTATGTTTTGAGCAAGACTTTTACCTTTTTTTAAATAATTTAAATAAAATGGTATGCCTCCGAATATCATATAACTTTGGGTAATATCATATTTTGAAAGTTTTATATTTCTACTCATCAGGCATTCCTGGCATTCTTTCAGTGTGAATGGTTCGAGTTTTATTTCGTGGGTTACACGATTGTATAGACCGCCATGATTGTTGATTAGCTTGTCTAATATCCAGGAATTAGCACTTCCACAAACAATAACCATAAGATTATTTCTATGACATCCCCAGTTATTCCAAAATCCTTCAAAAGCTGTTATGAAACCAGATTTTGCAGTGTCTAACCATGGCAATTCATCAAGAAATATTACTTGTCTTGAATTATCATTTTTGCTTTGTAATAGGTTTTCTAGCATAAAGAAAGCTTCAAGCCAATCTTTGGGACAGTGGCTTTTTTTCATTCCATGCAATAAAAGGGAATAATAGAATGCTTGTAATTGTGCTTTTAAAGGGCTGATATTGCTATTTGGATTTTCGATTGGTGATAGTCCTGCATGTCTGAATGTTATTCGGCCGCAGAAAGTTTCGTCGACAAGATAAGTTTTTCCAACTCGACGCCTACCATAAATAGCGACAAGTTCTGCTTTATTGCTTTCATAAAGTTCATTCAGTTCTGTTGTTTCTTTGCTTCGTCCAATCATATTGAATGTGGTTCCTTTATTGTTTGATAGCTGTATTTTAAATTATAATATCGAGATATTACGCTGACAAATCATAAAAATGTTATTTCGCAGCGTAATATCTTAACAATTATAGTATGTAATACAAATAAAGGCTTTTCTTTTTTTTTGTCAAAATGCACTATGCACAGAATAATTGGTTAAGTATTAAACTTGCTTTGTGCTACCCGCCCGAGGGAGTTTTTTTTCTTGGCTAGTACAGCTTTGTTGAAAAGTGTAGTATTTAATCTTGAAAAAATATTGAAAAGTGTAAAAATTTACAATAAAATAACATTGAAAAATGTGTTGCGGAGAAGAATATGCTTTTTAGAAAACTTGAAAAGACAATAGAAGATTATTTAATTACTAATTCTAACAAAGTCCTGCTTGTTGATGGAGCTAGACAGGTTGGTAAAACATATCTGATCCGCTATCTTGGTAAAAAAATATTTAAGAATTATATTGAAATAAACATGGTTGAAGACGATTTAAACAACCATTTTTTTAAAAATGTATCCAGCGTAGATGATTTTTATCTGCAATTAAGTATGATTGCTGGGAATAAAATGGGTAACCTTAAGAATACGTTAGTATTTTTGGATGAAATACAGGTTTATCCGCAACTGATAAGTCTTCTCAAATTTTTGAGACAGGATAATCGTTTTAAATATATTGCAAGTGGTTCATTGCTTGGAGTTACATTAAAATCAACAAGTTCTATTCCTATTGGGAGTATAGAAATACTGCATATGTATCCACTGGATTTTGAAGAATTTCTTATTGCTAATAGTTTTGGTAAAAATGCAGTCGAAGCTTTGCAAAACAAGTTTAAAAATTTGGAATCCCTACCAGAAAATATACATCTGAAAGTGATGGATTTATTCAAAAAATACTTGCTGGTAGGAGGCTTGCCGGATGTCGTAAACACATTCCTTGCAACAAAAAATATTGTGAGTGTCAGGAAGTATCAAAATGATATACATAGTTTTTATGGTGCAGATGCTTCAAAATATGAAGAATCAAGAAAACTAAGAATCTCAAGAATATATGATGCTATTCCATCTAATCTGGAAAATAAAAAAAAGAGGATAGTAGCAAATAAAATAGAAGATAAAAAAGGCAGCCGTCTTTCTGATTATGCTGATGAATTTGATTATTTAATAAATTCAGGTATTGCCTTAGAAGTAAAAGCAATATCCACTCCAACTTTTCCCCTAATCCAAAATAGTGGAAAAAATCTTCTTAAATTATATCTGAATGATGTAGGAATATTAACTGGTATTTTATATAAAAATAATATAAGAGCGGTTCTGGATGATGAAAAAAGTATTAATCTAGGTTCTGTTTATGAATCTGTTGTTGCTTCGGAATTAAAAGCTCATGGGTTCAATTTGTATTATTATGATAATCGCAATAATGGTGAAGTTGATTTTCTTGTAGATGATTTTGATTCTTTGTCTGTCATTCCAATAGAAATTAAGTCTGGAAAAGATTATCAGATACACAGTGCTTTAAATAAGTTTACTTCAAATAAAGATTACAATATAAAAAAGGCCTATGTTTTTTCTAACGAACGCGAAATAAAGCAGAAAGACAAAATTACATATTTGCCTATTTACTATATTATGTTCATATACCCAGATTCTTTATCTAGAGTAACGCAAATACCATGAAGGTAAAGATTTTGAAGTTGCTAAAAGAAGATGCTTATATTAT
>JAZUDR010000031.1:0-31795 GCA_045639725.1 Candidatus Avigastranaerophilus sp. | reverse complement strand
TTTCATTGATTTTCTCCTTCTTTTTTTATATAGATATTATATGCTTAATTAATGATTGTGAGAAAGTAAAGAATGGTAAAGAACATTATTTTTACAGATCACGACGAAACAATATAAAAATAATTAAGGGCTTATAATTCTTCTTTTTTGATTAATTTGTTGATTACCATTCCGGCTATGGTGAGGCCGAAAATGGCTGGAATATAGCTTATGGAGCCCATAATCATGCGTTCAAGTCCCGGATTGAATTCGTTTTCGTCTTTTGAAAAAAGAGTGTGGGACATAGCTGGCTTGGGGTCTTCCAGCGAGTATACGACAGGTATGCCCTTGTGAATATTCATTTGTTTCAGGGTTTTTCTGACTTTCTTGGCTAATGGGCACACGATAGTCTTAGAAATATCACCAACCTTGATTTGAGACGGGTCTATCTTGCCTGCTGCACCCATTGCAGAGAAAATCGGAATTTTTTTATGCTTACATTCAACTATAAGCTTTATTTTTGAGTTGAAAGTATCTATAGCGTCAATAACAGCACTGAAGTTAGTGGTAATTATTTCATCCGAGTTAGCTGCTTCATAGAAACGGTCGATAACGTTAAGCTTGCAGTTAGGGTTTATTAGCTTGATTCTTTCTGCCATTGCCTGGCTTTTCTGCATACCGACAGTGGTTTCCAGGGCTATATTCTGTCTGTTGATATTGGTTGGGTTTACTTTATCGAAATCTACGATTGTAAGCTCGCCAACGCCTGCTCTGACCAGAGCTTCAGCCGCATAGCTTCCCACGCCGCCCAAACCGAATACTGCTACATGAGCTTTCTGTAGCTTTTCAAAACCTTCATCACCAAGCAATATCTTTGTTCTCTGAAATCTATTCATATCATTACCTTCTATAGCGCTGTCTGAATTCTCAGACAGCGGGGTTGGGGAAATTTCCACTTCCAGCTTCCAGCTTCCAGCTACTCCTCAGGGTATGTCTCAGTCAGTATCTGCGCAGCGTCCATAATAACTTTGAGACAAGGGCGGGTTGCGTAATATTCCTTCGTTCTTTCCGAGGCCATTGGAAATTCTTTGGTATTACCAATTTTTAAGCGTTCTTTGCAGATTATTGTGCCATGAAGAGCTTTGAATTTTTCGAGCAATTCCTGTTCCTTCATGTAACATGCCTTTTTTGCTGCTGCATCGCCAGTTGTAGCACCACATTCCAGACCACAGACTATGGTCATGCCGCTGACTGCGCCACATACTTCCCTTGAACCGCCAAAGCCAGCTCCGAATGCTCCGGAAATGCGAAGAGCAGTTTCTTCATCGATGCCATATTTATCTGCAAAAGCTGCAAAAACAGCCTGACTGCAGTTAAATCCCTTCAAAAACAATTCTTTCGCACGTTCTACGCGGTCCATAATAATCTCCTTAGGTCTCTGAATAAAGGAACTATTGGCATAATATACCACAAATCAATGGAATTGCTTGATAATTTCATAATTTCATATATATTTATACATACGGCTATAAGTTTATGAGTTTATAAGGAATAATATAGGAATGAAGCACTTTTTTACATTGCAGAATCTGTTCATGCTTGTAATCATTGTTGTTCTGCCTGTTTGCGTCACATATTATTCCATCAGCAACATGATTGAAGAGCAGTATACTGCTACTGTAGATACCGTATCTGCTAACCTCAGACGTCAGATAGCCAGGATTCAGATGACTTCAACTGCTGAATACCAGATTAAAGACTTTTTTACTACCATAGTAAGGCAAAAATTACTTTGCCGACAGACTCCTGAGGTTATGAGCGAATTCGTTGAAAGCGTTGAAAAGTCATATCCAGGGGCTTTTAAATGGCTGTTTCTCGATGAAAACTACGAATTAATTTCTGTTAAATCAAAAAGTATTCTTGAAGCCGCAAGAATCTGGAAAAACTGCCTGAAAGGCGGAATCTATATTTATAATAGAATTCGTGACGGTTACGGCGCAGAAGACTATAAAGAAGTAACCAATACTTATTATGCCAGCCGTCCTTTGATGCAGAAAATGATGGGTAGTGGCGAAAAGCCCGAGCATATTTTTGAACAGATGTTTACACCTTACAAATCAAAATGGACAGGTAAGGACTGTTATATCATATGGGGCGTAGATGGTATTTCCTATAATCAATACGGTATTGCAGAGGAAATATCCGGCGCTTGTGTCATGATGGTTGTTCCAGATCTCCTGCCCAATGATTTCTGGTATAAACGTATGATAGTCAGAAGAGAAAAGGCCAGGGAACATTACGAATTCCCGATAGCTGCTATTAATCTTTCTGACGCTACTGCTGTGGCTATAGATCCTACTCTTCCCAAAGACAATTTCTTCTTACAGGAACTTGTTAATGCTTACAATTTCAGGAGCAAGGACGTTTTTGAATTCAAGAACTTCATAGTAGGCACTACTCCTTTCGGAAATGAAAATGAAGTCAGGGTTTTGTCTATGGCAGACCTTACTGATGCTATTAACAGCAAGAACTACATGAAGCTCATGCTTTCTTTGGCCTGTGGTTTCCTTGTTATTGTTTCCATAGGTCTTGCTCTGTATGTGAAGAGCATACATTTTGCCGGAATTTCTCTCAGGCAGAGAATCGCAGCAATATTCCTCATGGCTATGCTGCTTCCGATTCTTAGTCTTATCAGCGTAGGGAAAACTTTTATCGTTCATGAAGACGGTCGTCTGAAAGAATCAGCCTTTGTTAAGATGCGTGCCGGTCTAGAAGCCTTGGGAATGCATTACACAGACACCCCAAGACTTATTGAAAGAGGTTTGTATCAGGATTTGCTGAACAAAATGAATAGGAAAGGCAAACCGACTGTTGAATCTGTTTCTGAGGCCATGCACAGCGCCGTAGATGAAGGTATTATAAATCAGTTCGTATTGTTTAAGGATGGCGAAATAGCCCATACGAGTTGGCAAAACCTTGAACCCACACTGGAAAAGTCCATGAAGTATATGGCAAACCAGACTATTAAAGATTACAAGAATGATGGCTTCTTCGGTAACGGTAACAATAAAAAACTGATTGAAGAATTTGTAGACGATGAAATTTCTGAATTAATAGGCACCAGTGGCGCTGTAGTATTCAGTCTGGATCTTCCATCCCATTTACGTCATTTTGTTTATCTTGACCAGCATTTGTATTTTATGACCCTTAAGGTAACTATTGATGAACAGGTTTGTCCTTTGTTCGTCTATCTCCCAGACAAGCTTGTTGAAAAGAACTTTGCTGCCCGCGAATTTTCCACTAACAATATGGCTGCACAGGAACTGCCTGGTAGTGTGCTGGTTCCGGAACTATCTTTCTATTCGACTATACCAGGGGCTGAAAGTTATCCTTCTGAATCACCTCTTTGGATAAAGCTCAAATCAGTCTTAGACCGCTCTTCAGAACTGAAAATCGAAGAAACAGGCATTGTTAACATTGACGAAGAAGATTTCCTATATCTTGCAAAGCCTCTTTCCAGTATGAACAGCCAGTCTTATCTGCCTTGTCTGCTGACTTCCACAAAGCCTATAGAACTCAGAGTCAGGGATATGGGTATATTGATTTTTGCTTTGTCTTCATTTGCTATTATTGGTTCTGTTTTGTTGAGCTTTGCACTTTCTTCAAGCTTGCTGACACCAATTAAAAAGATTGACTCTGCCGCTCAGCAGATTGGTAAAGGTAATCTTGATGTTGTTCTTTCTGAAGAAGGTGGTCACGACGAACTTAGCCGACTAAGCATTACTTTTAATGAAATGGTTAAGGGGCTGCGAGAACGTGAAAAAATGCAGGCTTACGTTTCAGATTCTGTTCTGGAAGCAGTAAAAGATACTGGTGACCAGTCTGTTCATGTTGGCAAGCATATTGAAGCTACCATACTTTTCTCGGACATCCGTAATTTTACAGGTATCAGTGAAGCAAATCCACCAGACAAGGTTTTCGAAGTTCTTAACGAGCATTTTGGCGGTATAGAGCCAATTATACGCTTGTATAACGGTCGTGTTGATAAATATATCGGTGATGCTGTAATGGCTATTTTCCACCAGACAGAGCCGGAACATCATGCTATCAGCGCAATAAAAGCTGCCTATAGAATGAAGCAGTATGTTGCTATGATGAATAAGAAACGTGAACTGAGAGGCCTGTTCCCAATTAATATCGGTATAGGAATCAGCACCGGTCAGGTTTTGCTTGGCGATATCGGTAGTGACCGCCGCAAAGACCTTACTGTTATCGGCGATGAAGTTAATCTGGCTTCTCGACTTGAATCTGCTTCTAAACAGGGTAAATACTCCAAGATTATATTCTCGGGTCAGACGCTTAAATATCTTGAAGATTTTGTAGAAGTTGATAAAATGCCATTTGAAGAAATTCGTGGTAAAAAGCAGGCTGTTCAGATTTATGAACTGATTAAGTTCAAAGACCCGAATTTTATCAGCTAGGAGTTAAAATGGAAGAAATCACATTAAGACGACCGGAGCTTATGGCCCCGGCTGGTGATATGATTAGTCTTAGGGCGGCTCTTGATTCTGGTGCGGATGCTGTTTATTTTGGCATTGTATCTATGAATATGAGAGCTAATGCAAAGAATTTTGCTGTTGAGGATTTACCGGAGGTGGCTAAACAGTGTCACGCAGCAAATGCTAAGGCTTATCTTGCCCTCAATACTATTATTTTTGACCACGAAACCGATTTGGCTGAAAAGCTCATTGCTGCCGCCGCTGAAGCTGGTATTGACGCTATTATATGTTGGGACTTCTCTGTTGTAGAACTTACCTTGAAGCATAAGATGAAGGTAATTCTTTCTACTCAGATGTCTGTGGCTAATGCTCATTCTATGGCGTTTCTATACAAGAGTTTTGGTATTTGCCGTTTTGTGCTTGCCAGAGAATGCACTTTAGAAGAAATCACCAGCATAAGAAGTAATTTGAAACAGCTTTTGGGCGCTGACGCAGATAAGATTGAAATAGAAGTCTTTGCTCATGGTGCCATGTGTGTTTCTGTCAGTGGTCGCTGCTTTATGTCCCAGTTCGCATTTGGGGAATCAGCAAACCGTGGGGAATGCCGTCAGCCATGTCGCAGGGAGTATCTTATTAAGGATATCCGCGAAGGCAAGGAATTCTTACTGGGTCAGAATTATGTAATGAGCCCCAAAGATCTTTGTTCCCTACCCTTCTTAGAAAAACTTCTGGACGCTGGTGTTGATAGCCTGAAGATAGAAGGACGCGGCCGCAGTGCAGAATATGTAAGCGAAGTCACTAAGTGCTATAGACGCTTTATTGATTTCTACATGGAAAATCGCAACAAACCAACCTTTGAAGCAGAAGTCGAAGCATTGCGCAAGGAATTGCTTGAAAAGGCTGACGCTGTTTTTAACCGTGGTTTCTCTGATGGATTTTTCTTTGGTCGCCAAATCAGCGAATGGAGTGGCGGAAATGGTTCCAAGGCTACTCACAGAAAAACTCACTTAGGTATTGTAACTAATTTCTTCAAGAAGGTTACTGTTGCTGAAATAAAGGTTGAAGCCCGCGATTTTAACGTTGGTGATGAACTGATGTTTCAGGGTCCAACAACAGGCGTAAAGACCTTGAAGGTAATTTCCATCGAAGAAGATGGAAAATCTGTAACAACTGCTAGAAAAGGCAGCGTAGTTGGTGTAAAATTGTCCGACGTAGTTCGTGAAAATGATCAGGTGTTTATGATTGTTCCTGTTGAAGAAGTTAAACATCTGAAACAAAATTGATTTAAGGGATTTGTAAATGAAAAAGGTTCTCGGTTGTTTTGGCGCTGGCTGTGTTACTGTAATTGTGATTATCGTTGTTGCCTGCTTTTGGGGATATAACTGGTGCAGCACTACTGGTAAAGGCATAATCGTTGATGCTATTGACCAGATTGGTGTTGAATCTGCAAAGCTTTGTTTTGAACCAGAAACTGCTTCAGAAATCGAAAAATTGAGTTCTGAACTTAAACAGGATTTCAATAACGACAAACTCAGTATCGTAAACTCTTTCAAATACTGTGTCTTTGATAACGCATCTGCAACATCGAAGGTTTATGCAGAAATGCTTTTTGCTACAATGTATCGTAAGCTTTGTGGAAACATTGTTGGTGGCGATGATCCAAATCTTGCTGATGCCGAAGGGGCAGACACTGTTAGAACAGTATTGTATGCTTTGGTAAAGGATAAGCTTGATCCTGAAAAAGCTACTAAGATGACTGCATTCTTGACTGATGATAAAACTAACAGTCAGTCTTCAAGTGGCACTAAGGTAACTGCAGTTAAGCATGGTATCAGCAAGGCTGACATGACTAAGGCTGTGGAAGCTTTCAAAAACTATGTAAAAGAAAATAACCTTGAAACTCCTGAAAAGGATTTCGATGTTGATTCTACTGTAAAGGATGCTCTTGTTTCTTTGATTAATGATATAAGAGCTAACTGCAAGAAGTAATATCTTTTAAGCTAAAATAAAACAGGCTTCATCGCTATCTTTGATGAAGCCTGTTTTATTTTAGCTAATCATTGTCACGGGCCATAAGCACCCATCTGACAGCCGGATTCGCCACCTTTTAAACACGGGGAATCTGATGCATAGCCTGCTGCGATTGTCTGCAGATGGTAATCAAATGGAGTGCCACCGATAAACAAAGGATCAGAAGCCAGGTTGGTTGTTCCTGTGCTGACTGTTACACCGTTATAGACCAGTGCAATGTTATAGAAGTCATTGTATTCGATAGTCGGGGTAGCAATGGTAGTCGTCTGGTTAATACCATAAATACCTTTTGTTGTGCTGTTATAAGTGAAGATGTTGTTCTTTATGTTAGGTGTGCCTGCTGCAACATCAATACCTATAATGCTGTCTACTGTGTTGTTTTCAAAGTAGTCGGCGCCCATTAGGGAGGCTGCAACACCATTGCTTACAAATATATTGTTACGTATATTGGAGCCAAGGGATGTAAGACCAACTTCACAGTCTCTGATGATATTTCCCTTTATATTGAGGGAAGTTGATAAACCAGCGTCAATACCAACACCACAATACCCGATTTCGCATTTTTCGATTGATGGTGTAGAGCCGTCGCATTTAATACCTGTATCAGCAAACATAATTACACAGTTTCTCATTATGTTTTCTGCCTGAGTAGTGCCTGAGAACAATATTCCGCCCCAGGTGCTCTTGCGTGGGAAGTTTTCTGCAGATGTGAAGGTGATTGGCTTGCTAACTGTACCAGATGCCATTAAGCCACCCTGAACAATAAGCTCTGTCATTGTTGCGCCTAGAGAATCCGGCATAATATCTGAGGTTGTGAATTTTACTTCAACACCAGGTTCTATGGTAAGAACTGAGCCGCCTCTTACGCGCAGGTCGCCTCTAAGGATGTATGGACTGTTCGCAAGTGTCCAGGTTCTGTTTTCGTCAAGAATACCAGGAGTTACAACAGAAACGGTATCGGTCTTAGGACTTTCGTTACCGGCAACGTCAACAGCTTTTATGTAGTAATAATACTTAGTAGCTATTTTCAAGCCTTCATCAACAAATTCAACTGCTGCTTCGGCTGTTGCAATCGGTGAAGCATTGACTTTTATGAAGCTGTTTCCGATAGAATCAGCTCTGTAAACGTTATAACCAGCTAAGTCGCTTTCGCTGTTGCTTAACCAGGTCAAATAAAGCTTTTCGCTTTCTGTAGCTACGCTGACACCAAAGCCCATCGGAACTGCCGGTGCATCGCCTGTTGGAGTTGTAAACTGGTAGTCTGAAGATATGCCTTCGTTCTTTTCGAAGTCTCTGCTTTTTACTCTGAAGTGGTAGGTCTGTCCTGGTGTTAAGCCTAGTAATGCCAATGAGTGTTCTGTAACCATGCCATAATCGGAGGCTGACATGTTGTAAGCAAGACCTACTGAACCTGTTGCGTAATCAATAACAGAATCTGCTGCTTCATTGGTTATCCAGGTAATCGTAGCTACGTTTTCTGTGAGTCCGGCGACTGTTACCATGGTTATCAATGGTGGCAGGCTGTCGGAAACCTTAAAGGTAAGGTCACAGTTTTCTGTAGTTTCGCCCTGAACGACATCTACAACTATAATAACAGTATTGCTGGCATTGGTGGCAACAATCTTATGCTGACCACTGTTAAGGCCTGAAAGGACATATTCGCCCATGGCATCGGTCGTTGTTGAAGGACTACCGCCATAGACTTCTACTTTGGCACCAGGAAGAATCTTTCCGTTAGAATCATATACTTTACCGGTTATACTACCGCGGGCAGCTTTGCTGTTCTTGACTTTGCTACAGCCGCACATGGTTATAACCAGCATCATTGCTGTTATTAAAGCAATGATTTTTGAAAAATTCTTCATAATGCCTCCGGGAATATCGGTTTCTGTTCTGTATTAGTTGTTGAGGAATTCTATTGCAGCGAAGAGCTGAGCAATGGTTTTACCGGTATAATTCGGTTCCAGTTCCTTTGCATAATCAAGCTGTTCCTGGGATTTTTCGGTATCGCCAGTTGCTGCGAAGCAGTAAGCCAGCATTGCATGAATTTCTGCGTTGCTTATGCCTATAGCTCTGTTTGGAACATAATTAAAACGTGGCTTGCTCTGACCAAGCTTTACATAGAGAATTTCAATAGCGTCTTCCAGATCGCTTAAGGTGCCCTGCTGAACATAGGCTGCACCAAGACCAACCTTTGCATCGTCAATATAGTCCGCTGCCTGCATGAAATACTTCATACCGTCTTTAAGACAACCATTGTAGGCTTTTGCCCAGCCAATGCCATTGTTGGCTTCGGCTTTTTCCATTTCTGTCGGGCTACCAGCAAGAACGTCATTAAAGTGCTTTATAGCGCTTTCATATGAACCTTTGGAAATATAGTCCCAACCTGTATCATTAGAAGAGCTTCCTCTAACAATAGGAGTTCCGGTATCGTAGGAACCTGTTCCTTCACCGTTTACACCACCGCCACTGCAGCCAACAGCTCCAAAAGCCAGTGGAACTACAGCAAGTAGCGTTATGAATAGTTTTAATGGGTTTTTCATAAAGCCTCCGATAATTATTGCTATCTTGATTATCGGCAGGTTTGCTTTATTATTTAACAACAAAAAAAGCCTTCCCATTGCGGGAAGGCTTTTTGGTATCGAAAATTATTTCAATACTGCGAATTTACCTTTTTTCTTCTGCTTCTGGCCGTTGGCTGTTACTTCTAATCTGTAGATGTAAGTGCCGTTAGCTATGCGTTTACCCTTCTGATTAGTAAGATCCCAAAGAACTTTACCTGTTCTTCTGTCAAATTCGTCTTTGCCGAATTTGGCTACAATATGACCTGCTGTGTCATAAATCTTAAGGCTTACGCTTTCTGGAACTGCACCGAAGTTGTAGCCGAAGAAAATGTGGTTTCCTCTGGCAGGGCTTGGATAAGCCTGGAATTCACCGATGTTCAGTTCTACTGGAGCTGTGAAATCAATGGCTTTTCTGCAGACATTGCCGACTCTGTCACTAATTTCACAGACGATTTCATGCTTACCAGCCTTAAGGCTCTTCTTAACCTGATAGCTGAATCCGCCTTTTTCCAGATTTACATCCTGAACCTGAAGACCGTCGATGTAGAGCTTTAATGAATCGGCATCAAGACCGGAACCATTATCTACGAACTGGCCTTTGATTTCTGGCTTATTAGTATCAAGCTTTTCGAGATTTTCAGGAGTGATTGAGCTTACTCTTGGAGCTGTTTCGTCAGCCATGAGAGCTAAGCGGCCAAGACCTGAAAGCTGAGCAGAAATCTTGTAATCCTTAAGCTTACCACCCTGGTAAACCCATTCGCCATTAGCATTCTGACGGTAGAGGCTTACCTTGTCTGGGTTAGCTGTGATTACTTCACCGTTTACGTCTGCTGTATAGAGCATGCATTTCTTGAGTTTGGTGTTGCTTGGGCCAATGAGGTCGAGGCCAAGGACACCTACAAGTTCTGATTTTTCTTTGCTTGTTTTTGCTGCTCTGATGCCAGCACTTGCTCTTACAGAAGAGCTGATGCTTTCATCTGCTGTGAACGGAGATTCGAGAACTTCTTTATCAATAATGAAGATTGAGGTTGGATTGGCTGTTGAATTTTCTGCAGCCTTCAGGGTTGCACGGCCGGAAGCACTTGTTACACTCAGTCTTGAAGATGCATTAACATCTGCAATTGTGAATTCAACAGTGCTGTTGCCTACCATGCCATAGAGGTCTGTGCCTGAAAGGGTTATGTAGGCTGAGCCTGGATTTTCCTTGTCAATCTTGTAAGAGCCTGAATAGAAACGATCCTTAAGGAAATTCATGGTGACTGGAGTCTTTACTGAATTCTGCTTTACATATACGCTTGGAGCGGTCTGCAAAGATTCACTGGCTCTGGTCAGAATGGTTATTTCGTATTCATTGGCCGGGTTAGAGAACAGTTTTGTTGTGAAGGATGGACCTGTGTTAACAACAATTGTGTGTGTGGTGTCGATGGCCATTGCATTACCTGCAAGGTCTTTTGCACCCTGAACAGAAATTATTGCTGTGCCGTCATACAATGCACTGTTATTCTTTGGTATAACAGTGGTGCCTGTCCATGTATCGCCTGTGCAACTGATTTTTTCTATCTTCATTACCTGACCACCAGCGGAGGTTAAGGTTGCTGTCAGATCAGTTGTTGCATCAAGAGTTTCACTGAATCTGATGGTAAAGGTTACCATACCGGTTGATACAGTGTTAGAACTGCTTGGTGAAGGAGATACTGCAAGGATGTATGGCTTAACGCTGTCTACAACTACTTTGCGTGTTATAGACCAGTCGCTGACGTTGAAGCCATCTTCACATTTTTCTATAGCGGCTACTCTCCAATAGAAGTTCCCGTCCTTTGGAAGTCCGAATGAGCCATCAGTTGTTGAGGTGATTGTGCCCTTCAATGATGGATATTCTGTGTTTGTTGTAAGGTTGAGAACGTTGTTGAAGGATGAGTCGTCAGAAACCTGGAACAAATAAACGGTTGCACCATTGCTGGCTGCCCATTTAAAGGTCTGGCTGCGCTTATTAACAGTGTAATCTGCCAATGGAATAGTAAGTTCCGGAGCGCTTGGACCTGTTCTGTCGATTGTATAACTGAATGACTTAGCTGAAGATGTGTTACCAGCACGGTCGACTGCTCTGAATTGAATTGAGTGAGTAGTTTCTGCCTTGTTGGTAATATCGAGCTCAAGAGTGAAATCGGCTGACTTAGCTGGCAATCCGTTTACGGTAAGTGGATTCCAGTTAGCACCGTCTTCACTGTATTCAATCTTGGTAACCTGAAGGTTTTCATCAGTACCTTGATCTTCAGCAGTTGCCTTTACCTTGAGAAGGTTCTTGCAATACTTAGCGCCATTAGCAGTTGTGATACTAATCTTTGGAGCAAGATAGTCGTATTTGTAGGTTCTGGAGAGTGTAGTCGTATTAGGAACAGTGGTTCCCTGAGTGACATTATCTGCGAGAATTATTGATACTGCAACGTCTGCAACACCAGGGTCAGATTCACCTGCAGATGCTGGAGCTGTTGGAGCAGTAACAATCATCTTGCTACCATTGCGATAGGATGGAGTAGAGGTCTGGTCACCCATAGTCCAACTGAAGCTGCTGACATCGAAGTTTACGCCAGAACCATTGCTGTTATACCAGCTTGTGTCACCTGGCTGAGCCGGTGTTGTTCCTTCTGGATACTGACCATTATAGTGTTCAAGAATATCCTTCGGAGCATCTGATACAGTAAGGCTGAACTGGCTTGTATTGGTGCCGAACCAGGTTTCTGTTTCTGCTATAGATGGAGAGGATTCTGTTACAACTGGTGACTGAGTATCATAAATGAAACTGCTAGTAATGGCAGCGCCGGTGATACCAGTGCTTGAATGTGGAACAACTGTAACGTAATAGCTACCATCATGACTACCATCTGCTTTCATGTTGCCATCATGAAGCTTTGCGATAAGTGCTTCTTCGCTGAACTGCTTGCTACCAACTTCATTGCCGTTGTATCTTACGGAAATTGTTGAAGTATTGTAGCTTGGAGTAATACCAGCACTAGAAGAGAGAGTAACTTTAACAGAACTGCTGGCAAGATTTTCTTCAGTCTGGTTAGCTACAGCATAGCTGGCTGGATTGAATTCTGCTGAGTCTGGAGCTGATTTATTGATTGTGAATTTCTTGGTTACAGAGGTTGCTGCATTACCGGCTTTATCTACTGGAGTGAAGGTTACGGTGTAATCACCGGCTTCAGTGAGAGTAGGAAAGTCGAAATACATGGTATCGTTACCGTTGTTGGTCTTTTCACCTGTAATAGCAGTACCTGTTGGACCAGTAATAGTTAGAACAAAGTTTGCGTTACCAAAGTCAAGACCTGAACCGTCTTCTGTTGCTACTGCAACGATTCTGGTTACGTCGCTGGCAATGACCATTCCTTCTGGTATATCAATACCGGTATTGTTGATGCTTACGCGGGATACAACAGGAGCTGTGGTATCAACGATAATCTTAACACTTGCTTTACCACCGTAATTTTCTACGTTGCCTTGTGGAATAGCCTTGTCGACTGCTGAAGTGACAAGAGTATATTCACCGGCGGCAAGACTGCTGGCGTTGTAGTTATAGGTCCATGGTGACTGTGCGCCAGTCTGCAATGGAACATTGGTCTTGGTTTCTGCACCAGTAGCGTCAGTAACAACTAAGGTCATATAGTCAATGCCTGAACCTTCACCGTCGTTTACTGTGCCGTTCAAGGTAACACTCTGGCCATTTGCAGATACATAAATGTTTGGATCGCCAGTAATTGTTGATATAGGTGCTGTGCTATCGATAGAGAATGCACCGGTCTGTGTGTAATCTGGGATAATGTTACCGTAAGTATCCTTAGCACCAGTAACAACGATTGTTGCTGCACCGTCGAAGCTTGCACCGCCATTTGATGGAACTGTGAAGTTACCAGTGAATTGAGTGTTGCTGCTCCAGGAGCCATTTACACTAAGACTTCCACCACCGCCACAGTTTATTGTGACTGTTGGGATTGCATCACCAACTGCCTGATTGAAGTTTACTGTAAGGCTGTGAGAACCTGCACCCATCATTGAGGTTGTTGGGGCTGGAACAGAATAGGTATCAACTATTGCAGTTGCTACGTTTGCACTGGATGAGCCGCTCTTCTGGATGCTGATTGTTTCACTGTTGGTTGATTTATTCCCGGCAGCGTCTTCTGTCTGGAAATAAATGCTGTTGCTGCCTTCAGACAATGGAACAATTGCATTGACTGGACTGCCAGATGTGGTTACATTGTATTTGGTTCCAACAGGAGAGTTGTTGTTATAAGCCTGAAGGTAAACCGGAGAAGATACTTCTGTTGAATAACCTTCAACTGTTACAGAGAATGTCTGAGAAGTAGCATTAGTCTGTGCGGGTATGCCTTCCTGAGATACTGTTGGAGCACTTGGAGCTGTTCTGTCGACAATAAATGCGAAAGCAGAACTCTTTGATATTTCCTGACCCAATGAGTCATAGCTGACTGCTACATAGCTGTGGTTGCCTTCGGCAGGAGCTATTGTCATAGTCCAGCCTGTGCTGCTGGTATTGATAGAGGTGACTTCTGAAGAGCCATCCATCAATGAAACCTTAGCTACACCTGATGGAGAAGTACCTGTGAGGGTTACGCTTGCTGCATTGGTTGGAGAGCCTGGGTTTGCACCGTCGATGCTTGTTGAACCAGTTGCTGAAGTGCCTACGTTGAAGCCGACAGTTGTTGAACCACGGTTTGCATTGGTTGATGGTTCGGTTGTGTCGGTTGCACTTATGCTAATATTGTAAGACCCGTTTGAAAATGAACTAGAAAGCTGAAGATTATATACAAAGCTTGTACCAACACTGATACTGCCTTCCATTGTGGCATTGGTGCCATTGCAGGTTACTGTTGGTGCGTTGACTTCTTTATCACTAGTAATTTGAATGCGAACAGAGGAGTTTTGAGAGAAGGTTGGACCATTAGTGATTGTTGCAGTCAGAGTCGGAGCCTTGGTGTCTACAATTACACCCTGGCTGGAAGCTTCTGATGAATTACCTGCACTGTCTACAATCTGTACTTGGATTGTAACAGCACTTCCACCTGTATCACCAATAACAGATGCTGCTATTTTTGCTGTAGTTGAATTGTTATTGATAGCGCCTTCTGAACTTACGATAGCACCATTAACCTTATATTTTGCGGTATAAGTTGGTGAGTCGCCCTGCCATGTTACATTAAGGTTTACATAGCCTGCGCTATTGATTCTGTTGCTACTACCTGAAAAACTGGTGTCTACAGCAACGTTTGACACGTCAGCATGAAGGGTTGCTCCAATGCAGCTGAATACCAGCAGCATTACGCAAAGCATAAGCTTCATTCTGTCGCGGCAAAGTCTAATTACATTAGTCTGCCTCATTGTTTGTCTCCTGTTCGCCTAAAACGGGCATTTATATATTTCTCACCTTTAAGAATCGGCAGATTGCTCAAAATTCTTAACAGAAAACACATGTTATTTTTATTTTTCTCTCTCGTGCCTTCTGTGTTTATCAACAAAGATGATGGATATTTTATGCACAATTAACACACACTATTTTGCAGTTTAATCTAGTATGTGTTAATGTAACATTATATGAATAATAAACATCTAAAATCAATAGCTATAGCTTATATTTTTATTTTTGTTATATTTTTATCTGGATGTGGAGGCACATCATCCAGTAAAGTATTGAGCCAAGGCTCTTCTTACGCCTATGATGAATATTCTGTAGGCAAAATCAAGGGCACGATTACTGCTGCCGATACTGGACTTGGTCTTCCAGGAGCCATTGTTGAAGCATATCAATGTCAGGCTACTACCGGCAATGATGGCACGTTTCTTCTCGAAGGAATACCTGCCGGTGACCATAGCGTGACTGTCAGACTGCAGGGATATAATGCTGTTTCAAAGACTGACGTAAGAGTATATACTGGCAAGGTAACAGAAAACATCAATTTTGCTTTAAGCTATGCTACTAATCAATATTCTTCCGATTTCCAGGTGCTTTCATTAAATCCAAACTGGGGCACCGATGGAGATACCGTAACTATTCTTTGTTCAAGTTGTGGTAGAAACGCTGGTAGAGTTACCTTTAATGGTGTTGACGCACAGGTCATTGATTGGAACTCAACAAACGATGGACGAATCAGAGTTACTCTTCCAAATAATGTAGAAACAGGTCAGGTAAAGGTAATCATAAATGGTGAAACCTCCAAGGAATTGAACGCTGTTAATTTTATAGCAAAGCCTGTTATCTTAGGCGTTCATCCTGATATCGCCAGTGGCGGCCAGACAATTGTTGTTAACGGTCGCAATTTCAGTCCTATTTATAGTCAGAATAAATTCCAGCTTAATGGAGTTGATTGCCACACACTTGAAGATGATGCTTCTATATATAATGTAAAGGTTGTTCTTCCAGCTGACGCTAGAACTGGAAATCTGACAGTAAAGCTTATTAATGTGGGACAATATGCCGTTGAAGGTGTCGGAACTGCTGTTGTGACTGTGGCTCCAAAGCTTGTGCATATATCTCCGATGCGCTCGGTTCCTGGCGTGCCAATAACTCTTTATGGCTATAATTTTGGCACCAATATGTCTATTTTTAAGATTCTTGTCGGAAACTATGAAGTCAGTCCGTCAGACATTACTAGTCTTACCGATACTTCCGTAACCTTTAATGCCCCCAGTAACAGTATTATTGCTGCTGGCTCAACAGTAGAAGTGAGGGTTCAGGTTAATAATGCTGTAAGTAACTCTTTGAACTACACCGCTTATAATAATGTTGATACTTCTATTACTGATTATGGTATTTATGACCTGTCTAGCGTGCTGCGCGGCAACAAACTGAAGATAGCCAAGCTTAAGCCAACTGATGTAATTGCATTTGTAAGCACTCTTTCTGGTCCAAATACACAGACCTTCAATGAAGAGTATTACTATTATGTTGTTTCGGCTTATCTTGGAGGTAATACCGTTGTTGTGCCGACTTTACCGACAAGCGTCCGCGCTTCGGAATATGCTTCAAGATTTACATCACAGAGCATTTTGGGAACTTCATTCAGTAATTTTACTGCACCTGTTGAAAAACCTTCAGCTAGTATAAGAGCTTCTATGGTTGAACCGGCTTCCGAAACAATTTCTGTTTTTGTCCGTGATTTCACAAAGCCTTCTCCATATGATGCCGCCAACGACATTGAGCAAACTGGTATAATCGGTGCATCCAGCACCCATGCTCTTGTTTATTTGGAAGAAAGCCTTGCAACATTTACCCGTGAAACCTGTGTCGGTATTGCTAAGGAGTTCGATAAAACCTATGATTCCATTAAGACAAGATTCGGTGTTCTGACTCCTCCGGAAGGTAATATCGACGCTCAGGAAAGAATAGTTATTTTCCTGACTGACAAGGTAGATAATAAGCCTGATAAAGCTGCATACTTTGATCCTAGAGATAAAAACACGCAGCAGGTAAACACTAATGGAACTGAAATCATTTTTGCCAGCCCAAATAAATATGGGTCTGACCCGGATGAATTTCATGCTGAATTGTGTTACGCACTTCATCAGATGTTTTATTATAACCAGCGCTGGGATCCGGCGAAGGTGGCATATTATGGAACCGACTGGCAGTCTGCTGGGCTTTCCATGATGGCTCGTCAGGAATCAGGCAGAGGTTTCTCTAATGGAAATCCTATGGATGTTCAGAGAGTTAAATATTATCTTTCTAATCCAGAAAAGGCAAGATTGGATTCTTGGCCCGAAACCTTGACCGATGGAAACTATGGAATGCAGTTCTTGTTCACTCAATATCTGTGTGACCGCTGTGGAGGCGATAATACTATTAAAATGCTTGAAAGCGGACAGATTTCTAATGTTAAGAGAGGTCTTGAAGATATTGAGATGAATATCCTTCCTGAGGCTAATCCTTCTTGTGGCGGACTCAGCGACTTCTTCAATGATTTTTGTCTGGCAATGTATTGTGATAACCTCGGTTTACCGAATTCCTTCAGTGGCTATAATGAAAACAAATACAAGTTTGATAGTTTGAATCTGCGTGCCGGTGGAGTTACTGGCCTGAGAGGCAAGTCTCTCTCCGAAAATCCTGTTAACAAGGTTGCTTATCAGATTCCTGGATTTGGTTGCTCTGTTCTTGCTTATAATGGTGGTAACTGGGGCGACTTGGAATTTGAGATTATTTCAAAACCGGATGCCGGTATTTTCAAAACCTGGGTAATATATTACTCAACCGAACAACTGCAATAAGCTAAATCAAAAAAGCCACGATATCAAATCGTGGCTTTTTTGAAACTGGGGTGGTTGGATTCGAACCAGCGAATGTCTGCTCCAAAGGCAGATGCCTTACCGCTTGGCTACACCCCAATAATCACTAGGTGACTGTGCGATTGTATCATAATTAAGCCCAACAATCAAGAGGGCTTTTTTTATGCTTGTTTATTTGCTACTCGGTCTTTCTTAAGAAAATAGTAAATGCCTACTGCTGCAAATATGATTGCAAAAGGAATTGCTACGATATAGGCTGTTTTTAATTTTCTATTGCGGGTTTCAGTGGCTTCCTTCTTCTGTTTGTTGATCTTTTTCTGAAGCTTATGTCGCAAATTTTCCAGTTTTTTACGTGCATTAGGATCTTTTATGTTTTTAATAACGTTATCAAGCTTGTGAATATCGTTTTCGTCTAAGATTGTTTCGTTTGGCTTCATTTGGAAATACTCCTATACGTAAATTTATTTTTTTGCAGAGGTCTGGGCTTCTTCTGCGACATTGGTTCCAAGATACTGGTCAAGCTTTTTAACCTGCTGCATATTCAGATTCATGGTTCTGAGTTTGCCAAGAAGAGTTCTGGCTTCGCTCTGACGTCCCATCTGAATATAGCGGTCAGCAATATAGAACATACTGTCTGGGTCTATGAATGGTGTAGCAAGAGCTTTGCGGTATTCTGTGAGGGCTTGGCTCTGCTGACCTGCAGCCATGTAAAGGTCACCAATTCTGATGTATGAGGTTGGACTCTGCTGGTCTGCGTTTTGAACGTATCTATAAGATTCCATAGAGAGGTCAAACATTTTCATCTGCTTGTAAACATCACCCTGAAGCAGGTATAGATTGTTGTTGTCTGCCTGTTCGCTTATTGCACCCTGAACAACAGCTAGAGCTTCATTGTTAAGGCCTTCCTGAAGGAGTGCTTTGGTCATAGGTTCGATAGCGCGTGGGTCGTTCCTGATGTTTTTGTTCGCGTAGGTTGGGAAATCCTGGAATTGATCCGGATAGCTGGTTCTTACCTGTTCGGTAATCTGGTTTGCCAGACTATGCATACCGACTTCTGAGTAGCTATTGGCAAGAGCTCTTAATGCATGTATATTGCGAGAATCTACCTGTAAAGCTTTTAAGAATACGGCTGCTGCTACGTTGTGTCTTTGAGTGGCGCTATAAATTTTGCCAAGATTCATCATTGCGTTGAAATTATTTGGTTCATTGGTGATGACCTGGCGGAACATTTTTTCAGCAGTATTGAAATCACCGCTTCTTGCGCATTCAAGAGCTTCTTCGTAGCTGGTGGAAGGCATTTCGCTGACTTCATAACCCATTACTGGAGCATTTCCGTCAATGGTAATGACTCTGGCATTGGCGTCTTCTGCGCTTACAGTTGGAATACCACTGTTGCGGTTTGCTGCTGCCTGAAGTTCTGGGTCTTCGCCGAGGGCTCTTAATATTCTTGCTGCATAAGGATCAGCGGGGTTCAATGTAGCCTTGGAAGCATTCCAGATTTCTGCTGCTTTTTCCTTGTTTCCGCTCTGAATGTAGTTTATACCGGCAAAATATCTGTATTTATTGTTGAAAGGCTGTTGTCGGATAGCGGCATTATAATAGTTGCTGGCTTCGTCGAGTTTGCCCATTTCACCAGATAGCTGACCAAGATAGAAATTAGCATCAGCATTGTTGGGATTCTGCTGTAATACATTATTCCACATTGCTATGGCAGAATTGAAGTCGCCTTTTCTTGCAAGGGCCTGACCTCGTTCATTCATTAAAGCATATTTATCTGCATAGGTGCTTTCTAGTCCGGTGAGTATTGATAATGCCTGGTCGCACTGACCCTTCTGGCTGAGGCACTTGGCATAAAGGAACATACCTTCTGGTGAATTTGGAGTTTCTGCATTGTATTTTTCTATTGCAGGAATGGCTTCGTCGACCAGACCAAGCTTTTCGCATACTTCAGCTAATTTGTAATATGCGCCGATTTGTTCTGGATAACGCTGTATACATGATACCAATAATTCTTTTTCTTCTGCAAAATTACCAGACTTTTCAAGATATTTGATTCTTTCGTTCATTGCTTCAAGAGAAAGATTCATCGTATCTGTTGGGTTGACTATGATTACTGGCATATCTCCTTCAGAATTATTTCTGACATTCAATGCTTCGTTATTGGTTGAATCTATTGCCAGGGCTTGATTAGCTATTTCTGCTGCGGCAGTAGTATCACCCATCTTCTGAAGAAGTGTTGCGTAAGTTGCTAAGCATTCTGCGTTCTTTGGATTAGCGCTGACCAGCTTCTTTAAAAGCTTTTCAGCTTCCATATATCTTTCATCGTCTATATAAATTCTTGCTAAGCCAAGTCTAAGGTCTACGTCTTTTTTCAAGAGGTTAGCGCCTTCTGTCAGAACTATTTCTGCATCAGAGGTATTGCCGGCTGAAAGCATTTTCTGGGCAGCGGCAATATAAATATCTGAAAGTGCTTCCTGGGTTCTTGTCGGTTCGTATTCTTTATCTAGCAGCTTTTTGTAAAGGGAAATTGCATCTGTATATTCGTTCTTGCTGGCTGCTTCCTGAGCAAGAGCTTCAAGACTTTTATAGTATTCACGTGAATAATTCAGGTTGTCGGGAACAAGAGAACAAGCTGTTTCTAAGCTTTTGCGAGCATTCTTGTAGTCTCTCTGACCCATCAAGGCTTGACCAAGCAGGAAATGTGCGCTTGCATCATCAGGTTTTTCTGCTATGCGCTTTTTGGCAAGACCTTCAACAGATGAGTAATCTTTGTTTTCCAAGGCTGTGCGGGCTTCTACTGCTTTGTTCCAGTTTGAGTAATCACCACCGGATTTGCTAGCAGAACTGGGCTTGGAAACAGGAGAAACAGGGTTCTTGCTTCCGCCACAACCGCTCAGTGAAGTGGATACTATTGATGCTGCAATCAGATATAAGAATAATCTTGGCAATTTTTTCATAACAACTTTTCCTTATTTCAGAACAATTCACTAATAGAACGTCTTTCAAAAATTCTCTTAATGGTTTCACCAATGAGAGGCGCTATTGAAAGGGTTTTTATCTTACATTTTTCAGCCTTGTCCGAAGGTATTGGAACTGAATTTGTGGCAATAAGCTCTTTGATTGGGGATTTGCTGATCTGCTCTGTGGCTGGTCTGGAAAGAAGAGCATGAGTGCAGCAGGCCACAACAGAAAGAGCGCCATTTTCCATAAGGCTGTTGGCGACACTTGTTAAGGTGCCGGCGGTGTCTACTATGTCGTCTACGATGATACAGTGTTTGCCACTTACTTCACCGACTACGTTCATTACAACTGCATTGTTGGCTTCTGGACGACGTTTGTCTATGATTGCCATAGGCAGGTTCAACCGTCGGCCAAAGGAACGTGCGCGCAAAACTCCGCCAGTATCTGGCGAAATTATGACATGATTAGTCAGGTCGCGTTTCATGAAGAATTCTGCAAGACGTTTGCCTGCAGAGAGATGATCGACAGGTATGTCGAAGAAACCTTGAATTGCAGGGTCATGCATATCTACTGTAATGATTCTGTCTGCGCCTGCACAGGTTATTAGATTGGCTACAAGCTTTGCTGTAATAGGTTCACGGCCGATACTTTTCTTTTCCTGTCTTGAATAACCCAGATATGGAACAACTGCTGTGACACTTGCTGCAGATGCTCTTTTTAGAGCGTCTATTGTTATCAGCAGGCGCATCAGGTTTTCATTCACTGGATTGCAGGTAGGCTGAATGACAAAGGTATCGCAGCCTCTGACAGACTCATCGATTCTTACATAGAGTTCGCCGTCTGCAAATGCTGAACGTGTCATTCTTCCCTGATGAACATCAAGGAATTTGCATACTTCGCGAAACAATTGGTCGTTGCCACCGCAGGAGAATATTTTGACTCGGGAGTGATTCATTATTTCTTAGTTGTCTATATGACAGGTAAAAGGTGCTACTTCATGCTTCTGGGTAATAGTTGCGTTTTCTACATGGCAGAATTCCAATTCACAACCGTCTGCAATAGAAGTATTATTGATTCTTGCATTAGGACCAATTACACAATTCCTGCCTATTCTGGTATTGCCGTAAATCATACAGCCTGGTTCAATGGTTGTGTCTGGTTCGATAACAACCTTTGGACCGATAAAGGTCTGATTTGGGCAGGTAATGGTGACGCCGTTTTCCATATGGCGTGCAAGAATCTGCTTCTGAAGAATGGTGCTTACGTCAGATAGATGCTGACGACTGTTGATGCCAAGTGTTGATGATTCATCCTTTTCGATGCAGGCAACAACCTTCTTGTTTTGCTGGGCTGCCATTTCAATGAGGTCTGTTATGTAATATTCCTTCTGCTTGTTGTTTGGCTGAAGCTTGAATACATTGTCAAACAGGAATTTGGAATCGAAAAGGTAAACACCAAGATTGATTTCTTTAATTTTCAGTTCTTCTTCTGTGCAGTCCTTGGCTTCGCGTATTGCGGCTACATTGCCGTCTTTACCGCGGAGAATGCGGCCATATTTGCCAGGTTCTGTTATCATGAGGGTCATCATAGTGATTGCTGGCTTCTGGGACCTGTGCATTTCAACCATTTTATTCAAGGTTTCGATAGAAATAAGTGGAGTGTCACCGCAAACAACTAATAAATCCTTTGGGCGGTCTGCTTCCTTGACATCCTTGGCATAGCACTGAACTGCATGGCCTGTTCCCAATTGCTCGGTCTGTTCAGCATAGGCTAAAGGTTCTTCGTAAAGACCTTTTAATGCGGCTTTTACCACATCGCTTTTATAACCGGTTACAAGTATGGTTTTGTTGCAGCCAATTTCTTTTACGGCATCAATTACATAAGATACCATTGGGCGACCAAGAATTGGATGAACAACCTTTGGTAATTCAGATTTCATTCTGGTGCCTTTACCGGCAGCAAGTATAAGGGCGTGAAGTTCAGATGTCATGGGATAGACCTCATAATAGATTTTTAGCTATTATACACGGTTTTGCCCACTTTTTAAAGAAGAATTACATTACTGGTCTTAGCCTTATGGTAACGTCGCTGCCAAATTTCAGGTCTTTGCGAAGTTCTGTAGGATGATAACCGTCTGCAGTGGCAAAAATATCTGCAATACTTTGGTTTTCTTCAAGCTCGATGGTAAAACGACCATTTTTATCGACAGCAGTAGCTTTTCGGTTAGCTGAAACATAAGCGGTAGTCACAGGCTTTGTATCAATGCTGCTGATTATCTGCCCAGTCAGGGTTATGCTGCTAATCTGTTTTGTATTTAAAAATATGTTACTGAGTTCTCCGAACAATTGTTTGGAGGTCTGTTCGTTAGGTTGTTCCAAGTCCTTTGGAAGGTTCAGGGAATCATATTCGAAAGCAAAGCCTGGGTCTTCGTTGTAGGATAAAAATCTAAAGAGTCTCTTGGCAACTTCACTTTCCGGATTTATGTTTCTTATATGTTCTGTTGCTTTTTGCAGGTAGGAAATAACCTCAAGGTTGCGCATCGGAACATCAGGTCTGAATGTGTTGTTGGAAAAGCCATTCATTATTTTAAGGCTCAAAACCTTGCTTATTGAGGCTTTTTGCTGCTTGGAAAGATCGGAATAATCTGGCATGGAAGCATCCTCAGCGCTTATTGAAGCGTCAGTGAGTATGTTCTCCAGCAGGATTGCCATTTCAAGCCTGGTCATATAAGGCGATTCTGGATTATATGTGAAGGCTGATAGAAATAATGTTCCTATGCAGAGAAAAATGACAGTTGCAATTTTCTGAACTGTGTTTTTCGGTGCTAGCAGGGTCATTTCTGGGCTATTTTTTCTCCTTCCATGAACCAGTTTTTACCGTCGCGATAGAATTTCATGTTTGTTTTTTCTGCTATGGTGCAGAGAGCGTCAAATGGGTCTTCAGACTGAAGTTCGATTGTAAAGGTTTCCGGAAGTTTACCGGAAAAATTCAGTTCCATACCGGCCTGGGTTGCTATTTCTGAAACAACTGGCTGGAACGGGGCATTTTCAAGACTTATGACAACAGGCGCATATTTCTTTTCACGCGGGTGAAGAAGTGTGTTTTCCGGTTCACTAGGCTTGAGAGTAGTTTCTTTTACTGCAAGTTTTAAAAATACTTTGTTGCCAAGATACTTAACAGAAGGGAGACAATCTGGTTTTATGAAAAACTTAGCTCTTACCTTTTTATTGTTCTTTGGCTTACTAGTCTTAAAGGCATCTATACTGTTGTCTAAGACACTCATATAGGCCAGTTTTACGTCGCGACTAGCAAAAGCTTTGGTTTTTAAATCACTAGACATGATTGTCTTGTCAAAATCAAGAATGAGACAGTTTTCTGAACTCTTCAAGAATGGAACAGCCTTTGTGGGCTTGGTGAGGTCTATGGAAATCAAGGTCTGGTCTTCTGATTCTGATATGTTTACGTCCTTTATTTCTGAGAGGACAGGATAAGCCCTGGTTACACGCCAGGAAATAGCTGAAAGCAGAATCATAAGATAGAGTATATATATATGTTTATGCTTCATTTGTTTGTCCCTTTTCTTTCTTTAATTAAATAACGACCGTTCTAGAAAATAGAAGCTCTGTATTCTGCTCAAATCAGTAAGCTCCGGGGTATCTGGTTCTAGAATCCTGAGCTTGTGATTCAACAGCTCTATCGATACAGTATCTTTATTGGAAAAATACGCTTCAGCGGGTATTTCCCTGTTAAGATATTTTGCTGCCTGCTTAAGCGCATGATTCCATTCTGTGGCTGATATGCCCTCGTATGGAGCAAGCTCATGATCTTTTCTGAAGCCTATGGCATCTATATTCAACAGATTCTTGCATACTTCATATACTGGATGGTCGGTTGAAATGTCTGAAAAACAGCTTCTGGCAAGGCGTATCGTGTCTACATTTGTATACATTTTGTAACCACATAAAAAAGAGGAAACAAGTAGACAGCAGGCTCCGGCTATAACCATTTTAAAGGCTTTTTCTGTGTTGAGCAGGAACCAGTTCTTTATATGGGCTAAGGCTGAGGTTGGTTCCTGAATGGTAGTAGCTGTATTTTCTTCAATGGCTTCCTGGAAAAAATCTAAGATTGTGGCTTCTTTGGCTTCTTCTACGACTGGATTTATGGCTTCTTCTGACTGCTTTACGCGTGCTGTGCCGCAGTGACCGCAGAATCTTGCTGCGTCAACCTTGTTAAAAGCTCCACAGTGGCTGCAATGCCACCCAGAGTTAGTTAAATTTTTGTCAGATAGTTTTTCCATATAAAGCCAGCCTTATAAATTTTATCGGCTTTTTATAGGAAAAAATTAAGAGGTTAGTTACTGAGCTCTTCGCGGCTGATGCCTAGGTTGTGCATAGTACGATAAAATGTGGCTTTGTGAATACCAAGTATGCGTGAAGCTTCTGTTATATTGCCACCTGCAAGCTTGAATGCATCGATTAGTGCCTTTTTGGTGATGCCTTTGCCCTTGTTTGGCATTAATACAGTCGGATTTGCAGCACTGCCACCTGCCTGAGAGTTATGGCCGAGAAGAATCGGCTGTCGGTTCGGAGGGATAATTACGTCGTGATATTCCTGGTCTCTGGCATACTGCGCTGCAATCTGCCTTTCCTTGAACCAGTCAGCTAACGAACGCAGACCAATAACATCTGTCTGATTTTCTGCAAACAGGCGTTCAATAAGGTTACGCAATTCCCTGACATTACCAGGCCAGCGATACTGTGAAAGCAGATGAATAGCTTCCTTGGTGAGGCAGGCTACGTTGCGGTTATATTTTTTGTTTAACTGAGAAATAAAATGATTTATCAGAGGTTCAATATCGTCTATGCGTTCGCGTAATGGAGCGACATGAATGTGAAGGGCATTCAGGCGGTAGAACAGGTCCGGTCTGAAGGTGCCGTCCATTGATTCCTTTTCGAGATTATGGTTGGTGGCAGCGATTACTCTTACATCAACCTTAACTGAAGCTTCAGAACCAACTCTTTCGATTGTTGATGTTTCTAAGGCTCTTAAAAGCTTAGCCTGTGAAAGAGGTGGCAAATCACCCAGTTCATCTAGAAATAAAGTGCCGCCATTGGCTCGTTCGAATCTACCCTTGTGAGATTTTATAGCCCCGGTAAAAGAACCTTTTTCGTGACCAAAAAGCTCACTTTCGAATAGAGTATCTGTGATGGCTGAGCAGTTCATTGTTATGAAAGGTCCCTTAGCTCTTTGACTGAGCTTATGTATGGAAGCAGCGATGCCTTCTTTGCCGGCGCCTGTTTCGCCTGTTATTAATACAGGTGCATCAGAGGAAGCATACATGCTAACCTTGTGAAACACCTGATGCATTGCTTCTGATACACCAACAATGTCGAAAAACTCAGATTTGCCTTGAATTGTTGGTGGCGGCAGCAAAAGCATACCATTATTTTTATTTGTGACGTTTTCCATAACGACGTGCATAATACAATCAATTTACTAAATTTTCAAATTATTCGTTCAATTTTCCTAAACTATTGCCGAATAAGTGGGCAATGATGAAAACCTTTAAAAGAAAACTTATTTTGATTGCCCTGCTTGCTGCTGCAATAGGCGGTTCGAGCCACTATGCCTGCTTCGGTCACGAAGTTGAAGAGCCGACAAGCTTTGAAGGTAATCTTGATATTAAAGCATTTGTAGAAAGCACACGTAAGGATTATTTCGACACTGTATATTCCTACGACAGTCCTATTCCAAAATATGAAAAAAAGGAATATGACAAAAGCTTTTATGGCGTAGATAGCGATTTGAGCTTCACGCTGAAAACAGATTTAAGCGATACAAGTTTTCTTGATTTGAAGGAAGACCTCTATGTAAGGCATTACAACGAGGAAGACCCGATGAGTCTCGATTATTCCTCTAATAAAAATAATGAACTGGACCACAATCTGAAGCTTACCTTTGGCTTGTGCGCCGGAACCTATGATTATATTCAGCTTAGCTACATCAACAATATTAATGATGGTGGCGATTTTGAAAGCCTGAATTACAAATCGAATAAAGGTCGCGCCTTCATTATGCATGACTTTGATGAAAGAACATGTGTTGCTTTCACTGGTAGCTATGAAGAACGTAAATATGACACAGACAAGGTTCTGAATTACAAGGAAGGCCGCTTCGGCTTTGAGGTTTCTTCTCTATTGCCTGGTAGATATGAATACGTTCAGGTTCCTAATTCTATCAGAGGCGAAAAGGAAACCTTCATGAAGGTTCCTGGCGCCATGTCTGCTCGCAATGCTATCAATTATTACACTGACTACAGAAAGAATCCTCGCGATGATGATCCTACTGCTAAATATGTTTGCAACCAGACCCGTGGTGAACTTTATGTCAGAGGTTTTGGGGAAGTAGCTCAGCGTGACCGCGTCAACCTTAAGAATGACTGCGATGAAGTTGTCGGTGGCTTTGAAACAATCTATAAGGCTGAAGACAATATGAGATTCAGACTTAATGAGGTTTATACAAAGCAGGATTTCAAAAATGAATCCAACATTAATAACCTTCATGACGGCCATTCAAATTATATTGGTATAAGTGTGGATTATGACTGCACCAAGAATTTCTCACAGTCCTTAACCTATAGTAATGAAATATACAGGTATGACAAGGCTAGCAATGAAGATAACAAGGCAAATTCTGTCAGTTATGAAAGCTTTTATTGCGGCAAACGCTATCGAACAGGTTTCATTCTTGGGGCTGTAATCAGAAAATTTGACACTCCGGAAGAATTAAAGCCAGACGAAACCGAAAGGCGTGTTGCTTTCTCTTATGACTACGATATAATAGATATGCTTACGTTTAAGTTGAAAGCAGAATACGCAGATTTGGACTATCATAGCTTTGAAGACGATATCTTCTCGAATTACAAGCGAAAAACCTGGAGGGTTGCTTTAGAAAAAGGATTTACAAACGCTTTTTCTTGTGAAGTCGCTTTCCAGAGTAATAAGGAAGACCACGAGGTTCATACCCAGAACGACATAGAAGAAAAAACTGTAGGTGTTAGCCTTATAGGTAGATTCTAAAAAACACAACAGTCAGCCGTTAAAGCTGGCTGTTTTATTTTTTTACAAACCCCAACCACTAACTACAGCCCAATTATCTAAATTTGTAAAATATTTTTTACTGCATTCTTATTATATTTGGTTATTCACAAAAATAAATTTGTACACAAAATACTAGTAATAAAAAAAATGTTGTGATAGAATAGTTGCTATTATGGTGGCATTAGCTTTTATTGGTTCAATTCAACACGAAATCGCTAAAGATGCGGTTCGTAAGTTGATTGACACTATAAAAACTGAGGCCGCGTGTGATTGCTTAGTTGTTTGCAATGCAAACGGCTTATTTGCAACTGCATCAAAGCTTGATGAACAGTTAGAAATGCTCTTTGATAGTGGAATCGATTTAGTCATGGTCGGCGAACAGGCAATCAGCAGAAATTGCTGTCGTTCAGTATTTGCCAAGGCCCAGTGGCCGGTAATAAAAGCACTGAATCTGCCTGGTTCTAATGAGAAAACCAGTGTAAAGAACATAGAATATGGTCCAGAAGCCTTCTGCTTTGTCAGCACTGTTGATGGAAGTGGAAAGATTCCTGTTGAACATTCTTTCATTAAACTGGATGAATTAGTGAAAAACATAACAAACAATTCTATTCTGGTTATAAATGAGAATGGCACTGATTACAGATATTTGCAGGCTTTAACCTATAGGTATTCAAAGCTGAAAAATACTGTGCTGATGTTTGGCTCGGGAAATGCTCTGGCAACAACTCCTTCCTTGTATAATGGCAATAATTGCCTGCTACAGTGTGATGTGGGGTCTGTGGTTACAGAGAACACCATTTGGGGTATCGACCCAGAACAGTGGTGGACTAAGAACATCGAACGAAGACCGCTGACATTGCTTCCAAAATGGGGAGCATTGCATTGTGATTACACAATAACATGGATGAACAACGGAAAAATCGAAAGGTTTGCTGCTAAGTCCATAAGAATTTGATTGAATCGCGAAACTATTAAATATATTGAAGGAGTTCCTTGGTGAACGAAGAATTGTCTATAAAGCATCAGAGTCTTATATATAAGGCTCAGAAGCGAATTCTTGCCTGCGGCAAGGATGTTAAAGCTATTCTAGAGATTTTAGGTAATCTCTCCTTCGATTTATTCGAAAAAGAAGGCTTTGCAGTATTGTTCTATGACTATGCTGCTCAGGTTACTAGAGCACGCTATAACAAGGGCTTCTCTGAAGATATTTTAAATAGTCGTTCTGAAGCGTTCACAAAGCTTAAGCTTGAAAAGAAGCCTATTACCCGCGAAGTTGTTAACGAAGCAAATGGTGATAGCCTGCATCTTATCCCGGTTGGAGACACTGATGATATATATGGTCAGATTGTTCTCATAGAAGGAAAGAATGCTGACGAACTTCTTCTCAAAGAATTTGAAGAATTGGCTACAACATCTCTTGGCACTTTCTTAGGTGTCGAACTTGTTCAGCTGCACTTAGAAGAAATGGCTGCTCTTCTTGAAGTTAGCCATGTTGTAAGTTCAACTCTTGATTTAAAAGAATTGCTTACAAAGATTATGAAGACCGCAACAAAGGTTATGCGCTGCGAAACCTCTACTGTTTATCTGGTAGATGAAGCCACTAATGAACTTTATTTCAGTATTGTTCAGGGTGACGCTAAGGTTGGCGCAAAACTCAAAGAAATCCGTCTTCCAATGGGAACTGGTCTGGCTGGCTGGTGTGCTCAGAATAACGCACCTGTTATGGTTCCGGATACAGATAAAGACCCACGCTTCTTCAAGGGCGCTGACAAAAAGTCAGGTTTTGTAACCCGTTCAATGATTTGTGTTCCGATGTGCCTGAAGGAAAAGGTTATCGGTGTTTTGCAGGTTCTCAACAGAACTGGTGAAATCCCATTCAATGATCATGACCTTGAAACCTTGAAGGCTGTTGCAACACAGGCAGTATCTGCTATTGAAAACGCCAGACTCTATGCAAATATCCAGAAAGTATACCTTTCTACAATCGAAGTTCTGGCTACAGCAATCGACGCAAAAGACCCGTATACAAGAGGTCACTCACGCCGTGTTACTCTTTATTCTGTCGCAATTGCAGAACAGCTTGGTTTACCAGCCAAGGAAATCGAAAGTATCAAATATGCAGGCTTACTGCATGACGTTGGTAAAATCGGTATTTCTGATAGCATCATTCGTAAACCTGGTCGTCTCACAGATGAAGAATATGGCATCATTAAGACTCACCCGTCTATTGGCGCTAGAATCCTGAGACCTGTAGAATTCTTGGCAGATAAGGTTCCTGGCGTTCTCCATCACCACGAATATTACGATGGTCGCGGTTATCCTGATCATCTGACTGGCGAAAATATTCCACTGGCCGGTCGTATTATATGTGTTGCAGACTGCTTTGACGCTATGACAACAAACCGCCCATACCGCAAAGGTTTGAGCGTAAATACTGTTATAGCAGAATTGAAGAAGCTCTCTGGAAAACAGTTCGACCCAGTATGTGTTGAAGCATTCCTGAATTGCTTCGATGCTAAGATAGCTCAATACTTTGAACCAATCGAAGGCACAGACGATATGAGTCTCAAGCCAGACGAAATGGGTGCCAGTGAAGAAGAAGTCCCGGCTCCAAACAAGGATACACAGCCATTCCCACCAATTAATTGTGACGAAGACAAGAAGAACAAACCATCTTCTCAGCCTTATCCACCAATTAACTGTGATGAAGACAAGAAGAACAAGCCGTCTTCTCAGCCTTATCCTCCGATTAATTGTGACGAAGACAAGAAGGATAAACCCTCCTCTCAACCATTCCCACCTATTAATTGCGACGAAGATAAGAAAAAGTAAAAGAGATTAAAAAAACACCGTTCAATCAGAACGGTGTTTTTTTATGCTTGATAATCAATGACTGATTATGTCTTAGTGGGCAATGGTTACCTGTATTAGTTCTTCCACGTCTTTGCGCATTGCTCCGCATTTACCCCAGGCTTTAATTCTGATATAGTCCTGTGTGTAGCCTGTTTCTTCAGAAGAAACAAGATCAAAACTATCTACTGCAAAGGTTATAGTGGCTACAGCCTTTGGGTCATTGACTATACAGAAGGAATTCATGGTTTCCTTAATAAGCCCGATTTCTGCTGATTCAGAATTTAAATCAGACAGCCAGACCTGTTTGGCCTCAGCTAGTTTGGGGTTAGAGACTCCACTAATACGCTGCTGTATTTCCATTTCCTGGATTTTGTAATATTCAGAAGGTAGGGCGCGATATTTGTAGGTTGCAATCTGGATAGCAGCATTAGCAGCTAATAAGGCTTTAGTTGTTTCGTAATGGAACGTCTGGGTTGCTTTTTTTGTTTTGCTGTTATAAGCCAGAACAGAAAGCATGGTGACAATAGCTGTGCATAGCAGCATTACGCTTACTAAGGCAATACCTTGTTTATTGTGTTTTCTTCTATGCCTGCTCATTTGACCATATCCGTTCTGAACGAAGATATACGTATTGGAAAGGACTTTCCAAAGCCTACTTCGACATTGAATACATACATATCGTCAAAGCATTCGTAACGTTCTGTTGAGGTTGTTCCATCATCTGCAACCACAAGATAATTAAGTCCCATTGCTCTGTCATGTGGTGCGCTTATAATCTGGGCCTGAAATACTCGCTTGGCTTCAACTTTAATAGTGTATTCCACGCGGTTGATTTTCAGTTTTTCACTTTCTATATTACTGGTCGTTCCTGTGAAGCCATATTGTTCTGGATGATTTTCTATGCCTTTTTTGAAATACAGTTTTCCGTTAAAGGCTCCGTCCGGGGTTTGGATATCCAGAGAAAGTGGAGTTGCTGTAATTGTTTCATCTATGAACGTTTCAAAGGAAACAGAATTGAGCAGGTTAACAGTGGCTTCTGCTATTTTTAAAGCCATTTCCTGCTCCATCTGCCTTGTTGCCGAGCCGTAGTAGCTTGAAAAGGTTCCTACGGCTGGCAATATTGCTAAGGCAAGAATAAGCAATGAAACAAGAATTTCAACCAGGGTTATGCCTGATTTTTTATTCTTATGTTTTTGCTTAGTGCTGGTCATGCTTTCTTTGTAATGTCCTGATACTTGCGTTTTCATCCAATACACTGAAATAAAGCTTTATTGTTCTTTCGTTGCCGGAATGGTCGCAAGCCTTAACGGTAATATATGGGAACTTGTTATTGATAAGGTCTTCTTCACTGTTTATGGTTACCTTGTCAGTTGGTTCCCTGAAGACAACCTTGAATTCATTGATGCTCTTGTTTTGATTGAATGAGAGAGCCTTATCTACTACAGGAGGATACTGGTTGGGGATGTTAAGTGTGACTTCGCCACTCTTAATGCCTGTTGGAATTGCAATAACCCTGTTA
>JAZUDR010000030.1:0-9437 GCA_045639725.1 Candidatus Avigastranaerophilus sp. | reverse complement strand
TTGCAATAGGCTTTTGGCTGTTAGCTATTGGCTATTAGCCGAGAAAAACAGCCGATTGCCATCAAGCTGGCCTGCTGGCCTTGGCCAGAAGCTAACAGCTAGTAGCCAGGAGCTTGTTGTAACAGACTTTATACCTGCTTGGTATCGAAGTTTAATCTTTTCGCTTTTGGCTGTTAGCTATTGGCTGCAGGCCGAGAGCAAACAGCCCGCTTGGTGCTTTGGGCTGTTCGGCCCGCTAATCGGTTGTTTGGCCTGCTAATCGGCTGTTTGGCCTGCTAATTCCGCGATAGCGGTCTTCATTCCAGCGAAGCTGGTCTTCATTCTCGCGTTAGCGAGTCTTCATTCTGGCCGAAGGCCAGTCTTCATTACTGCCGCAAGGCGGCAGTTCTTCATGCCCGCAGGGCTCATTTTATTCTTTCGGTTCTATTAAATCAGGTGCCTCAAACTTTTGCATCGATATCAATTCCTGGTCTGCTAGAATTTCTGCTTTTAACGGGCAATCAGCTAAATGGTCGCAGCTCTTGCAATATTTGTTTTTCTTTGGCGCAAACTCAGTTTCATGAATCATATCATAAGCTGTTTTATCTATTGCTTCAATAACAGAAGGAATGTCATCATGATTCCTGGTTGTTTCTATCTTTTTGTCATGATCAAGCATCAACAGTGAAAGCTTACTGACTTTCAGACCTAATGTGTTTTCGGCCGCCATGAAATAAATACTTAGCTGCTTGTCATGGTCAACCTCTTCCTGAGGTCTTAGTGTTGGTTCTGTCTTGTAATCCAGTATTTCGTATGTTCCGTCAGGAAGCTTGTCGATTCTGTCTATGAAGCCTGTCATGACAGCATATTTCCCGCATGGGATTTCAAAATATTCTTCAATTGCATGAGCAGGTCTGAAATCATTATCCTTCATGAACTGGTTGTAATAAAGAGTAAGCTGGCGAATACCATCCTGATGATATTTTTCTTCTATTTCAGGAGTGTGCATACCGGAACGGTATTTAAGTCTTACGACTTCATATTCTGCAATTAAATCTTCCAATGTTGGTTTTGTGGTCCATACTCTTGAAGGATCGAAAATATGTTCAAAGGTTTCGTGAATGGCTGTACCGAAATCAAAATATGGCTGTGGCTTAGACCTGACTCCGTCAACATAAACCTTCTTGTAGGAACGCGGGCAGTTAAGATACAGACTCATCTTCGAATAACTGAGTCTTATGCGCTTTCGAAATTCTTCCTGGGTTTCACCTGCGGTTTCGTGTGGTTTTATCTTCCATTCCGGGCACGGACCATAGTATTCACACCAAGAGCATAAAGAACCTTTACAGCCTTCGAAAGCTTTTTCCCCAACAAAAGCGAGCAGAGAATCCTTAAGGTGCTCGATAGCTACAGAATCTGGCACAAAAGTAACTGTAATACCTGGGATTAAATATACAAATGCAATAGAGTCTAGCTCATCTCCGTAGAGCTCTTTGCCTATATACCAGAACAAAGCTGAAGTGGTATCATTCTTCAGCTCATTTTCGGTTGAAGCGGCTTTGCCTGTCTTGTAGACAACTATCTGGCGTTTTCCGTTGGGTAGTTTATCTATTCTGTGAGCCTGAAGGTTGAGAAGCATATTGTCCTTGCTGGCTCTCAGGTCAGGCTTAAGCTCTAGGACATTTTTAAAACCATCAGTTTTGAGTATCTTATTTATGTAAGAAAAAGCTGACTGGCATTTACTCAGCAAATCTTTGCGCGCTTCCTCGTCCAGCTCAGGATGAGATAAAAGGGCTTTTTCTGCATGCTCCAGCAGTTTTTCTGTTGAATAGATTTTCTGCTCTTTATAGATATTATAGAGCATGGTTGTTATGTAGTTATAGAATAGCAGTGCGGGCTTTGTTTCAGACTTGGTCTGAACCTTTTCTAGATATTTGAAGGAATATTTCTTGGGGCAATCAAGATATAACCTGAGCTTTGCCATTGAAATAGCGGCCTTCTGACCTTCTGGGCACTGGCTCTTGTAATCGCACCAGGCGCAGGCATTAGAAGCCTTTGGCTCAAATTCTTCCTTTGAAATTGCTTTAACAGCATCAAACAGCTTAACCTTTGCTGCCTCAATCTGTTCTTCGTTTCGTTCTACATACAGAACCTTGTTTTCTTTAAGATATATGTATGTAAGCCGCTTAACCTGCATTGGCCACAGAACGTCACAAGCAGCGAAGAGTAACTGTATGGATAGGGTGTTCGCTAATTCTTCGGCACCACCTAATGGCATTTTGCCTGTTTTGTAATCTATAATTTCAAGAGTGCCATCGGGGTTCTGGTCGATTCTGTCTATTTTGCCACTGTATATGATGTCACCCATCTCGGCTTTGAAGAAATTGTCCTGGTCTGCGTGGTGATCTTCGCCTTTGCAGTAGGTTTCGAAATAGGTTTTTAGGAAACTGGCGGCCGTGGCTTTCAGTTCTTCCGACTGTTCTTCTGATTCATAGTCATTGCTATGCCAGTTATAATTAAGTGATTTAAGCAGCTTATTAAAATCAAAGAGCTCCAGCTTATTATGAAATTTGTAGAAGGAGCCAAGGGATTTGTGCAAAGCCTGGTCAAAGGCAAGCAAAGGCGCCTTCTGACCATATGGCTTCTGCAATTTACGCACGAAAGAATAATAATACTTCTTTGGGCATGAAACATAGGTTTCAAGCTTTGAACCTGAAATAGAGAACTTATCATTATTCTTAGTGGTTATCATATTTTATACTTGCTTGGTATCGACGTGTAGCACGATACCCCTCATCCGTCAGTGCTTCGCACTGCCACCTTCCCCCACATGGTGGAAGGCCTTGCCGGGGGCGGGCCTGCATTCGCCTTCAGATTCGCAGGATCCACCTTACCCTATAGGAGGAAGGCCTTGCCGGGGGCGGACTATACTTAATAGTGAGTATTGAGGTGCTTGAAGATGAAGGCGTAGGTCAGGGCGATTTCCTTCAGGTATTCGTAGCGGCCTGAAGCACCCATATGGCCGGCGCTCATATTCGTCTTTAAGCAGAGAAGATTGTTGTCTGTCTTCATTGCTCTGAGTTTGGCTACATACTTGGCTGGTTCCCAATATGAAACTCTCGGGTCGTTCAAGCCTGCTGTTACCAGCATGTTTGGATAATCCTTGGCTTCAATATTATCGTATGGAGAATAAGTGTGCATGTATTCGAAATACTTCTTGTCTTCCGGACAGCCCCATTCTTCATATTCACCAATAGTTAACGGGAGGGTAGGGTCGAGCATAGTGTTGAGCATATCAACAAATGGAACGTCAGCAATAACTACCTTGAAAAGGTCTGGTCTCATGTTTGTGACAGCACCCATAAGAAGACCACCGGCGCTTCCACCTTCGATAGCAAGGTATTCCGGTCTGGTGTAACCCTGTTCAATAAGGTGTTCGGCACAGGCTATGAAGTCTGTAAAGCTGTTCTTCTTGTTGAGATACTTGCCATCTTCATACCATTTGCGACCCATTTCCTGACCGCCTCTGATATGTGCTATTGCATATACATAGCCTCTATCAAGAAGTGACAGGTAAACAGAAGAGAAGCATGGGTCGGTAGAAATACCATAGGCGCCATAAGCAGTAAGATATAGGCTTGATGGACCATAGCCCCACTGGTCTTTTCTATAGACAAGAGATATTGGAATCTGGGTTCCGTCTTTTGCTGTTGCGAAGATGCGTTCAGAAACGTAGTTACTTGGTTTGAAATCGCCAACTACTTCTCTGCGCTTTTTGCATTCTGATAAACCAGTTTCAAAATCATAGTCAATTACTGATTCTGGGGTTGTGAGCGAATCATAGATGTAGCGAAGCTTTGTTGTCTTGTATTCTGGGTTGTTACCGATAGTTACACTATAAACTGCTTCTGGGAATGGCAATTCGATGTTTTTGTTCTTGCGGATATCAATATATCTGATTTTCTGCAAGCCGTTTACGCGTTCGCAGATTACGAGATAGTTTTCAAAAGCTGACAAACCATCTATATAAACATTTTCGTTATGAGGAATGAATTCTTCCCAGTCTGCTTTGTTCCAGTTCTTTTCTGTTGCTCTCATAACTTTGAAGTTAAGAGCATTTTCATTTGTTGTTACATAAATATAAGGATTCTGGAAGGTTAGATAGTATTCTACATCCTTTTTTCTTGGGCAGAAGCACTTGAATTCGCCAGTCGGGTTCTTTGCATCAAGAATATATTCTTCTGTGCTCTGGGTAGAACCAGTTGATATAACCATAAATCTGTCGTCGCGGCTTTTGCATATAGAGGCGCAGAACAACGGGTCTTTTTCTTCATAAACCAATACGTCATCTCTTGAATCGGTTCCAAGTGTGTGACGCTTAATCTGGTATGGTCTGGTGGTTTCGTCCATTACTGCATAGAAAAGGGTCTTGTTGTCTGCAGCCCATTCTATGTTGGTAGGAATATCAAGTATGCAGTCTTTAAGAAGCTTTTTGTTTTTTAAATCATAGAAAAAGCAGTCGTATTTTTCGTCACCGTCAGTATCAACTGTATAGGCAAGGATATTGTCATTGGGACTGATTTCCATTGAACCGCATTCGAAAAATTCTTTTCCTGCAGCTAATACATTTTCATCGAGAATCAATTCTTCAGGCTTAGATTCATCTGCCAGGCGGCGGTAGTGGATGGGGTATTCCTTACCCTTTGCCATCTTTGAATAATAAATGTATTTGCCGTTTTTTACAGGAACAGAAAGGTCATCTTCTTTTATACGGCCTTTCATTTCTTCATAAAGCTGCTGCTGAAGAAGCTCTGTGTCCTTCATGGCATGTCTTGTGTAGGCATTTTCAGCCTTAAGATAGTCCATTACCTCACGACTTTTTACATCGTTCTGATCACGTAACCAAGCGTAATTATCCGTTAATTTGATTCCGTGTTTTTCTGTAACAACGGGAATCTTTTTGGCCATAGGTGGGGTTTGAAGCTTTCTTGGCTCAGCATGCAAAGCAGCTGGCACAGCAGCGACTAATAATAAAAGTAATAAAGAGAGTTTCATAATAGCCTCACGAAAATAAATGTCTATCTATACTAAAAAATTACATACAATAATGCAAGTATAAAGTATGTAACCCTTATATCTTAATTCTTATGGTAAAAAATCAGCAAAAATGTCTGTAAAAATTGATTCGCCATATTTTCCGTACAATGAGGCTGCTAATTTATAACAATAATCATCGTCTCTTTCTGAAATCACTACTATATTCATGATTTGTTTATCTAAGACTAATGAATAAACAACTCTAATGCCAATACCTCTGTATTTTATTTTAAAAAAGCCTGTTAGGTTATTTCCACTTTTATTTCCAAGAGGTTTGCCATAACCATTAGGACTTGGTAATGGGGCTTTTGATACTTTTAAAATACCAGCAAGAACTTGTTTTTTTAATGAATAATCAAGCTTTTTATAGTCTTTAACTGCTTTATCAGAAATTTTGATTTTCCATTGATTATTCAAAATCTACTGTCTCCGATAATTCTTCTAGTTCTTCCAATGAAAAGCCTTCTTTTTTTATTAGTTCTTCAAAAGAAATGTTTTTATCATTTTTCCTTTTTTGCGCTAAGGATAACAGTTTAGCGTTTTCCACACGTTCAAGTAGTTGTTCTAATTTATGGACCATTTCCTGGGTCTTTTTATATTCTTGAATAGAAATAACAACAGCTGTTGGTTGGTTATTTTTTAATATAATATATTCATTATTATTTTTGGCAACATCTGCAAAGATTTTGCTAGCTTTGCCCTGACTAAATTCAGAAATAGGTATTAGTCTATCTGTGAAATCTGCAAAAGATAAATTCATAAATATCTCCTTTCTTATAATTATAATAAAATTAAAACTTTAATCAATGGTATAGTTTAAATTTTAATTAAAATATTATATAGGAAGATTGCCAATTGAAATATAAGTTATGGAAGTATAATCTGCAGGTTTACGTTTTCTTTTTTGATTAGTTCGCTGAGGGCTGTGTTGAAGAAATCCTCGATGGCTTTTTGTGCTTCAATCTGGGCTTTATCTCTGATTAACTGGTGATAGCCTTCTCTTATTACCACAGATTTTACTTCAGACATAATTTCATTGGATATATCTTTTAAACTGGGACCAAATGGACTCCAGGAGCCATTTTCCTCTTTGACGACCTTGGCAGGGTCAGACTGGACAGAGACCATTTCCTTATCTATTCTTACCTTAGGTGCAATAACCTTGATTGTTCTTGTCTGTGGGTCATAAAGAACACTGTCGTCCTTTATTTCACTTAATGGAACATAATATTGGACCTTGTTGTCGATGAATTTGAACTTTGAATTGGCTGAACCTACAGAAACCCAGTCCCAAAGGATTCTGTTATCAATTTCCTTTGAAATTTCTACGGTAACGTCCTGAGTTAAAACTACAAGCTTCTTATCTAAGTGCGTTTTACCAAATTCTGAAATATATTGAGAGATAACACTTCTTGCTTGGCCAGTGATGGCATTATAAGTTGAAATAGCTGTATGAACAGCTATCTGCCAGCAAATTATAAAAGCAAAAATCAGTGCAATTAATTTGATAAAGAATACTTTTAAACCGTCTTTTTTTATACCAGGTGTATTGTCTGCCATAATTTTCCCCTGTATTAATTCTTGGCTGTGCCATTGTTGCGAAGTCTACCTTAATTCTTCCGGTGAAAGAAGATTAAAAACTTATCCAAAATATATAAGTGCCTTCCTGTATTTTTGTTCAAAAAATTTGAAAAAATAAGTCAGGCACTTATAATCGATGGGCAATTAAAAGTTTGAATTGGCAGAAATCTCCCAATTCACAATTCCCAATCCCGTGAGATGGAGAATCGGTCTTAGTTTAAGGCAACTCTGAGTGCAAAGTCCTTCATCGAGTAGATGATGCGTCCGTCTACCTTGAGGAAACCGTCTGCAACTATTGTGTGAGTTGCATCGTCAATCTTTGTGATGCAGGCATCAACGGTGACAAGCTTATCCTTTGGAATAACCTGTCCGCGGTATGACCAGGTATGCTTCTGCCCGACAGCCATCGGTTGATAGTGACAGGCCTTGCCGGCCAATTCCTTTCCCCATCTGTGGATTGCTACACACTTAAGAAGCTGCATATAGGATTCGAGACCAAGAGAACCTGGGATAACCGGATCCTGATAGAAATGAGCCTTGAAGAACCAGCGGGTTGGATCAACCTGGTTGATGCCGCGTATGAAGCCGAGTCCCTTTGGACCACCGTCAGGAATGAAGGCAGTAATCTTATCAAGCATTAAGAAGCATTTGCCTGGGAGATTTAAACCATTCATCTGAACGTCATGGTTCAAATCAGTTGGGTCGACAGGAACGGTTGCTTCCAATGGGAAGTCGATGCTTCTTGCCATTTCTTCAGCAGAAGGTTCATAGGTCTTAGCGCCTACAAGACCAACCTGGTTTGCAAGAGCAGCTTCAGAGAAGAAACCAAATGTTGTTGTGCCTTCATAAATCTTTCTATCACCCTTGGTAACTAAGAGATCGAAGGACTGAATCAGCATACCACCGGCATTGGCAGCCTTTGTTGATTTTACAGTAGCTGTAAGTGTGCCATAATTCTGGTTAACATCTTCATAAAGTATTGCAGAACCATCAAGATTGCGATAGTGGAGAGGTTCTTTGCTTGTATTGGCAGAACCCATGAAGCATGAATACCAGCCGCATACCTGAAGTGGGAATTCAAGCATAACAGCAAATGGAATAGTTGTTGTCTTGTTACACTTAAAGAACCAGTGGTCGGGCTTGATATCAAACTGACCCTGAACAGTGCCACCGGTCTTAATCTTTAAGAATTCAGCATCAACCTTAGTAATGCGGTCAACAAACAGGAATGGTGGATTTGGAAGTCTAGCTAAGAACTTATCGTTATCATATTCCTTGAATGCATCGCCGAAGCAGATAGATGGCTTGCCTATGGCATATTCATAAATCTGCTGAGCAGTGTATATAGCTGGTAAAATTTCTGGGTCTGCTGCAGGCATAGTAGTTACTGCCTGGCGGCCGTTGAGACGATTTGCCCAGAATGCCTCAAGCTGTTCGCGGTTAGTGCCAGTGAGGCGGATACTCATATTAGTAACCTGAACGATACGTCTGCCATCGGCAAACATGAGAGCGTCGGCTATTGCATAAGGTTCCGGGTTATAACCTAGTTCCTTTATCTGAATATCATAGAGAGCCTGTTTAACACCCTTAATAACCTGACCACGACAGCGAAGCTGGCTCTTAACGCCAAGAACTGGTTCAAAAGCACTTGTCTGTGCCGGTGCTATCCAGCCCATCCTGAGAAGAAATACTCTGAGAGACTGCATGCATGATTCATACATGAGTGTGCCTGGCATTACCTGGTCATCGCAGAAATGCTGAGTCAGGAACCACGGGTCTTTGGGAATATCAATTTCTGCCTTGATGCGGCCTAAACCGAAGCGACCACCGTGCGGATCTATTTCTGTGATTCGGTCAATCATCTTCATCTGGCCGTCAGGAATTGTATGAGGGTAGATATCGATGTTTGCAAACTGTGGACCAAAAGCGGCTTCTAAGTCGCCCTTGCGGAGAAGTGCGAGGCGGTTGTCGTCGAATGCTTCCTTGACCATCTGAGGCAGGTTTTCTCTGCCCGGAAGGTCTGGCTTTGGTTCTGGTCTTGTGTCGTCATCAGTTAAAACAATACCCTTGCCATCTGCAAGCTGTTTGTCAGTGAAGAAGCCTGCGCAGCCGTTTCTCATGGTAATAAGGTGGCGGCCGTTGATGCTTCCGTCATATTCAAAGAAGAACAGATATGTGTCAGCCTGTCTGATAAAGTGGTCTACACGGATATCGTAGTGAAGCGTATCGCCTGGTCTTGGTAATGGACCATGATAGGAAATAGTTGCGTCTAACAGTCTATATTTTGCGATACCCTTTGTCTTGAAGTCGATTCCCAGCCAGCCTGAAAGGAAAAGGTCTGCCTGACCTGCTTCTACTGCTAAGCCTGTTGGCATGCAGTCATTATCAAGATACCATGCTTCAGGATATACGTCGTGTTCTGTTACTACGCGACCGCTTCCCAGTGAGCCTTTTTCGCCTTCTACTGTTATTATTCTGTCTACGAAGTTCAGAGGAATATCTGGAAGTCTTACGCGGGTTGGATGATTATCGATAGGAGCGAAGAAGTCACCTAAGGCTTTGCCGATTTTGCCGACTGCAAATTCCATTGAGCCCTTCCAATCCAAGAATACCGGACCATTATAAGGCTGTGGCATCTTCTGTGATGGAACTGGCTTATTGGCTAGGTTCTGCTGAACCGGTGACGGAGCCTGATAATTTACTGTAACAGGCTGATTCTGCTGCAATTGCTGAAGCTGTTCAGAAGTTAAGCCCTGAGCCAGTGGCAACTGTTGTGTAAG
>JAZUDR010000029.1:0-15106 GCA_045639725.1 Candidatus Avigastranaerophilus sp. | reverse complement strand
ATTCTATGGCTTGGAATCTTTTTATTTTAGCTAAGGTTTAAGCTATCTGACCTTCGACCTTGTAAACAATCTGGTATGGTTCCTTGTTTTCAACGCAGCGTTCATGAATGATTACCTTGGCAACAGAGTTGTCTGAAGGAATATCATACATGAGATCAAGCATGAGATCTTCAATGATGCGTCTCAGACCGCGAGCACCGGTATTCTGTTCAATTGCCTTGCGAGCAATTGCAGAAAGTGCCTTAGGTGTAATTTCAAGGTCAACACCTTCCATCTTAAGAAGTCTCTGATACTGTTTAACCAGAGCATTCTTCGGTTCGGTGAGAATCTTAACCAGATCTTCTTCACGAAGATTGTCGAATGTAGCCAGAACAGGCACACGACCGATAAATTCAGGAATCAAACCAAAGCGAAGTAAATCGCCTGGCATAATATCCTTCAACAGGTCGCCTACCTTGCGTTCGCTCTTCAGAACTGGAGTTGAGCCGAAGCCCATAGTCTTCTTAGCGGTTCTAGCTTCAATCTGCTTTTCTACTCCTTCAAAGGCACCGCCTAGAATGAATAGAATATTCTTAGTATTCAGCTGAATATATTCCTGATGTGGATGCTTGCGGCCACCCTGTGGTGGAACCTGGGCAATCTTACCTTCAAGAAGTTTTAGAAGTGCCTGCTGAACCCCTTCACCTGAAACGTCGCGTGTAATAGAAACATTTTCACTCTTGCGAGCAATCTTGTCTATTTCGTCAATGTAGACGATGCCACGTTCAGCCTTCTGGACGTCATAATCAGCGGCGCGAAGCAAGTTCAGAAGAATGCTTTCAACGTCATCACCAACATAACCAGCTTCTGTTAAAGTAGTTGCGTCAGCAATACAGAAAGGAACATTCAAAAGCTTCGCCAGGCTCTGAGCAAGATGAGTCTTACCAGAACCGGTTGGACCAATGAGAAGAACGTTAGACTTCTGTACTTCTACATCATTGTCATGATGGTCATCACCGAGAGCTAATCGCTTGTAGTGATTGTAAACAGCAACTGAAAGTATCTTCTTGGCTCTATCCTGACCAACAACGTATTGGTCAAGAACCTTGACGATATCCTTCGGTTTTAATGTGTTTTCCATTGTCTGAGGATTGTCTTCGTCCAATTCCTCAAGAATAATGTCATTACACAGTCCTATACATTCATCACAAATGTATACTTCAGGTCCGGCAATTAACTTGCGGACCTGATCTTGTCCTTTTCCGCAGAAGGAACAGTGAAATTGCGGGGTCTTAGATAGCATTTTTACTCCTCAGTCGGTTTTGCTACTACATTCCGCTGAACAACTTCATCTATAAGACCGTATTCCTTGGCTTCCTTTGCAGACATGAAGAAGTCACGATCAGTGTCCTTCTTAATCTGTTTCAAAGGTTGACCAGTGTGGGCGGCCAGGATGTGGTTCAACGAATCTTTCATTCGCAGAATTTCCTGAGCCTGAATTTCGATATCACTAGCCTGACCCTGTGCGCCACCCAATGGTTGATGAATCATAATTCTAGAATTGGGCAGAGCATAGCGTTTTCCTTTTGCACCTGCAGCTAGCAGGAAAGCACCCATACTTGCGGCTTGACCAATGCAGATAGTGCTTACATCTGGTTTGATGTACTGCATAGTATCGTAGATGGCCATACCAGCTGTAACAACGCCTCCCGGACTGTTGATGTAGATAGAGATATCTTTTTCAGGATCTTCGGATTCCAAAAATAGAAGCTGAGCTACAACAACGTCGGCGACACCGTCATCAATACCGCCACCCAAAAAGATAATTCTATCTTTTAAGAGACGTGAATAGATGTCGAAAGCGCGTTCACCACGGCTACTTTGCTCGATAACAATCGGAACCATTGTCACGCTTCATCTTCCCCCTTGTTTTCGTCGGCTTCTTTTACCATATCGTATTTTACTTCGTTATTTTTTAGTATAAAATCGCGAATTTTTTGACTTCTGAGAGAAAATTTTACATTTTCTTCGCCGTCATTCTGAGCGAGGGTTTCAAGAAGCTTTTCAACTGGCATGTTGTATTCTTTAGCGCGTTTTTCAATTTCTTCGCGGTAGTCAGCGTCAGTAACTTCGATATTTTCTCTAGTACCGATAGTATCGATAATGAGCATCATCTTGGTCTGGCGGAGAGCTCTTTCGCGGAAGCTTTCACGGAATTCGTTAACATCCTTGCCAGAATTGCGGAGGTAATCCTGGATAGTAGTACCGAACTGTCTCCAGCGGCGGTCAAGACCCTGGATAAAGAAATCGATAGTGCTCTGAACCATTGCTTCTGGAACATCGAACTTGTATTCATCAATGATTTTGCCGAGGATATCGTCGAAAGCACGTTCTTCAGCGTCGAATTTGGCACGTTCTTCCAAGTCTTCGCGGATACGAACCTTGAGAGCTTCAACGTCTTTGTAATCGCCAAGCTTCTGAGCAAATTCGTCATTGAGTTCTGGAAGTGTTGGTCTTGAAATGCGGGTAAGAGTTACTTTGTATTCAAGAGTCTTTCCGTAATACTTAGATTCTTTCTGGCTTTCATCTTCATTCTTGCGCTGGGTAGTGCGGCTTTCACCGATCTTCATACCTTCGCAGAAAGAGAAGAGCTTGTCGTCCTTCATGAGCTTGTGGGTCATCTTGTCGTCAGAAAGTTCTTCATCAACTTCGCCGTCGCAAGTAACTTCAAGCTTAGCAGAGAAGTAATCACCAGCGGTAAGAGTGCCGTCTTCGATTGCTTCAGTCTTGCTCTGCTGTTCGCGAACCTGTTCAATAACCTTGTCAACGCTTTCTTCGTCAACGATTTCGCGCTGAACCTGAGTTGACATTCCCTTATAATTAAATTCACCAAGTTTTGGTCTTACTTCAAACTGAATCTTGAAGGTATATGGTTCATTTTCCTTAAGATTTGATTCAACCAATTCAAAACGACCTACTGGCTGAAGCTTATTTTCTTTAATAGCCTGAGCATAAACGTCCTGAATCAATTCTTCTTCAATCTGAGCCTTAACGTATTCCTGACCGATAGTGGCTGCGAGTACGTGTCTTGGAGCCTTGCCCTGTCTGAAGCCAGGTATTCTTACCTGACGGGCTGCGCGGGTGAAAAAGCTATTGTAAGCTGCATTAACCTTTTCTTTTTCTACTTCGACTGTTAAAGCAACTTTGTTAGCTTCCAGTTCCTGAACTTGTGTGTTTAACATTGAGACAACTCCTTAGGGAGAAATTTTACAGATACAACAACAACGCTCCAGGTGTGGGTTTCAGCATTTTATGCTAAAAAGGCACAACTAGAGCCTATGAAGTCGAGACACCATTATAATGAAGTTAAGCCAAAAAGTAAAGAGGGTAAATAAATTAATGAATGAGGCCTGACGGCCTGTGAATGAATCGGCTTCGCCGATTATGAATGATTTTGCTTCGCAAAATAAGAATAAGCCTACGGCTATTGTTACTGTAATGAAGTCGCTTCGCTAATGCTCTGCACAAACCAAATACAACATAATTATATATACTCTACATTTGAGTTTTTACGCGCGAAGCGCATTAGGCCGATAGGCCGGCTTCATTAACGGCGATAGCCGTGACTTCATTAAGCCGAAGGCTGACTTCATTAGCACGAAGTGCGACTTCATGAAAAAAAGTCTGTTTAGCGAAGCGTATTAAAAATATAGGCGTCAGCCTCATTCATATTCGGCGCAAGCCGAATCATTCATAAGTGGCCAAAGGCCACTTCATTCATAGCCGTAGGCTCATTCATTTTATAAGATGAGACCCAAAGAAATAATTATAAAATATTAACTAGTTGTGGTATATTCAAGCCCTACTTGGAATACAAAAAAATGGACAAAACACTTAGACGCGGCATAATAGATGTATTAGTAGCAGGAGCACTCTGGGGACTTTCCGGAGTATGCGGCCAATATATAATGCAGAATTACGGCATTTCACCTAATTGGCTCGTACCCTACCGACTTACCCTGGCCGGTGCCATATTAGTCTTTTTTAACATATTCAAATCAAAGCGCAATACAGTGGCAATATGGAAGGAATTTCCATTACGCCTGTTAATATTTGCAATTTTCGGCATCACTCTCACCCAGTATTCTTATTTTTGCTGCGTAAACGCTACAAATGCAGGAACCGGAACAGTATTACAGCAGGTATGCATAGTATTGATTATGCTCTACACGTGTTGCAGAGAAAAAAGACTTCCGACCTTCAAAGAAAATTTCTGCGTAATCCTTGCGATTGCAGGCGTCTTTTTCATGTCAACCCATGGCAATATCAACACAATGGTCATATCAAAAGAAGGTTTATTCTGGGGAATGACCTGCGCTCTGGCAGTAACACTGTATACTTTAGTTCCTAAAAGACTAATAAAGAAATATGGTTCTACCACCACTACAGGCTGGGGAATGTTAACTGGTGGCATACTGCTTATGGCAATGTTCAGGCCTTGGGAAATGGATATTACGCTGAATCTGACAATTGTTGAAGTTCTTGCTGTCATCGTTATTTTCGGCACCGTCATTCCATTCAGTCTATATCTGAAGGGTGTAAACCTCACCGGCGCAGGCAGAGGTTCGATGCTTTCCAATATGGAACCCCTGACAGCAGCGGTATTATCTGCTACATGCCTTGGCGATACCTATACCCCGATGGATATCTTTGGCGCCGTCTGCATTTTATCAACCATATTCCTACTTGCCCAGGACGATAAGAAGTAAGTTGTTTGTATCGTCAGAAAAACACTTGAAATTTTTATAAATATCTGATAGTATGTATTCATTCGAATGAGCCACGAGGTTCTTTGATTAGCGAGGATGGCGGAACTGGTAGACGCGCTAGACTTAGGATCTAGTGTTTCACGACGTGCGGGTTCAAGTCCCGCTCTTCGCACTTCGAATATTATGCGAGATTAACTCAATTGGTAGAGTGTCACCCTTCCAAGGTGAAGGTTGCGGGTTCGAGTCCCGTATCTCGCTCCGAAACAAGCAAAGCCACTTCAAAAGAAGTGGCTTTTTTCATAAGAAGTTATTTATCGCTTTCAATAGAATTTTTAGTATCATTGAGTTCAAAGTGATAAAGAACAGTGTCATGTGTTTTCTGATAGTTTTGCATATTTTATTAATTAAATATGCAAATTTTGCATTTCACTTGACAAGATTATGCAATTTTTGCATATTTATTTTATGGAATGTGCAATTTTAAAAAATCTCAGATTAGAAAAAAAATTAACTCAGAAACAAGCAGCACAAATGCTTGGAATTTCCCTTCGCTCATATATTACATATGAAAATAAATTGGAAAAGGCTAATAGCATAAAATACAATTACCTTATTGAAACCTTAAAAAAGTTCAATTTAGTTGACGAAACCCATGGTATTTTAAGTCTTGAAACAATAAAGAATAAATGCTCTTATGTTCTGGCAAAATTTGATATAGAATACTGTTATTTGTTTGGTTCGTATGCAAAAAATGAGGCTAACGAGCAAAGCGATGTAGATCTGCTAATTTCAACCAAAATTATGGGGCTTAAATACTTTGAAATCGTTGAAAATTTACGAGAAGTCCTCCACAAGAATGTTGACGTATTGAATATAGAACAGCTTAAATCAAATTTTGAACTAACCCAGGAAATTCTAAGAGATGGAATAAAAATATATGCATGTACCCAAGAATGACAAATATTATATTGAGAAAATTATAAACGATTTACAGTTTATAATCAGGCAAATGGACAATATTAGTTATTCTGACTTTCACAACAATGAACTGCTATTAGATTCCATGATGTTTCGTCTCATACAGATTTCAGAAAGCACACAAAAACTTACTAACGGGTATAAAACTACTCATAACAACATACCATGGCATTTACTTTATGCTTTACGAAATAGGATAGTTCATGATTACGGCAATGTAGACTTAAATATTATTTACTCTACCCTTACAAATGATATCCCTGAATTATTAGTTCTTATCAACCCCAAAGCATAAAGCATTACCACCTAAAGAAAAGAGGAACAGGGGCAGTTGTCATATTCGGTCTACCAACAGTTATATTCAAGCAAATATAGACTTAGAGGCTGCTTCAGAATCTGAATTGTTCAGATAATCCCAGAAACCTTTGAATTTTAGATAGCCTTCTTTATTGCCACAGTTAAACTGCATATCCATAGCTTTTTTAACCATTTCTACCCAGTTGGTCTTTGCATTATAAAGATCATCTCTGGGAACTCCGTTATAATCCCGGACTGCTTCTTCGACTGCACGGGCCATCATAAAACGTTGCTGTGCATCCGGATATTTGCCGCTATCGCTTAAATAACTGGTATATGCAAACATTTCATCGTAATCAGCATTTTTGGGGTCTACTTCAGAAACCTTAATGTATTTTTCTTCCATATTGCCATAATCATCCCATGTCTTAACCTTATACATCGGGTTTTCTTCATCAAAATTCTTAGGCTTTAAAACAGTAATTCCTTTACCATTTCGGCAATTAAAACTGGCTCCGACCAGCTTTTCACAATCTTCGTCTAATTCAGTATGAAAGTTATGAGTATTGGAAATAGATGCACTATTGTAACAGAGTTTTGCAATACTCGCAATGCTATATTTGCTTAATTTACGCCACAAATCAACAAAATCATCATAGGAAATTCCGATAAGAATTTAAATTTTTCAAAATAATAATTTATAAATGTTATTTATTTTTTTTCTGTGACAATGTATGATAGAAAGAAAACTAAAGCAAAACAAGGAGAGATTGATGAACGCAGAAAAAATTAATCTTGATGATTATATACAGAGTGGTGAAGGCTTTAATGGTGCTAGTTATGACTCTAAGTCTGATCCAAGCATCATGGTCAAGCTTTATAGTGAAAGTTATCCATTAGAACCAATATATTCCGAATTAGAAGTTGCCAAGAAGGTATACAGCATAGGTGTTCCATCTCCAGAACCAGGTTCCATAGTAACAGATGGTAAACGTATTGGAATAAGATTCAAACGCATTGTTGGCAAGAGAAGTTTTTCCAGAATGTTTGCAGATGAACCTGAAAGAGTTGAAGCTTATGCAAGAATATATGCCCGCAACTGCAAAAAGCTACATTCAATCGAATGTCCAGAAGGTATGTTCCCTAATGCAAAAGAACAGTTCCTGCATTTCCTTGATACAAACCAAAACTTCAATGCTTCTGAAAAGAAAGTTATCTATGATTTCATAAAAAGCGTCCCAGACAGCAAAACTGCTCTACATGGCGATATGCATATCGGTAACATAATCTGCACATTGCCTAAGGGTGCTCCGATTGATTCTAAGTTTGATACATATTTCATCGACCTGGGTTACTTCTCTTATGGTTTCCCACTTTTCGACCTGGGTATGTTCCAGAATGTATGCTATGCTTCAAGCCCTGAATTTGTTCTGAATGATATGCATATTACACAGGAATTTGCCCGTGAAGTTTGGAAATACTTTATTGATGAATATTTCTTTGCTGACGATAAGCTTGGCGAAAAGTATTTTGGTAAAGGCTGCACACCAGAAAGCGTTGATAAAGCATTACAGAAATATACAGCAGTAAAGCTTTTGTTTGTTGGCTTCAATATGGGCGGCAAACTGCTTGATATTCATGAAGCATATGTCCGCAAGGCATTTGGAATATAAAAGAAAAGCCTGCGGCATGAAGAACTGTCGCTTTGCGACAGTAATGAAGACTAGCCTTCGGCTAGAATGAAGACTTGCTTCGCAAGAATGAAGACCTGACGCTATGCGTCAGGAATGAAATGCGCCTTTCGGCGCATGGATTTTAGCCGACGGCTTTCGTTGGTTGCTGCCAACCGATACAATGCACACCAGCGCGTGGATTTTAGCCGACTGATTTCGTAGGTTTCTGCTCTCGGCTAAAAGCTAATAGCCAATAGCTAATAACTGCCCTCAGTGCGTGGATTTGATAATTATTGCCGTATGCATGCCATACGGCTTATTTTTTATTTGGACAAAAGAAATTATCGATGCCGTTTACCAAACCAGTGGCAAGCTTAGAGAGAGCTTCGTCGCTGAGGTCTGATTTCTGGTTTCCCAGCTCGATGTCTATTGATGGAATAAAACTGTAAGAGGTTTGGGTTAAATCAGTATCCACACTGCCGTTACCTCTTATTTTACACCCCTGCCCTGCCAAGGCATTTATACAGCATTCTCCAAGGCGTTCGCTTTCCTGCCAGGAAGCAGCAACCGACTCAAGATACTTTATTCCATCAGGCACAGACAGATAGAAACAGCCTTTATCATAGTTTAAGCCATCGCCATCCCAATGAATAGCAATATGGCAATCAGCGACATTATTGCAGATAACAGTTCGCGCAATATTATCTAACTGAACATCATCAGCATCTCTAATCATAAGCACGTCATAACCCTTTTCCAAAAGCAAATCACGAACCATACGAGCTTCTTTCAAGGTTATTACTGGCTCTGGAGTACCATCTGGGAATTTCATTCCGGAAGAAACAGCAGTAGCCTTTACTGCTCCTGCTGCGGTGCTTCCACCAGTTACCTTCGGTGTTTTATCAGGATGGCACCATGTTTTTATCTTTGTTCCACCTTCTGTACCATGACCAGCGTTTATACCAACTATTATGTTCTTTCGTTCCACCTTCTTAGAAAGGTACATTATGGCATTACCTGAATGGATTTCAGAAAAGTCTGCATATTTCCAGGATGAATCAAGAACTATTTTTTCGCCATCGTAGTAAGTCTTTTTATTGTCTGCGTCCTGGGCAAAGATAGAACTTGCAGTAAAAGAAGCAACTGCAAAAATCAAAGCAATAGTCTTAATGTGTCTGAAAATGTTCATAGTCAGAAGTCAGAAGCCAGAAGCCGCCCCTGCGAGGCCTTCCTCCTTTAGGGGGAAGGTGGCACAGCGAAGCTGTGACGAATGAGGGCTACCGTGCTACACCTTTATACCAAGCCAATAAAATGTTTGTTTCAATAGGCTTTTTGCTATTAGCTGTTGGCTTTTGGCCGAGAAAAACAGCCGTATCAGCTTACAGCCGAGAAAGCAACCAGTCGGAAGCTTGAAGCTATAAGCCTGAAGCAGGACATTACTTATTTTAGTTAGTCTGTAGTTTACCTGCGTTTGTTTTCTGCTATATGAGATTGCTCATGAAACGATATATCAGCTTCGCTGATTCGATATGTGCTGCGCACTCGATATATTGCTTTGCAACTCGATATATCGTTTCACGACAAGAGAATATCAGCGGACAACGAGAGTGAATTCTGGAGTCTTGCCGTTTTCTACGGTTACATAGATTGTTGATTTAACGTCTTTGCCGTCTGGGGTTTTGCCTTTTACGGTATAGAGATAATCAACGCCATTTGCAGTCTTGCGGCTACCAACAGTGATTGGTGTGCCTAATGGGAACTGGTAACCGTCACAGGCAGCCTTGAAGGTTTTAACTTCTTCTTCAGTTACAGGCTTCTGTTCAGAATATGGTTCTAGAGCTTCAACAGTGCCTTCAATAAACTTGTTTTCTTTGAGGAAACGATCTAATTCTTCTGCTGTTCTAGCAATACGGGCTTCACGAACCCCATAACCATTAAGAATAGTAGCATTCGGAAGGTCCTTTTTAAGCTGTTCTGTACATTCTACAAGGCCGCCACTACCGAAAGTGCAGAAAGGAATGATTTTCTTTCCTTCAAATTTATTATCTTTTACGAGGGTAATTATCGGGCGGGCATAGGTGCCAAACCATACAGAAAAGCCTAGAAAAATTGTATCATAATCATCAAGATTATGTTTAACAGGCTGGATTTCAGGAAGTTCATTATTCTTCATTTCCTGCTGGCAGCGTGCAATTGTAGCATTAAAATCACCGTCATAAGGCTTTACAGCTTTAATAGATTCAATGTCAGCCCCAAGCTTCTTCTGCAGTTCTTCTGCAACAGTCTTGGTTACACCTGTCTGAGAATAATAAAGAACCAGAGTCTTGCTTTTCTGAGCATTATCATTTTTCTGTGCTTCATTGTTTTCAGCAAAACAGGTTCCACAAGCCATCATACAAGCCAAGAACAAAATCAGTTTATCCATTACAAACTCCTTCAACATCAATCAATAGTAAAGCCATTGTTTATTTTACGCATTGTATTTTAACTCTATATTGTTCAACATTCTATCTGTTTATTGTAAAGAATCACAACAAAGCTATTTTTGATACTTCTATAAACCAATCTAAAACAAAAAAAGCACCCCGTTATGAGGTGCCTTTTTGTTTCACTGATTACTTGTTGGCATCAAGCTGTTTGATTGTAATCTTGCCTGATTCGGCAACATTCACAACAACAGTCCCAGAACCAGCAAAATAAATATTCTTTTTATTTGTATACTTTGTGGCTCTCTTTACAAACTTAGACTTAGAACTGTTCAATCTTCTGTTTGTGTTGTGAACAACAACATATTTTGGCTTCAAATAGCTAAGAGTCTTTTCTGAGTTGTTCATTCCACCTTCGCTTGGATTGGTATAACCATGGTGAGCTGCCTTATAAAGGTCAACTGCACCAACCTGTTTAGCGATATCATCAGCATATTTCTTGCTCTTGGTATTCTGCATATCACCAGAGAAGAAAAGCTTCTTGCCGTGAACAGTAGCAACTATGCCAACAGAATTTTCATTCTTGCCACCACCGTTTTTCTTAGTGCCAACAAGTTCGATATTCATATTACCAAATTTGAACTTTGTAGATTTATGCTTTTCAACAGTGTAAATAGTTGCGCCGGCTTTTTTAGCGGTTTTGATATCACTGCTGTATTTGCCACCGTCATTCTTTACGTAGAAGGTTTTTATTTTCAGGCCTTTACTAACAAGCTTTGCCAGACAACCATCGTGGTCGCCATGGGTATGGCTTATGAGCATAAATTCAAGCTTCTTGGCACCCAATTCCTTTACGTATCTCCAAATACGGCTAGTATTGTCTACCCCAAGATCTGAAGAAGAAATACCACAGTCTATCATTGCAAACTTGCCATTGCTTTCAAGAATTGTGCAGTCAGCGCCTTTTTCAACTTTCCATTTTTTAGGAACATCTGAACAGTCAAGGAAGTAAATCTTTTCGCCTGTTGGCAAAGTAACCTTTTTGCTCTGCAATGTTCTGGTGCAGGTTTCATTCTTTGCAGCAGTCTTAGTGGTCTTAGTCGCAGTGGAAGTATTTGTCTTGGTTGCAGTAGAAGACTTTTCTTCCTTCTTTGTAGTGAGCTTTTCGAGTTCTTCCTTTGAAGTAGGCTGATTGAATACTACAGTGTTAGAAGCTGTTGTCTTTGTTGTTGCAGCAGCCTTATCAGAAGCTTTGGTTTCGGTTGTCTTAGTTTCAGCAGGCTTAGTGGCGGGAACAGTCTTTGTTGTAGAATCTTCAGTTTTTTTAGTATCTACTTCGGTATTTAAAGTTGCTGTCTTAGCTGTTGCTGAAAGATCTGTATTGTTCTTGTTTTCTGATGTGGCAGTTTCCTTTTTTTCAAAAGTAGCTGCCGGAGCTGTCATATCAGTAGAAGAAGCTTCTGTTGAAGCAACATTTTTGTTGTCGTCATCGCTATCTTCATCATCAGCACCGGGATTATCATCGTCATGGCTACCATCAGCGCGGGTACTGCCGTCATCATTGTCGCTATCTTCGTCATCAGCAGCTGGACTAGTAGTGTCAGCAGTATCTTCATCTTCCCCTAAGGCATTGTCTAATTCAGCAACAAAGCCTTCGAAAGCTTTATCAAGAGTATCGCCAGTCTGGTCATCATTTTCTTCTTTGTCGTCACCATTAGAGTCAAGGTCAGCTTCAGTTTCAACTCTGGTATCATCACAGTCCACGCTGCCCTTCAGAACATAGAACATGCCTTCATCTGTCTTGATAAGCCAGAATTTGTCAGCATCGGCAATAATATCAACTTTCTTTTCTTCGTCGATTTTGCCAATAATCTTACCGTCTTCGTCATAGCAGTCTACATCGCCGTCTAAGAGGAAACCATCCAACGGAACAGAGTAATCATAACCATCTATAGAAACCCAGCTGGAATGAACATATGCTTTCTTGCCGTTATAATTAATTCTAAGCCAGTCTCTTTCTGTATCAATAACTTCAACTTTATCGCCTTGCTTTAAGATGCCTATAGTTGCCCCCCATGGGTTGCTTCTGACATTCAGGCTATAGGAAACAGCTATACCTGTTTTATCAGTTAAACCATTCATGCTATAAGCAACAATGGTAGGCTTTAACACACTTTCAATCTGTGCAGACTTTGCAGAACCAAACAAGTCGGTTCCGTTAGCCAAAGCCTTGTTATTATCACATGGTTCTAGACTTATTAATGTGGCAGCCAGCAATGGCACGCCTAATACAACTTTATGAATTTTTCGCATGTAATTCCTCTACTCTGAACAGTGTACTTAATTATACTATATTTGGCACTAAAAGTTTAAGAAATGTAAACATAAAAAAATCCCCTCTGCTTTGTAATTTTTTATATTTGTGCTATTATATAGAATACATATATAGATAAGTAGGTATAAGGAATGAAAAGACTATTTTTGTTGTTTTTCGTATTAGCATTATTACCTTCAACACTGTTCGGTTATACCGATCAGGCTATGGCTGCAGTAAAGCCTGGTATTATTACTGGTGTTGCAAATCTCAAGAACATTGACGAATACGGTGGAATTACAATCAACGTATCTGTTCAGGATTTCCAGAATGCAGGCTTCAAATATGCAGACATGGTAAATGTTGACATTGCTGGTCAGAAAATAAAAATGCCAGTAGTTTCAAATTACAGATGCGCTACCTCTGGTGAACCAATGCTTATTATGCCTGGCAACAAAAAGCGCTGGATTTCTTTCCAGGCAGCTTATTCTGATTTTGCCAACCAGTTCAATATCGCAAAGAAATCTGAAAAAGGCCACACCATTGTATGGCATGCAGCAGAAGGAGTTAAATTCCCATTGGCTGTTACTGTTACAATGGCAGAAAAGCAGGGCTATGCCAAGCAGTATGAAGTATACAACCTTATCAGAACCTACAAACGTGATGACTACAAGGATTTAACAGACGCTGAATTCTGTAATTTCAGAGAAGTCAAAACTGCAAAAATGGGAAGCGGCAGACTTTATCGCTCTTCTACCCCAATCAACACAAGACTTCAGAGAAATTATTATGCAGACAGACTCGCAAAAGCTGCCAAGGTAAAAACATTCCTTAACCTTTGTGATACAGAAGATGCAGCAAAAGCTCTTCCAACATTTGCAAAATCATATTATGCAACCCAGAAGGCTGTTTATCTTGCTCTAAATGTAGACATCACTTCTGAAACCTTTAACAGAGGCATGAGAGAAATGATTAAAGCTATGCTCAACAGAAATGCATATCCTTGTCTCATCCACTGCGTTGAAGGTCAGGACCGCACAGGCTTTGCATGTGCTCTCATTGAACTTTTCATGGGTGCAAGTATGGAAGAAGTAAAAGCAGATTACGTTAAGACCTTCATGAACTACTACGGTGTAAAAAGAGGAACTGAACAGTATAACGTAATTTCCAACAACATTTATCTCAACCTCGAAAGAGCTTTCAAGTCCAGATTAAATAATTTCAAGGGCTTTGAAAAAACAAATACTCAGGAACTTGCCAAATCCTACATCAAGAGCCTTGGTTTCAAGGAAGCTGATTTAAATCAGCTCTGGGATAACTTAGCCAAATAATAAAAGCATATCTGCTAAAATAAAAATCAGGCTTCTGAATATTCAGAAGCCTGATTTTTATTTTAGCCTTATTATTTATCCCACGGATAAAGAATGGTTATAGCACGGTCACCCATGTCTTTATAACATTCTTCTCTCATTTCATTGTAAACAGCTACAAATCTTGCATCTACATGGTTATTGAAAAGAATTCTGATTTTTATATCAGCGTCTGGCGCAGAAGCTAATTCACCTGCATGTTCAACAACATTCTGGAAGGTTGAATGAGGAGCGTAGTTTCCGTCATCGATGGTCATTTCGTGGAATACCTGACCATCTTCGTCCATAACAGTATGGTTCAGAACATTGTTTTGTTCGCCAACATGAATCTGTCTTGAATACAAGCTTTTAACAGGACCAAGACCATAATTATAAACAAGAGCCTTATCTGCTTCTTCTGGAGAAGTCTTAGCAAAGCTATTTACAGTAGAACGATAAACGACTATTTCTCCACCGTTCTGAGCCTTAGCATGCTTACCAGAATCACGGCTGACGTCACCTAATCTGATAGCCAGAGTTCCTGTTACTAGTTCAGACATCAGGTCGCCATTTCTTTCAAAGCTTCTTCTGTTAAAGAAAATCTTATCTTCATGTTCGTTATTGTAAGCTTCAATAACTCTATCAAGCTTATCAAAGCCTTTCAACCAATCGCTTTTGCTGCAAACGTCTCTTACTCCGCTGGTAGATTTGCTATGAGCAAAACAAAGCAAGCATGCCATATCAACATTAATGGTCATTCTTTCTAATTTATCACGATTAACCAAAACATTAATGGCGGAATTCAAGGCATGATTCTTTCTTATATCATTGCCATTGGAAGCCTTAACTGCTTTACCATTTTCATCAAAGGTTACATTACCATCTTTTGTAAGAACAAATCCGCCCTTGTTCATTCCAGAATCGTGGAATATAGTGGCTGCTACAAGTGTTCTTTTTTCCAGGCCTTTTCCGAAATTAATTTTGTTTTCATCGGCATTGTTGGCTTCTATAGTTCCATTTTTCTGCAAAGAACCGTTATCAATAGCCTTTTCCAAAGTATCAAGAATTTCCAATGATTTTTCGGCAACCATTGTAATATGTTCTTGCGTGTGACCAGTAAAATCACATAAAAATTCGGTGTCAGCTATAGCAGTCTGCTTTGCACCAGCATAATAATCTTTTGTAATATCAAGAGTTAAATCCTGAATTATATTTAAATGACCAGGCAGCTGAGCAGCCCATGTGGAATTAGCACATAAAAGAATTGAAAGAGCGCATAATTTAATATTTCTCATTACTTTCCTCCTTTTACTGGAGCAAT
>JAZUDR010000028.1:0-21021 GCA_045639725.1 Candidatus Avigastranaerophilus sp. | reverse complement strand
TAGGTGTTGTTTTTCTAATAGCTAAGGGATTAGTTGGCTGACATATTTTACGCGACGAAGAGGGGAGGAAAGCCCTACGGGCGTGAAAAACTGCCGCTTTGCGGCAGTAGTGAAGACCGGCCAGCAGGCCTCAGTCTATATTGCAACATACCTTATACTTTCTTTGTATAAAATAATGCCCTGCTTCTAGCTTTAAGCTTTAAGCTTCTAGCTTTCTAGCTCCCAGCAGCCTGCTCTCTCGGCCAGCAGCCAGCAGCCAATAGCCAGCAGCCAAAAGCCTATTGCAACATGCCTTATACTTTCTTTGCATAAAATAATGCCCTGCTTCTAGCTTTAAGCTTCTAGCTTCTAGCTTATAGCTTCCAGCTTCCCGCTTTCAGGGCATAAAAAAAGCACCCGCTTATCTGCAGGTGCTTTGTGGTTTATTGCTTATTAAGCTTGAGGTGTTTCTATAGTTTCTGTAGTCTTAGGAGCTTCTGGGAGCTCTTCTGGCTTTTTAAGTGGTTCCAATGCTGGTAATTCTTCGCCGTTAATCAGCTTTTCAAATTCTTCAGCGTTAATGGTTTCACGTTCTAGAAGTGCTTTAGAACATCTGTCAAGAACATCACGATGTTCTGTGAGGATTGATTTGGCCTTTTCAAATGCCCAGTCGATGAGCTTCTTGATTTCGTTATCAATTTTGTTGGCTGTTTCATTGGAGATATCGTTGCGTGTGCTGAAGTCTCTGCCAAGGAATACAGGCTGGTTGCTTTCGGCCAGGTGTAATGGACCAACTTCTTCGCTCATGCCCAGTTCGCAGATCATCTTGCGTGCTGTTTTAGTAGCGCGTTCGATGTCGTTAGAGGCGCCTGAGGTTATTTCGTTGAATACCAGGTCTTCTGCTACTCTACCGGCAAGAAGGATACAAATCTGATGCTTCAGCTGAGTTTTGGTTACAGAAAGCTTGTCTTCAACAGGAAGCTGCATTGTTAAGCCAAGAGCCATACCACGTGGGATGATTGTAATCTTGTGGACTGGATCTGTATCTGGCAGATAATGAGCTACGAGTGCGTGACCCATTTCGTGAACTGCAGTATTGGTCTTTTCCTTTTCGGAAATGATGCGGCTCTTGCGTTCTGAACCCATGCTGACCTTATCGATAGATGCTTCAAAGTCTGACATGGTAATGATTTTGCGACCGCTTCTAGCTGCAAGAATGGCTGCTTCGTTGGTAACGTTAGCCAGTTCTGCACCTGCAAAACCAGGAGTTCTGCGAGCCAATACGTTGAGGTCAACGTCGTCTGCAATCGGCTTTTCTCTAGTGTGAACCTGAAGGATTTCTTCACGGCCACGGATATCTGGTCTGTCTACGACGATTTGTCGGTCGAAGCGGCCAGGTCTGAGGAGAGCCGGGTCTAATACGTCCGGGCGGTTAGTAGCTGCAACAAGGATAATACCCTTTGTGTTGTCGAAGCCGTCCATTTCTACGAGAATCTGGTTAAGTGTCTGTTCGCGTTCGTCGTGACCACCGCCGAGGCCAGCGCCTCTTTGGCGACCAACAGCGTCGATTTCATCCATGAATATGATACATGGGGCATTTCTGCGGGCCTGTTCGAAAAGGTCTCTAACGCGTGAGGCACCGACACCTACGAACATTTCTACGAATTCTGAACCGCTGATGTTGAAGAAAGGAACGCTTGCTTCACCTGCTACTGCTCTTGCGAGAAGGGTTTTACCAGTCCCTGGAGGACCAAAGAGAAGAACGCCTCTAGGAATCTTTGCGCCTAAGTCTGTGAACTTGCGTGGGTCCTTGAGGAATTCTACTACTTCAAGAAGGTCTTCCTTGGCTTCATTGATACCGGCAACGTCCTTGAAGGTTACGCGCTTATCTGAAGGATCTACCATTCTTGCACGGCTTTTGCCGAAGTTAAGAGCCTTGGCTCCGCCACCCTGCATCTTGTTAAGGATGAATAGCCATGCAGCAATCAGGATAATAAATGGGAACCAGTTGATTAGAAGGTTCAACCACCATGACATTTGAGCAGGTGGTTCAGCCTTTACTGTAAACTTCTTTTCTGCAGCAGCTTTTCTGATTATATCCATCAGGCCAGGGTCGTCAGGAATAACAGTCTGGAAGTATTTTGGAGTTGAATCGGTCTGTTCTGCAGTTCCGAAAGATACTTTAGACATAACCTTCCCTGTGATTTCTTTTTCGTTAATAACGATAGAAATCAGTCTGTCTGGGGAGTTATTACTATCTTCCTGCAAAAGCTCGATGAATTTGGAGTATTCTATCCGATTAACTCGCTTTGTTGCGGAAATGTTTGTAAATGCCGTCAGCATTATCACAAACAACAGGACATATAATGCCACTGTTCTCATTTTGTTGGGTTTTTCTTTCATATATTTGAAACCTGTTTCGTTTTATATCCTGAATTTTTACAGCAATAGTATGTCTATTACCTCAGTGTGCAATGCTACCACATTCCGTGGTTACAATCAAATATTATAGTCTATATTTGTTGGAAGCGGCCAGCCAGTCTACCCAATGGTTTTCCAAGGCCATGGGCTTTAATATTTCAACTAATTTTTTAGCGTTTGAAAATACTTCCGGGTGGTCTGCATTCATGGTGGTTAATACAGCCAAAGCTTTTTCTCCCAGCTTTAAGGTTGTTTCTCTAACCATCTGGAATTCTTCTTCACAGGAAATCTCTGCTGTGCAAAGGGGTAGTAAGTCAGAATTCATAAGCATGAAAACTGATTTTCTGGTTATGGTGTCACGAATAGCTTTTCGGTAAAAATCAAGAATATCGTCCTCTGGAAGCGCAAGCTTTATCAGATTATCGACAATAGCATGTTTTACTTCTGGGGCTGTTTTTTTGTTGTAGGTGTTCTTGACAGCGAAAAAGCTGGTTGGGTCGCCTATGCTTCCAAGTGCTTTTATGGCTGCTGCAACAATGATGGGGTTGTCGACCTTGGTGAGGGCAATGATTTTAGAACTGGCAGCAGAGTCCTCCAGTTGCCCGAGACGTTCCAGGCATTCAATTGTTTCTTCCGGGGTTCTGCATGGAAGTTTGTTGATTACTTCGTCGATGAAGTCAGGAGTTTCAGGGTCGCCCGGTAATATGCGCCAGATTCTGGTTCCGCTTGGATCGGCTATGCGCACCCAGGAAGCACTTGTATTGCCGGCGTATGCATTGAATTGAACTTCTGCCTTTTTGCCGGCTTCGTTGCGGTTTTCGGCTTCGATGACATACTCGATCCTGAATTTCTTCGACGGTGAAGCTGATTCAGTATATGGAATGATTATCTTGTAGTTCTTCAGTGCTTTTTTCATTACAGTTTACGTTTCACTACAGGTGCGATTTCTTCTAAGCCTGTAAGGAGTTCTGGATTCTTGGGGTAAAGAACGGGTCTGAGGCAGTCCTTGATGCTTCGTGGTGAGGCTCCCTGAATAATTTTGCGGTAGACGCTGACTTCGTCTTCAACATAAGAACCGCCAATTACGTCGACGCCGTAATCAAAAAGAACAGGACTTAAGGGAACTGACGGACCAACTATAATGAAGGTTGAACCTGGCTTTTTGGCTGCAAGCAAACCCTCTACTGTATCGTTGAGGCAGGTGACACCGGTTGCAATGACTACATCGCTTTCCGGTAATACGTTCACGTATTCTTCGGCAGGAAGGTCGCCTTCCTGAGGACGCTTTTCAAGACAATAGAATTTCTTGGCGTTCTTTCTGAATTCATCAGTATGTGGAAAGTGTCCTATCATGGACACGGTCTTGTCTTTGCCAAGCTTTATTGCAAGCTCTAGAGCATTGCCGAGAAAGTAGCGGCCCTGAAGCTTGATGGAACCGTTTAAGGCTGCATAACCGAAGGAACGTTCGATTCCCTGCCATGAATCGGTCCAATCAAGTATCTGGGAAAAGCTGAGATTTTCGATTTCACCTAGATGTGAAACTGGCTGATTAACTTTGAATTCAAATACACGTTCATCGCTGAGCGTCATGCAGCAGCCCAGACGGGTGGTTTTTATCATTGTCATGTGCGCAGCGGCTGCTGCATGTGAAACCTGACAATCATAAGCGCTCGCAGGAATTGTTGCTTTAATTGAATCTAAGATTGCAGTCATTAATCTATCCTTCTCAAATGCTTTGTTATCAGCTACAGAATAATATCAGCTGACTTGCTTCCTTTGATGGTTTCCCGTGAAACCTTGGTTAGAAAGCTTCCAGAACCTTCTGTATATCGTCAAATTCGGCTGGTTTAACCAATTCATCTATGAAAAATACTGGGAAACGATATTCCTTTTCTTTTTCTTCGACGATAACAAGTTTGAAGGTCTTGTCGTTATCTGTTTTTATTTCTTCGTTTTCAATAATGCCATCGCGCAATCTGAATTCGATGTCGTCTACAATCATGCCAACCAGGAAACCCTGTTTAACAGTAAAATAAAGAATCTTTGTCTTTGCTGTGACGTTGATGTTTTTATCAAAGCCCAGTCTCTTTCTGACATTTATTATGGGGATTACTGTACCGCGGACATTTACAACACCATCAACCAGTTCCGAACTACTTGGAATATCGATAAGTGAGGAGTAGTTGGCTACTTCTGCTACGTCTACTGCTGGAACAGTATATGTCTGCTTATCAATATTGAATACGAAGAACTTTTCTATACGGCCTTCACCTGTTGTGACAGGAGCGGTTTCTTTCTGAGCCACACGCTTAAATAAAGGAATAATCTGAGACATTTTCTACCTCGAAAAACAGCTTAAATAAGCTTTATGCTTTTGAAATAATCTTTCAGCTTTTCAAGAGCAAAGGCTCTGTGGCTGATAGTGTTCTTTTCAGAACCTGAAAGCTCGGCTATAGTGCATTTCCTTTCTGGCAGGAAGAAAATCGGGTCATAGCCAAAGCCGCCTTCACCATGGCATTCATGGGCAATGCTACCTTCCAGTGTACCGTTAAACTCATGGCTTTCGCCTTCGGCATCAATATATATGATGCAGCATCTGAATCTGGCAGTGCGCTTTCCGTCGGGAACGTCCTTCATTACATCAAGCATTTTTGCGACGTTTCTGGCGTGGTTTGTGTCTGGACCAGAGAAACGGGCTGAATGGATGCCAGGTTTCCCGTCCAGTGCATCGACTTCTAAGCCTGAATCGTCAGCAAACACCGGTTCGTGAACGATATCGTAGAGGGCCTTAGCTTTTATAGTAGCATTTTCAGCGTAGCTATTGCCGTTTTCTTCAACTTCAGGAGCGTTTTCTAGGTCGAGAAAGCTCTTTACGTTAATCGGGGAAAGAATGGCGCTTATTTCTTGCACTTTATGTGCGTTCTGTGTTGCGACCCAAATGTTCACTTTGCGGACTCCAGAGCCTTGTGCTGAACTTCAAACAGTTTCTTGATACCGCCTTCAGCAAGACGAAGCATTTCGTCAAGCTGTGCACGGTTATAGGTTGCACCGTTTTCGGCAGTGCCCTGAACTTCTACGAAGCCGCCATCATCAGTCATGACAAGGTTAAGGTCGGTTTCTGCATGTGAATCTTCGATATAGTCGAGGTCGAGAATGGTTTCACCTTTGTAGACGCCGACGCTTACTGCTGCAATCTGGTGCATGATTGGGTTTTCTTTAAGCTTGCCTTCAGCCATGAGCTTCTTGATAGCGAGCTGCAAAGCAACCATTGAACCTGTGATAGAAGCTGTTCTGGTGCCGCCGTCGGCCTGAAGGACGTCACAGTCAATCATGAGAGTGCGGGGGCCGAGCTTTTTCAGATCAACAGCAGCGCGCATAGAGCGGCCGATTAAACGCATGATTTCGTGAGCTCTGCCTTTTACGGTAACATTGCCGTAGCCTGCGCGTTCACTTCTGCGGAGACCAGCGCCTGGCATAAGAGCATATTCTGCAGTGAGCCAGCCCATGGTATCGCTTTTGGCTTTTACGTGGTCAGGAACCTTTTCTTCAACCTGAACAGTACAAATAACTTTTGTGTCACCACATGAAATTAAAACAGAACCATGTGGATACTTCTGGTAACCAGTCTGAATTGTATATTCTCTAAGCTGATCTACAGCACGTCCGTCGTGTCTAGCCATTCCAAACCCTCCGAAAGGATATGATATTCTTTGACAATAACATTTTTATAGGGATTTGTCTATTATTTAGGGCGGCTGGCGCCTAAGAGGGCGGCTGGCGCCTAGGAGGGCGGCTGGCGCCTAAGAGGGCGGCTAATGCCTAGGAGGGCGCTTCGCTCGGTAGGGGATTGTTTAGCTGACGCCCTTAGGTTATTAGTGCTTTTCCATCGTTAATATCAGGTTTATGAGGATTAATGCAGTTAGGGCGGCTGACGCTTGGCAGGAACTATCGACTATCGACTTCCAACTTTCGACTTAAATTTCTTGCTCTGAGGGCTAAAAAGGGTTATGTTAATTATGGAATGAATTGAAGGAGCAATAGATTATGGCCGCAACAATCAAGGGAAAAATACAAAAGGGTATTGGTGAATCAAAGAACACTGTCAAGGAACAGATGCCGTTTTTCGCGGAATGCTTTCCTGAAGTAACCAAATGTAAGGCAGCAACAATCAATATTTTACTGGAAAAGCCGCTGGTTATTTTATCCCCTGATTTTACAACCGAACCATTGCCTTGGCATCCGGCCTTTAAGATTATTAAGGGCGGGGAAGTATTCAAATTCTTGAGAATAAAGCTTCATGTAGAAGGCTGTGAACAGGTTGATGCCTATATTTATAAGGCTCAGTTCTCTCCGTATCATGACAGTCCTTATTATATTGAAGTGCTGGCCCCAGAACTGAAGTTCAAGGGTACACCAAACTGTAGCATCACTGTTTCAAAGAACTGCAGCGCAGGGTATGTAGTGTCTGACACAGGAAAGAAAAAAGCCTGATTAAGAAAGGAATCCAATGGATTTAACAAGACTTTCTGACCGAACCTATTACATTAAAGGTCCTGTGAACGTCGGGGTCATAACCCTTGAGAAAAGCCGTGTTATCCTGGTAGATTCCGGTATTGATGATAATCATGCCAGAAAAATCTACGAATTGCTTTCTGACTATCGTTATAAGATTGCTTATATCTTAAACACCCATTCGCATGCAGACCACTGTGGTGGAAATAATTTCCTACAGAAAACATGTGGCTGTAAGGTTTTTGCTTCACCTCTTGAAGCACCCATCATAAAATATCCTCTGATTCAGTCTGCGCTTCTATTTTCTGGTGCACCGACTCAGGATTTGATGAACCGTTTTATTATGCCACTTCCGTCTGAACCTGAGATATTCACTGATAACAAGTTAACCTTTGATGATTTGACTATTAATGTATTGGATCTTCCTGGTCATTCTATAAACCAGAAGGGCTTTATGGTTGACGGAACAGCATTCTTGGCAGACGCGGTTTTCCCGCCGCAGTTTTTTGTAAAGCATAAGCTTCCGTTTAACTATGACCCAATGGCTGAATTGCAGACGCTGGAGGCTTTGAAGAGCCTGAAGGCGGCAAAATACGTCGGTGGGCATCTTCCCGAAAGCACAAATATAGCGGATATGGCTGCGAACCACGCTACCCACATAAACAACGCTATAACCTTCATGCGTAGGCTGCTTAAGGTTCCGCAATCGCAGGAAAGAGTGGTTAAGGGCTTTTTGGATCATTATGGCCTCAAGAAGACCGGTTGGCAGTATTTCCTGATAAGGGCTACGGTAAACGGGTATTTATCTGCACTTTATAAGAATAACGAAATAAAATACAAAGTATTGGATAATCTGGTGGTGTGGTATGCCGCATAAAGGATTATATGAAGCATTGGCAGCAGTTCTTTTTCTGAGCTGCGTGGTGACGGCTTATTCGAAGGAAATAAACCGCTATATGATGCTTCACAAAAATCGTAAGAATGAGTCCGTTGTGGAACCGTCTCCTCTAGGTTCCGGTTATGATCAGACAACTGCAGTAGAATTTCAGTTTAGGCAGAATACCAGTGAAGCCATGAAAAGGCGTGTGCGAATGGTTTTCCCACCGGTTGAAGAGCCCGAGGAAGATGAAGAACTTGATGAAGCAGCAGAAATATTTGGCAAAAGTGGAAAATACTCTTGGGGTGATGATACTACGATTGAGGAACTGGAAGAAGAAACCTTAGCAGCTATAGAAAACCAGAAGAAAGAAGAAAAATTAAAGCTTGAAGAGCAGCGGAAGCAGAATATCGCTTCTTATGCAGCCAATGTGGCGGCTAAAATCAAACGTGAAAAGGAAGCGGCTCTTGCAGCGGCTCTAGGCTTAGAGGAAGAGGAAGAAGAGCCAATCTGGACAGAAAGCTACGGGCCTACAGACGAAGTCGAAGAAGAATATGACGAAGATAGCGTTGTGCTGATTACTGACTCATCTGGAAAAATAATCAGAAAGCAGAAAAATAAAGACACAATAGCTTCGGATACAGCATCTGCTACCGCCAATGTGGCTTCTGGCACCGCCAATATTGCATCAAGCACTGCAAAAGTTACGTCTAAAACCTCGAAAGTAGCTTCTGACACAGCAAAAGTAGCTTCTGATACACCGAAAGTATCGAGGAAGAAACAACAATAAACTCCGCGTTAGCGGTCTTCGTTCCTGCGAAGCAGGTCTTCATTCTCGCGTTAGCGTGTCTTCATTGCAGACGGAGTCTGTTTTTCATTACTGCCGCAAACCGGCAGTATTTCATGCCGAAGGCTTTCTTTACGGTTTTATCGGCCTCAAATCTTCGTTGCCCTTCAGATTTTCAATCATTGTTACTATTGTATCAATAGTTTTATCGATATCATCCAGGTCTGCCATTTCAACAGGTGAATGCATGTATTTTATTGGCAGTGAAAGAAGTGCTACTGGAACGCCGTCGCCTGTATACATGATTTTGTCAGCATCTGTATGGGTACGGTCCGGGGTGAGCTCTAGCTGATATGGAATCTTCTTCTTTTTAGCTGCTTTTTCAAGAAGGTCATTGATTTTGCGGTTGATTGGACTGCCGAAAGAAATGGCCGGACCTTTGCCAATGGCACATACTGCATTTTCTCCGTGACCGCCGGGAACTTCGTTATCGAAGGTTACGTCACAGGCAATAGCCATATTGGGTTTGAGTTTTGAGGCTGCCATGAATGCACCGCGTGAGTTGGTTTCTTCGCCTGTTGTACTGACAGAATAAACACCGACGTTAATCTTCTTTTTACTGAGCTTTCTTAATACTTCAGCAACGATAAAAGCACCTGTTTTATTATCGAGGGCTTTACAGATTACTCTGTTGTCACCGATAATTTCCGGGTCGCACTGGTAAACTGCATAGTCACCGATTCTTACCAGTTTTTTGAGCTTCTTGTCATTCTTGAAGCCACAGTCTATGAAGCAGTTTTCAATAGTAACCTGTTCGTCTTTCTGGGCTGTTGTGTTTACTATGCCTTTTATAATCTGGTTTCCGTAGCCGATAACATCAACCTTCATGCCAGGAAGCATCTTGGGGTTTATCCAGCCGCAGTTTGTAAACCATATATAACCGCGTTCATCTACTTTATTAATGATTAATGATATTTCATCGCAATGACCGGCCAGCATTACCTTGAATTTTGCGTTCGGATTTATGAAGCCGTATGCATTGCCAACGGTATCTGTGTCAACTTTGGCAAATTCCTTAACGTAGTCCAGCCATACTCTTTGAATGATAACTTCATCCCCTGAAGGTGAGTGTGTACGGAGAAGATTTAACAAAAAATCTTTAGAAGTTTTTTCCATGAAAATACCTTATAAGCTTATAAAATTTTATTTTTCAATCTTACTAAAAAAAATATCCGGAACGCAAGGGTTCCGGACGAATAAATAAGGAGGCAAACAAATCCTACAAACCTTTCGTAACAAAGTGATATTTTCTTAACGATTTTTTATATTTTTTTAACTTTTTTTGTACACTTATGGTATTATTTATATAGGTTTAAGGGTGAATACTGTTAGAGAAAGGCTTAATAGGGTTTAATCACATGAAATTGAGTTCTATTGTTCTTGCTTCTGCTTTGATGTTTACAAGTTGTTCTGTTTTTGCAGATGTAACAATTCAGTATGGTGAAGGCGCCGGCAAGGTTGATTATATAAATTCTGTCAGATATCCTGGTCTTCAGGACCCGGTTCCCTTTGGACCAATGTCTTTCAGATTAGCCGAAGATAAAATTTGTGTTATCGATAGCGTTGGTGGCAAGCTTATGCAGTTCAATAAAAAAGATGGCAAGCTTGTTTCCGAATTCTCTATTCTCCCTGAAGGTGTAAAGAAAGGGTATGACGAAGCCACTTACACTAATCCGACTACAAAGAAGGATGAAAAATTCCCGTCGCTCAATACTCTTGTTGAAGACTTTGCTCCTGCATATAACGAAGCTGGCGCAGTAGAAGCATGGTGGCTGGCTGACAGTCATACCAGAAAGCTTGTTAAGTATTCCAAGGATGGCACGAAGCTGGCGGAAATCACTAATGAAGGCTTTTCTCAGTTTAATAGAATCGAAGTTGGCGCTGCTGGCAATATTTTCGTAGCTGATAGCGGTGCCCGCGCAATATTTGCTTTCGATGCCTCTGGCAAATTCCTTTATAAGACCAACTGGGAATGGACCGGAATGTCGGTCGGTGCCGGTGATAAGCTTTACAGACTCGCTTATGAACCGGAAGCCAAGAAGCATAACCTGGTAGCCACAGGTCTTGATGGCAAAGTCGTTTCTGCAACAGTTCTTGAAACAGAACCAATGTTTAACGCCAAACTCTGGTGGGTAGACGAAGAAAAGGGTGAATGTCTTGTAACCTACACTCCGGCAGACGGCTTTAAGGGTTACTTTGAAGTTATTAAGCTTGGTCTTGATGGCAACATTATTGCCCGTGACATGTTTGATGTTGCTTATGGCATGAATCGCATGATTGATTACCTAAACGGTGAAATGTATCGCGGTAAGGCTGATTACAGAACCGCCCCGGAAGGAGCTTTTGAAGTAGTTCCTTACATTATGACGTCAGGAGAAGAAACGAAATGAAAAAGGCTTCACTCTTTGTTCTAATCCTTATGCTCTTTGTTGGAGTGATGTATAGCAGTGTTTACGCAGCTAAGCATCCTACTGCCGGTGTTGTTGCAACCAACGATTCTGACCTTAACGTAAGATCAGGTCCAGGTAACGGTTACGAAGTAATAGCCTGTCTTCCAAAAGGCTGCCATGTAAAGATTACAGGTGTTAGCGGTGGCTGGTATAAGGTTTCTGCTAACGGTGTAAGCGGTTACTGCTATTCTTCCTGGATAAAAGTAACTGAAAATGAAGACGTTGATTACTCTACATTGCCAAAAAAGGAACAGGAAAAGATAGGCAGAAACCTCGATAAGAGCGCTCATGCCGCTAATCTTGCCACTACAGTCGCTGAATGATGATTAAAACCATGCGCTGCCGCAAAAGGGGCAGTGTAATTGTAATAGTTGCTGGTGTATTTGTTGCTCTGCTGGCTATTCTTGGTTCTTTTATGAAGACCACCTCCAGCAGGGTTCATACTACCAAAAAACTTGGTGACGCTATGCTTGCCAGAGAATTTGCAACCTCTCTGGCTGCCTTGGCTAACCATTATATAAAGAATGTAGAATTAAAGGATGCTAACAGCAAGCTGAGGAAGGCTCTTTCCACTCCGTATGAAAAAATGGAAAAAGAAGCCACTGAAAACATAACCACAAAATTTGCCAGCACAATAAGAGGCAAGGTAAAATCAGGGGCTCAGGATGCTCTGACTTTATTGGAAAACGGTTCTGGTTTAAACAAACTCAAGTGGGAATTGAGCTGGATAGTTAACAGCAAAGATTTTAAACCTATTGAATATAATGGAGCGACTCCATACCCACGTGAAAAAGACGGGATAATAAGGGTCTACATGAAGATTAACCACGTTCTTCCGGGAACAAAAGACCCAATTAAGGAAGACTACATGTTTGTTTCACAGATACGTGTAGTTGCCAACCTTATTCCGGTTCTTTCAAAGTTCACTCTTTATGTTGAAGACGCTCTTGATGGCGGGTCTGAAACACGCCTGAACCTGGTAAGCACCAAGTCTACAGGTAATCTTAATAGTGGCGCCACCTACCGCCCTTGGGTTCTCGATAACGGCAAAGGAAGTGATAAAGCCATAGACAACTACAAGGACCTTTGTCTTTCACCACGTGGCTTTGCTTATCTTGGTGGTGGGACAAAGTCTGATCCGGTTACTCTTGGTATTGCCCGCGGTTGGAATGATGACGGGGTGGGCGACTACGGCGAAGACTTCCATTTCTTCAAGAATTCAAGCGCTGCTGAAGGCTATTGGAAAACAATAGAGCTTTTTGACGGCGGTGGTATTATGGCTTCTGATATCGGTCTTTGCGATGACGATAGCGACGAAAACCTTCGTGCATGGCAGGCTCAGCTTGGTGGCGGTTATAGCCAGAAGAGCAAGTCTCATTCCATTTTCAAACTTTATGGAACTGACGGTGCTAAGTCTCCGACACTGGTTCTGGGGCATGTTGACTCAATGTTTGCTTCAGTCAGAATTTATAAGAGTAGAAGTGGTGATTTGAACTTCCTGAGCTATATTGACCACGAAGATGACTATCTTTCAGGCTGCGGCTTTTCTGTAGCTGGTCTTAATGCTTTCGAGTCCGGTTATGATGTTCTTGCCTTCTATAACTGTATGGGTGGCAATCTTTCTTATGATGATTATATTTCAAAATATGCTTCAAGATTGAGTCAGACTCCTTATAACAAGGATTATCTCTATATTCTGACTAATAACTCCGCTGCCAATCCTAAGGGTCAGGTAAGTGACTCTACATTGAAGAGCCTGGCTGGTTACAGCAGTAACAACAATGATTTTACTGCAGTTCCGGAGGGTTATCGTGACATAGTTTCAGATGCTGACCTGACATCAATGGACAAATTCCTCGACCCGTCAAAGCTTTCTATCGACTGCAGCGAAGACAGCACTAATAATAAGAGAATTGCTTATACTACTTCTGTTACCGCAGCAGGTGACAATATCGAATCTTACTTCAACAAGAAAGGTCTGCTTGATAACAATGAACTGAATCTTAACGGCTGGGTTTATGTGAAGAGTGATTCCACTCTTGAGATTAACATCAACAAATGTAATGTTATCAGTAACGGCGGTATCATTGTTGATGGCGGTGATATATGTGTTAAAGGCGATGTTAAGGCTGTGGGCGATGCACATTTGACTCTTGTTGCTCTTTCTGGGAAGATTAATATTGAAGCTGGTGTTACTCACATTGATGCTTCTCTTATTGCTGGTGGTGGCCAGGTCAGACTTCTTGGCAAGGCTACTGATGGCGATATTAAGATTAACGGAAACGTAGTAATGAAGAAGATTAATAGCCTTGAACATCTGGCAGCAGGCTGTTGGATTAACTATAAGGATGAGCTTTCTGCTCTGCCAGATAAGGCTAAGCCGGCAGAAGACCGCACAGAAAAGCCGTTGCTTATGTTCAGTTTTAAAGATAATCCGAAGATGTTTGACTGATTATGAATATGACAAGAAAAAATAGAAAAGCCTTTTCGTTAATAGAAATCTGCATAGTTTGCGGAGTTCTGATAATTTTTCTTGTACCGGTTCTGACACTTCTTTCTAGAAGTAGCAGCGGCACCATAAGAAACAGGAACGAAATTCTTGCTCAGCAGCATGCTTCCAACGTTATCGCTTTCTGTAATGCACTAAAATACGATGACGATTTTCTGAAACCGACAGATAACAAGGTTCCGGAAAATCTGAAAATCAATGCGGGTGACCATGTTATAGATTTGAACCTTGAAGAAAACAGCATCTTCTCAAGAACCATCTCAATAAAGGAATTCAAGGATGGCGACTGGCCTTTCCATTACAAGACTATTACAGTAACTGTTCAATGGCAGCAGCCTGGCGAAAAGGAAAAGCGCAAACTTCAGATGACTGGACTGGTGGCAGACAGATGATTACAAGAAGAAAAGGGGTAACCCTTATTGAGCTTACAATAGGTATTATTATCTCTGCTCTGCTTTTGTGCGGAATCATGAACCTGCTTAGTGCTGGTATGAAGGGCTCTACCAAGGGCCTGGCTCATCAGGCTAACATGGAAGCTGCTTCTATTCTTATGTCTCAGATTGAGTATGACCTGCTTAGGGCCACAGATATATTGGACCCCCAGAACAATGAGAAAGACAAGTCAGCCCGTTGGAAAATGTTTAATGCACGCTCTTCCAGCGGTTCAGGTACGGTCACTTATTCTGTTGGTGCAGATAGTGTAACTAGAAATGTAGAAATGAGCGATGGTTCCAAAGAGAACTCAGTGTTCTGCAGTGGTCATAAAATCGAACTTAATTTTACTAAGTTTGCTGTTGAAACTGGTTTTGAACAGGTCAGACATGGTATGTTTGTTGAATTGAAGGTTTCAGCAAAGGATAAAAAGACTGCTGTAGCAGAAAGCTTTGAAATGAAGCGTCTTATAATGGTCCGCAGCCAGTTCTGAGACTGGTGAGTCGCTTGTGCGACTATGAATTAGTCTTCGGCTGTAGTTATTCTCGATGTGAAAGCATCACATCGAACAGCTTGCTGTCATCGAGCCTTCAGGCACATCGAACACCTTTGGTGTCATCGAATTTTCTCGATGAGGTTTCGATGGCACTTCGTGCTCGATGTCGGCTGACGCCGTCGATGGCATGCAGACGCATACTCGATGGCAACTTTCGTTGCACAAAACCAATCTGCTTTCTCGGCCAATAGCCACAAGCCTATAAAATCACCCTTATACATCCACTGCTATAGAATCTAAATGTCTGGCTGTTTTCTCGGCCAAAAGCTATATTTATCGTTTTTTTATTGTTTTACTATTGACGTGCTTGTCGCATTTGTGTACAATCAAATAATCGCGTTTCATAACCTAACAAATTTATAAGGAGACGACATGAAAAAGACCGCTATATTGGCTCTTGCCGCCTTATTGAGTTGTGCTAGCATCAGTGCTGACGCAGCTACCACCAAGAAAACTGTTAAAAGAAACATTGCAGAAAAAGAATGGACTTTGGCAGTATTCCTTAACGCAGACAACAACCTGGACCGCTTTGGCGTTCAGGATCAGGAAGAAATGAGCAAGTTCGGTTCAAACGAAAATTTGAACATCGTTACTCTCATTGACCGCGAACAGGGTCCAGCCCAGATTAACTACATTGAAAACTACAAAATCAATAAAGTAAAAGACATGGGCGAACTCGACATGGGCGATTACAAAGAATTTGTAAAATTCGTCAAATTCGTTAAGGAAAACTATCCTGCAAAGCACTACGCTTTTTCTTTCTGGAATCACGGTTCTGGTTGGAAGGACGGGGACAAGCAAGCTCCTGTAGTAAAAGGTATTTCTTATGACGACTCAAGCCGCAACCACATCACCACTAACGACCTTACCGTTGCAATGAAGGAAGCAACCGACATTCTTGGTAAGAAGGTTGATGTTCTCTGCTTCGACGCTTGCTTGATGCAGATGGTTGAAGTTGCTTATGCCGTAAAAGATCATGTTGATTATATGGTTGCTTCAGAAGAAACCGAACCTGGTAAAGGCGCTCCATATGATGATATCCTTAAGGGTTTCAAGAAGGGTATGACTCCAAAAGCATTTGCTATTAACTGGGTTGAAGCCTTCGGTGATTCTTACAACGGTGGCAGTCAGGGCAGAGCAGATTCTACTCAGTCAGCTCTTGAAATGAGCAAGTTCCCGAAATTCATCGATGCAATCAATGGTTTTGCAAAGGTTGGTATGTCTAAAGACTATTCACGTCTCTTCAAGCAGACCTTCAACTACACTCAGAGATTTGCATATCCAGAAAACATGGACCTTCTCCACTTCATCGAAAACATGAACACCGATACTGGTGCTGCAACTTATGAAGAATTCAAGAAGCAGTATGTTGATGAAGCTTTGAAGACCGCTATGACTAAGCTTACTGCAGCAGGCAAGGAACTTATCGTTGCTAACAGATGGACTGGCCGCCGCACTGAAGCTAAGGGTATTGCAATTTACTTCTCTGATTCTTGGTATTGCCCATGGCTCTATCAGGACCTTGGATTTGCCAAGGACACTCTTTGGGATGACATGCTTGCTGCTCAGGGCAATTTCGCAACTATCCGCAAGGTAGTAGACGAAGCCAAGCAGGGTAAGTTCGGTAGCCTCGGCCAGATTATCGGTCAGGCCAAGAAGGATCCAACTAATCCACTTTACCGCAGAATTCTCAGAGAACTCAATTACGCAGCAGAAACTGAACGCGCAATTCCTTCAAAGTCTCAGGCAGAATTTGATCGCTATCGCGAAAAACTCAAAGCAGCTATTGCTGTAAGATAAGATTAATAAAAAAGCCTCGGCACATCGCCGAGGCTTTTTTATTCTTGGGGTATTTAACAGTATTCTTTTATTATTTGCCAATTACAGCAGCGATGAAAAGCTTTACTTGGTTTTGCCAAAGCTTTTCGTTACATCTATTGATGCCAAAAATAATATCGCTGTTTTCTTTGGCAATATCTCTTATGATAGCTAAGCCTTTGTTTAATTCACTAAGCCCCAAATGTTCATTACCAGATTTAATAGTTATAAGAGCTTTTTCTATTATATTGGCATCTGCTTTTAAAAGTTCTTCCTTTGCTTTTGTAGCTGCCATTTCAGTATTTTCTGAGCAACCGGAAACAAAATGTATGTTTTTCGAATCTTTAAGTACATTTTTAACATCTGCAAAGTCTACACCGATTAGATCTTGCACAGTAATAATCTGTGAAATTCCTTCAACGGCATCTTTCATTTTTTCTGCGGCCAAATCATAGGATTTTTCTATGGATATTTCGTTCTGATTATCTTTTATCAAACCGTTATTATCAATAACAATAAGAGAATCAGAGACTTCAGACAACTTTTCAATACTATTGCTGTTTTTACTACCACTGTTTTTGGAGACAATAGTAACCGACAAAGATATATTTTTTCTCTTAGCAGCAGTTGCTATTCTTTCGGCATAGGTAGAAGCAAATTCGCAGCCTATATCAGCTAGAATAAATAGAAGATCTGTGTTTTCAAGCAGATTGCCTAGCCAATTATCAATCTCATCATCGGATTTATCAGCTACTACAAAATTATTTGATACTTTACTATCTGTCAGATTTTCACCGTTCTTATCAAAAGCAATATAATCAAGTCCTGTCAGTTTTGCATCTATTATCTTATTAAGAGCACACAATCCGCCTTTACCAATACCAATAACTTTAATTATTGGTCCATAAAGTTCATTATCAAAACCATTCATACAACAATACCTCCTAGATATTTAACCGGTATTAACTTATAAATACTCTATAAGTCGACGTCAATCAATAAGTTAGAGTTTCAAATTTAATAAATAAAAAAATATAGGCTGTCGTGACTGCGCGGGATAAATTCTTAAAGAATAGTCTCGCCGTCGTGACAGCCCAGGATTCCTTTTTAAAACAATATTTGCAAATAACAGTAAAACAACATCAAACAAATTTCAAAGCCTTAAAACACTTTAAGTATAGCTAAGCCTTCTTTTCTTAGCCTGATTTTAAAAACTTTCATATTCTTATTTTACAGATTAAGAATGTCATAATTTATCGAATTGTGATTATTATTTTCCATTGCCGTTTTTTAAATAGAAATTAAACATATCAAGCAAAAAGACTTTATCATTGTCAGAAGTTCCCCAGTAGGTTGCAATATCAATCTTAATATTTTCTGCTTCTTCTTCGCTGAATATGATTTTTTCACTGTTCATATAACCGATTAACCAGTCCACTACATGGATATTATATAATTTTAAAGCATTTACAATAATGTTTTGCCCATAGGAATCATTTATATTTATATTCACTCCGCTTTTATGCAAAAGACAAATAATTTTACAATATTCCTTATTTCTTTCATCATTTTTATGATTTATGACGCAGTTATTTAAAACATTAAACATGACTGATTGGTTTACTGAAAAAAGCAGTTCCTTGTTATACTCTACAAGAAACTCTAATTCTTCTAATGCTCCTTTTTTAGCAGCAAGCATAGCCACATTATATCCGTAATTATTTATAGCAAAAGCATCGGCTCCGTTTTCCAACAAAAACTGCATAAACGGTATGACCTTAGAAGCTTCTCGGTTTATTTCCAAGCAAGCCATAAGAGGGGTGATAGTTCCATTTTCTCCTTCTATTGTTTGATTAACGTCAGCTCCACAGTCTAATAGCTTTTTTACTGCTTCAATTTCATTGTATCGTATTGCTTCAAACAATGCCGAGTCATAAATATATACTCTTCTGTTCTTGTATTCTTTCACTGTTTTATTAATTTCAGCTCCTTTTTCTATTAAAAAATCTACAGTTTCATTGAAATTAGGATTTACATTAAAATGCTTATGAGCTGCAACAAAACTCAACAATTTGGTAAAATAGTCCTTATCTTTCAGAGGATTAGGGTCATAGTCAATAAGCGCTTTAATCATTTCCGTATTTGGATTTTGTAACAAAGCAAGATGTAAAGCATCTTCACTTTCGTCACTACGACAGATGGCATAGAAATCTTCTTTTGAACTGACTTTCAAAAGCGCTTTAAGAACATCCAGATTGTTGTTGAAAAAAGCAGCGCATTGGAGAGGATTGTAACCATCTTCATTGCGGTCATGAAGGTTTTCACCTGCTTTTACAAGCATCTTAATTATTTCTGGGTGAGATGTTGAGCCTGCAGCAGCAGTTAATGGGGTATCACAAAAGCCTTCAAAGCTTTCATGTGGCAAATTTGGTTGAATAGCTCCATCAACGCCCATTAAACGCTTTATGGTAAATTACATATCCCTGCCCAGCGTTCATTTTGAATGTCCTGAAATCTTTGTGGCATTTCTGTCTTTTCATAGTAATTAAGCCACTTCTCACGAATCAAATCTGCAATCCATGGCGAAATCTGACTGCCGCTATACCAGGCAAGTTTCTGAACAAATGAATTTGCTTCTATATCATTTTCGTTTTTCGGAACAACCATATTTTCATTACTGTTGAATGCAGCGACAGAACCAGCACGGCAGGCATATTCCCACTGAGCCTCTGTTGGTAAGTCAAAATGATAATTATCTGGAATAAGGTGCTTTGCTATCTTTGTTTTATCAAGGAGAGAATTCAGTTTTCGACAGAATTTCTTTGCTTCTTTGTAAGAAATATCGCGAACAGGATGATTATTATTTATTTCCATGCAAGACCTTAATACCGTCGTTTTATCTGATTTTTTGTTCTATTTCTTTTTCGGCATCAAAATCAGAAAGCAGTTTTGACGCTATTTCTGAGCTCATTTTTTCTAATTCATGAAACGCTTCTATGGCAGATATATTAGAAACAGTTTCAATGCCTTTATTTGCTGCCATTTTCTTCAATATGCTGATGATTTCAGTCAGATTTTCTTCCGGGAAACGACATAAAATATCTATTGCCTGTTGTTGCAATGCTGTCATTAGCCTCGCTCCTTATTTATAAATAGACAAGTTTCACATTTAATTATAACAAAAGAACAACCTATATCGAATTACTATCAGAGCCTATCGGAATTTTTGTTCTTTTATACCGTTCTAAAATATTTTTACTGAAAGATTTACTGTTTCATTCATAGCATAATTTGAAAGCTGGTAGCATGTGTTTTATAGCGGAAGATGAGAGGCCATTGGCTTTTGCTATTTTGTTTAAATTAATAGAAATAATTTGCTGCATATCTTTAAAAATAGATTCGCCTTTTGCTTTTGAAATGCCAAAATAACTGGTTACCGACATAAGTAATTCCTTTGAAATGCTGTTATCATTTTCGTCAATCAATAGAGACAAACAGTCACCATAAGGAGTCGGATTTACGTCATATAAAGGGGAAAGCCGCCAACCTGTCTTAGTTAAAATAAAGCCATGATTTCTTAAATGGTCATCGGAATTAGTTATCAGCATATTGAACGCTATTCGCTTCCACAATTCAACCAAATCAGTCTTCGGCTCTGAACCGTATGATTTAAGAAAAGAAGCAATATCAAGATAACTTGCATTTTCTTCGCCATCAGTTTTTCCCAACATTGTCATTGCAGAAGCAAAATGAATTCGTTTTGAACCGTTTCTATCAAATCTCTTCACTAAGAATGTCGAACCTGCTCTCGAAAAAGTTTCAAGCTTGCTTTCAGGGACATTTAGACCACATAAAGCAGCAAGATCCGATGCCGTTTTTTCCCATGCACCGGCATTATATTCATCATGCTTTGAAGGGAACTTAGCAATCCACAAAGAGTTATCCTGAGCTAATACAGTTGCCTTAGGTCTTGCTCCCCCGAGAGAAGAACCTGGCGCCAGCAACTGATTCAACCATTTTTCCTCTAAGCCAGATTCATCATTTTCAAAAGCCAAAGAAGCAGTCTCAAGTTTACTTAAAGATACCCATGGGGGAGTAGCCAAATCTTTCTCAAAAGAAAGAAAAGGTCCTTTTTCTTCAATAGTAAATCTAAGAGCACCCATTCTTGAATCGTCAAAAACTCCTAATAAATAGTCTATTTCTGATAGCTTAGCAGGTTTTCTTTTTTCGTGTTTAGCAAGAATAGCCTCTCGTCTTTTCATTAATAGACGACCCCATCTATCTGGGCAGGAATCAGAAAACAATCCAAACAATGTCTTGTCTAATGGAACATATTGCCTGCCACTATACAAACCCAAATCAGGGTCTATTACAAAATTATATGGGCTACTTTTCAACCAGGTGGAACTATATTCAAAGGAAACCTGCTCTTTACCCCTTATTTTATCAACAAAAAGATAACCTATCAGAGTTGGTTTTTCACCACTCCAATTTTCGTAAACCCATATTTTTTCTGGTGATTTTAACATTTGTTTCAGTTGTTCTTCGGGGCGCGGGCACGGGTTGGTAATTCAAGGTCCTGTAACTTACGACCTAAGACATCATCTTTAGCAACTAGCA
>JAZUDR010000027.1:0-26399 GCA_045639725.1 Candidatus Avigastranaerophilus sp. | reverse complement strand
CAAGCAGAATTTCCTGTGGTCCGCCATCGCTTTCCTTCTGGGCAATCTTAAGAATCTTGTTAAGCTCAGCCATAAGATTAGCTTTAACGTGCATACGACCGGCCGTATCAATTATAAGCAGGTCTGCTTCACGCTTCTTCGCAGCATGAATAGCATCAAACACCAGAGCACCCGGGTCTCCGCCTTCCTGACCACTGATAACTTCAACGCCTACCCTGTCACCCCAGATTCTGAGCTGGTCAATAGCAGCGGCTCTGAATGTATCACCGGCAGCAAGCATAACCTTTTTGCCATCAGTCTTATACTTATTGGCAAGCTTAGCAATAGTAGTAGTCTTGCCAACACCGTTAACACCGATTACAAGAAATACAGTCAAACCGTTTTCATTAAACTTTGGCTTTTCTGTATATCTTGAAAGCTTGGAGCGGAGCTGATCACGAAGAGTTGCATAAATAACCTGAGGGTCTTTAATATCTTCATCAGCAACCTTTTTCTTAAGATTATCAAGAAGCTCTTCAGTAGTTTTAACGCCTATATCAGCTTCAAACAGGGTTTCTTCCAGTTCATCCATAAGGTCGTCGTCGATCTTTGTGGTGCCAAGAACAAGGTCTTTCAGCTTTCCGATAAAGCCTGTCCTGGTTTTGGTTAAGCCCTTGGAAAGTCTCTGGAACCAACTTTCCTGTGGTTCTTCTGGCTTAGCAGGTTCTTCTGCCTTTACAACTTCTACCTGCTTTGGAAGTTCTTCCTGCTTAGCTGTTTCTGCTGTTTCTGCAGCTTTCTCCGGTTTAGCAACTTCTCTCTTTGCTGTATCATCGGTTGATATTGTTTCCTTAGAGGCTTCAATAGCCTTTGGCTGATCTTCTGCCTCTATTTCATCACTGTCTTCTTCTGTTTCCAGAGTATCCTTTTCAGTGCTATCTGCCGGAAGCTCAAATGGGAATAGCCAAGCCATCAAAAGCATTACCAAACCGCCAAGACCTGTTACTGCAGCAACAAGTATCTGTGAAGCACCAGCCTGAAAATAAATAAGCAGACCTTCAATCAGCAGACAAAAACCGATAAGGAATACAACAACCCTTGATTCATCCCAGGGCTTAGAAGCCTGAGACTGTGTATTGTCTATGGTTTTTGCAACAGCTTTATTTTCTGTTTCTACCAATTCTTTTGGTTCGTCACTCATTTATCAAACTCCTATGCAGCAGCTTCACCGGAAAGCTTGGTAACGCGTTCCTTAGCCTGCCCCTTCTTATCAACAGTAAATTCCTTAATCTTGTCGTTATCTTCAAGTCTGATGGAAATAGGCTTAGAGATACCACCCTTCTGCATTGTAACGCCATAAATGACGTCAACAGTCTGCATTGTTTCCTTATTGTGGGTAATAACAAGGAACTGGGTCTTGTCAGCAAAAGAGCGGAGCATGCGGTTGAAGCGCTTAACATTAGCTTCGTCAAGAGCTGCTTCAACTTCGTCCAGCAGACAAAAGGCCGGTGGTTTAACTTCAAGAATAGAGAACAGAAGAGCTAGTGAAATCATTGATTTTTCACCGCCAGAGAAAAGTTCCAAGGTAGTAAGCTTTTTGCCTGGTAAGCGGCAAACAACATCAACATTGGAATTTAAAACATCATTCGGGTCAGAAAGCTTCAAGGTTCCGCTTCCACCTGGGAACAGGATTTCAAAAATACCTTCGAATGCTTTATTGATGAGATTGAAGGCTTCCATGAATTTTTCAGAGGAAGTCTTTTCTATTTCGTCAATGAGCTGTTCCAAAGAACCGGCAGCTTCCTTCAAATCGTCTAACTGAGCATTAAGGAAATCAAATCTTTCCTTAGCCTTTTCGTAGTCTTCAATAGCAAGCGGGTTAACCTGACCCAGAGCCATCTTTTCGAATTCCTTGGAAGAAATCATTCCAGCAAGGTCTTCGCGACTATCATATTTCTTTGGATTAAAGAGGGCTGGATCTTCATTGTAAGCATAGTTACCATTAAGAGTGCCTTCCTTAGTAGAAATATGAGTGTTGATTTCAGCAAGCTTAACATCTAATTCGCCTAACTTTTTGCGATTAGCGTCAATAATCTTAACGCGGCTCTGATAGGTTTTGTCAATTTGTTCAACTTCTTTGGCTATTTCAGCATATTCACCCTGAATAGCTTCTATTTCAGAAACAAGAACTGCGCGCTGCTTATTGAGCTCATCTATTTCAGCATTAAGAGCTTCAACCTGCTTTTCGCCAATCTGACTCTTCTGGTCTAAGCGGTCAACTTCTTCTCTAGCACGAACCTTTCTGTCTTCAGAATCTCTCTGGCGTCTATTAGCATCGTCGATTTCCTTCTGAATAGCTTTCTTACGTTCAACAATCTGAGCAAGTTCTATCTTCTTGCTGTTGATCATGTCGTTTAAAGCACTCCAACGAGCTTTAATGGCAGCTTCAGCATCCTTCTGACTGGCAAGAGCCTTAGAAAGGTCTTTGTTCTGCTGTTCCAATGTCTTTAGTTCAACGCTATCGTCAGCATATTCCTTCTTATAGCGTTCAAGGCCTGCTTCCAAATCAGCACGGTCAGCAGACATGTTATCAAATTCAGCCTGCTTTGTTGCTAAATTCTGGGAAACCTGTTCATACTGGCTAGTAAAGAACTGAATAGATTTTTCGCGGTTAAAGATTTCTTTTTCTCTTCTCTGAGTAGATTCCAGAAGATGAACTCTGTCGCCATTCAGACGGCTGAACTGCATCTTCAGGGTTCTTTCCTTACTTTCAAGAGAAGTGATAGTAGAAATAATATTTTCTAATTCGCGCTTACGGCTTAAAATACCGCCAGCCTTCTTACCATCGCCACCGCCTGTCATTGCACCAGACGGATTGACTACATCGCCTTCAAGAGTAACAATACGACCAAAGTTTCTTGTCACCCCAGCATAGCCTCTGGCATTTTCAAGATTATCAAAAATCAGAACACGGCCTAACAAGCTGCTTAATGCCATGTAATACTTTGGATCAAAACTGATGAGGTTAAGAGCAACACCGAGGCAGCCTCTATAGTTTGGCTTTTCAAGAGCCGGTGCTGCTTTCATCATATCCAACGGCAGGAAGGTTGCTCTACCAGCATTCATCTGCTTCAAATGAGCGATTGCCTTCGATGCAGTATCACCGTTATTTGTGATAATACTCTGGATATTAGTGCCAAGAGCAGTTTCCATGGCCAATTCATAACCATTAGGAACCTTAATCAATTCGCCTACGATACCGCAGATACCAGGCAATTTGCCAGTATCCTTTAGAGCCAATGCAGCCTGAACACCACGGTAAATACCGCTTCTTTCACTATGCATCAGTTCTTCGGTTACCAACTTGCGGTTTCTGTTGGTTTGAATCTGGAAGGTAACACCGTTCAGTTCATCTTCGGCCGCCTTGCATTCCTTTTCAACGGTAGCAAGCTTATTATATTCAATGTTGAGCTGATTCTTATTAGATTCAACTTCGTGAGTCATTGAATTGATATCTTTTTCAAGCTTTGAAAGCTGTTCTTTAAGGTCGTTTATAGCGTCCTTGGCTCTATCAACATTGCCCTGACCTCTATCAAGCTGATTAGTCAACTGGGTAATCTGCTGTTCAGCAACATTCATGCTTGTTTTCAGTTCTGCAATGCGCATAGCAGTCTGAACTGAAGTATTCTGGTCTTTTGCGAAGGCAGCATAATGAGCATCTAATTCTTTATTAACGCTAGCAATATTGTCTTCTAATTCCTGAATCTTGCTTTCATACTGAGCTTCACTGCTTTCGGTGGAATTCAAACGGCTTACAGCATTCTGAATATACTGATTGCCTGAAAGCAATGTATCTTCAAGACTTGCTAGTTCTTCTTTAATTGCCTGACTGCGAGCCTGCTGTGATTTAATACTCTGAAGAAGCTTGTTGATGTTTTCATTGCGAGCGCCAACCTGACGGTCAATATTTTCAACTTCGCTCTGCTTGCCATTGAGAATGGTGTTGAATTCATCAAACTTAGCCTTAGCAGCAGCTTTCTTTTCATCAACTTCATTAATGAACTGCTCGATTTCTTCAATCTTAGAAAGCAGACCGACTCTCATGGAATCAATATTAGCTCTGTCAGCATAAAGAGAATTAAGGTCATAAAGGATAAGGTCTATTTCTAACTGGCGGATTTCTGCAGCCAAAGCCTGATATTGTCTGGTCTTTTCTGCCTGTTCAGCCAACGGGCCCAACTGACTTTCAATTTCTGAAATAATGTCAGTGATACGGGTCATATTACCGCGAGTATGGTCAAGCTTGGTCAGAGCGTTCTGCTTGCGGTGCTTAAATCTGGTTATCCCTGCAGCTTCTTCAATAAGAACACGTCTTGGCTGAATTCTCTGGAAAATGATATCGTCGATATCACCCTGCCCGATGACAGAGTAGCCATCCTTACCGATACCAGTATCCATCAACATTTCTTTTACATTGCTGAGAAGTGTTCTAGTATTGTTAACAATGTAGTTACTTTCGCCAGAGCGGAAAAGCTGTCTGCCAATGCTAACTTCTGTGTAATCAACCGGCATTGTATGGTCTTCATTATCAAGAACAAGCTTAACCTGCGCAAAAGCAGAGGGTCTGTGTTCTGAAGAACCTGCGAAAATAACTTCCGACATTTTTGTGCCGCGGAGAGCCTTTGGGCTCTGTTCGCCGAGAACCCAGCGAATGGCGTCACAAACGTTACTCTTTCCCGAACCATTAGGACCAATAATGGCAGTTAAACCGGGAGTAAAATCAAAAACAGTCTTATGGCCAAAGGACTTGAAGCCCATCAGCTCCAATGACTTAAGATGCATGGATAATTGCCTGACCTTACCTTTATTAATATTTTTTCAACCTAAGAATATGCCATAAAATAGAGTAAAAGACAAGAATTTTAGGTCGCGACGCTCGGCAGAGCCAACTACGCCAACTATGCCAACAGCAGTATTGAAACATACTTTATACTCTACTTATATAAAATTTTCTTACTTATCTTGCAACATAGGTACACTTATGTTATTTTTTTAAATACACCTATTAAGGATTAGAAGATATAAAATGGAAGATTACGAAAACAAAAATAGCAACGAATACACTAATGAATCAGTAGACAACGGCGAACAGACATTTCAGGGTAAGCATGACCCAGCAGCAGAAGCAAAGAGTAAGATAATATTCTTTGTAGCTGTTGTTGTTATAATGATTGTTCTCAAATATGTTTTTAAATTCTGATTTGAATTCTTAATTGGAGAAAGTTACTAACAGCCATGTTGGCTGCTAGATTTTAACGAATACCTGTCAGGAGGTCACCATGACGGTAGTTGGCACTTCAGTTCCTAGAAAAGACGCTTACGATAAGCTTCAGGGCGTTTCAAAGTATATTGACGATTATGACTTCGGTGAAGAATTAGTCCACATTTATACTGTTCGTTCTACAATTGCCTACGGCAAATTGCTTGGCGTAGACAAAACAGAAGCAGAAAAAATGCCTGGTGTTTTAGGCGTTGTAACCTATGATATGATTCCCGGCAAGAACTCAATACCTTTGGTAAAGCTTGACGAACCATATCTGGCCCAGGATTATATTCATTTTCATGGCGAACCAGTAGCTCTTGTAGTTGCTGATACCTACGAACATGCAGAAGAAGCTGGCAAACTGGTTAAAATCAACTGTGAACCACTTACACCAAGCCTCACTATTGAAGATTCTCTGAAGCCAAATGCTCCAAAGATTTATGGTGATGACAACATCTGCTCTACCTATACAATCGAAAGAGGTAATGCAGAAGAAGCCTTCAAAAAATGCGCTCACATTTTCGAACGCGAATATACAACCCCATACCAGGAACACGCATACCTTGAAAACAACGGCTGTGTAGCTGTTCCAGGCATTGAAGGTTCAATGACTGTTTACGGCAGCATGCAGTGCCCATACTATGTTCACGATGCAGTTGCAGTTGCAGGCGGCATTGACAAGAACAAGGTAAGAATCGTTCAGACTACTACTGGTGGTGGTTTTGGTGGCAAGGAAGACTTCCCATCTGTTGTTTCAGGCCAGGCAACAATCGTAGCCAAGCTTTTCAACAGACCAGCCAAGCTTATTTACAAGCGTGATGAAGACATCACCGCAAGTTCTAAGCGTCATCCTGGCAAAATTCTGATGAAGGTCGGCACAGACGAAAACGGTAATCTTCTCGCAGCAGACATAAAGTATTATATGGATGCCGGCGGATACGCTACCCTTACTCCAATCGTCCTTCTTCGTGGTACTGTTCACGCATTGGGTCCATACAATTGCGATAACGTAAGCATCCATGCTTATGGTGTATGCACTAACAAGGTTCCATGCGGCGCATACCGCGGCTTCGGTTCTCCACAGACTGTATTTGCAGCAGAAACCATGATGGACGAAATCGCTGCAGAACTCAATATTGATCCTTTGAAACTCCGCCAGCAAAATGGTTACAGAATCGGTGACACAACTGCAACTGGTCAGGTTCTTGATGAATCCTGTGGTTTGCAGGAAACCATCGAAAAAGCAACCAAAAAATCTGGTTGGGAACAGAAATGGCAGAAGCCTTCAGAAAAGAAGGGCACTATCCGCAAGGGTATCGGTATGGCCAGCGTTTATTACGGTGTTGGTCTCGGTGCTGGCGGTATCGCTATTGACCGCTCTTGCTCAAGCATTATGCTTCTCCAGGATGGTAGCGTTCGCGTAGCTATAGGTAACGTTGAAATGGGTCAGGGTGCCAGAACCATTCTTGCCCAGATTGCAGCAGACGCACTTGGCGCTCCATATGAACTCGTAAATGTTATAGAAACAGATACTGCAATTATTCCTGACTCAGGTCCAACAGTTGCAAGCCGCACAACTTTCATGTCAGGTAACTCTATCATGTGTGCAGCTAAGGAACTCAGACCTCAGCTTCTTGAAGCAGCCGGTTTACTTCTCGGTGTTCCAGCCGAAAAGGTTGAACTCACAAATGGCGTTGCCTGGGTAAAAGAAGGCAATAACAGCCAGAAGTTCACTTTCCAGGAAGTTGTAAATAAGCTTTATCAGCAGCGCATGCAGCCAATCGCCTATGGTTGGTTCAAGGCTCCGGAATCTTACCGTAACCCAGAAAATGGTCAGGGTAAGGCATATTATGTTTACAGCTACTGCACTAACGTTGCAGAAGTTGAAGTAGACATGGAAACTGGCATGTATTCAGTAACCAAGATTACTTCAGCCCACGATATGGGTAAAGCAATCAACCCACAGCAGGTTGAAGGTCAGATTGAAGGCGGCACTCTTCAGGGCATGGGCTATGGCACAACAGAAGAAATTCTTCATACCCCAGATGGCAGAATGTTGAACAATTCTTTCTCTACCTACATTCTTCCAACAACCGAAGACGCTCCAGAAATCGATCCAATCATCGTAGAACATCCATTCAGCAAAGGTCCTTACGGTGCTAAGGGCTTCGGTGAAGTTCCACTGATGTGCGTTGCTCCGGCTATTGCCAACGCTATCTACAATGCAACTGGCGTCAGAATCCGCAACTTGCCCTGCAAACCAGAAAAGATTCTTGGACTCGATAAATAAAATCTGACGGACAAAATCTTGTGCAGACAATGACACAAAAGGAAGGCTCTGCCAAAGCAGGGTCTTCCATAAAAGAACCAATAGAATGGAACAGAATGGCAACCATCATAGCGACGGTTGTCGTTTTGTTCTTTTTTACGCGTTCGGCTCCGTTCCCTGCAAGTACTTTCTGGGAACTAGCTATTGCCAGAGATTTTGCCCCAACATCATCTTCAATTTTATTTCCTGAATCAATAGCGCTTCTAATATCAGATTCAAGCATATCACTACTTGGTCTGAAAGCCATTTACCACATTATTTACTTTTTAATATGTTCGATAATGTGCATCTGGATATTCAGGAACAAGGAACCATTGCCAGGCCTTATAGGTTTATCGTTATTCACATTTACCATGCAAGCGTTCATGAATCTCAGAACGCTACTAACCATGATATTCATATTAGGTTTGCTATCGCTATTTGACAGCAAACTGCTACGGAACAAACCAGGGCTCACATTTATACCAATTATGACTGCAGCAAGCTGGCTGGGTCTGAACACTCCGATACTGCTTTCCCTCATATTCTGTAATATATTATTAGACAAGGAATACAAGCTCACTGGTATTGTTTTCGCTGCTCTAGGCGGTCTGCTTTTTCCAGAAGGACTGTGGGCAACTATTAATAGCGATTCTATCTTCAACTGGAATTTCCTGCCGACCTCAGAAATGAACATTCTATACGTTCTTGCCGGAATATTCCTGATTGTAAACATTATAAACCTTGGAAGACTTTCAAAGCAGGATCTGCCACATCTTGCCTTCTATGTAATCACAGGTTTCTTCGCTCTTGCATCATCAGCTACAACACCTATTTTTGTAACAATGGGCTTTTTCCTTTCAATAAAGCTTTTCTCAGATCAAAAGCCTCTTCCCATACAGTTTCAAATGGGTGGACTCCTTGCTATCACCACAATGGTTTACTTGTATCTTTTCATCAACCCATTTGGCATAAAGCTTAATCCAAGTGTTAAAAACCAACTTGGGAAAGATTTGGCCCCATTGATGGAGGAATATATAGACCGAATGCCTATTGAAACACATAACATCGGTGAACTCACCTGGAAAGGCCTCATAAGCTATGACCAGAACAAAATCCACCAACTGCTTTTGAAAAACGATTTAATACTTATACGCACTTCGAACAGCGAGCTCAGAGTAATTGAACCTGATCGCAATTTTCATAAGGCGGTTGAGTTCTGATGAGTATTCTCAGTAAGATATATTCTTTCCTTTCCTTTATTGAACGACTATTTTTTGAAACCTTCGACTTCCTGATTCTTAGACCTAAGGCAAAGGTAGTATCAATCGGCAACCTCAGTATGGGCGGAACAGGCAAAACACCCGTTCTTTTCGAGCTTTTAAAAGAACTAGAAAAACAACACCCCGAAAAGAAAGTGGCTGTTCTAACCAGAGGTTACAGATGTCCCTGGGAAAAGAGTTTTTACGAGCTATACGGAGACGGTGAGCACCCGTTTGAACTAACAGACGAAGCTTTGATGCTGAATCAAAGGTTTCCAGAAATTCCTGTGCTTGTGGGGAAAAATCGCCACCATGCCGCCATATTAGGCGAAAGTCGCTTTTCGCCAGATTTGTTTCTGCTTGATGACGGTTTTCAATACAGACGTCTGCATAAAGATTTCAACATAATACTCTGGGATGCAATGTCAGCAGCCAAAGAAGCTCAGGTTGTTCCATCAGGAAGATTGCGTGAACCTGTAGAACGTCTAAGGGATGCTAACGTCATATTGCTTACAAGATGCGAATCTGCTTCAGCAGAACAAATAGATTTCTGGATGAAATGGTTGTCAGAAAAAGCTGCTGATGTCCCTATAATAAAAACACAAACAGTCTGTGAAGGCGTTTTTAAATATAACGGTGAAAAATCTGATTTGCCAAAAGGTTCTGAAGTGTTAGCTTTTTCAGCCATAGGAAGACCGGAAAGCTTTTATTCACAAATTGAAGCAGAAAGCTATAAAGTTGCTTCAAAAAAAGAATTCAGAGATCACGACAGATACAGCAAGGATACCATTGAGATGCTTGGTAAGCTTTCTCAGGAAAAGCATTTACCATTGATATGCACAGAAAAGGACGCCATAAAATTCAAGCCAGAAGACGCAAAGAAGCTTAACCTCAACATTCTTCGCATAAAGGCTGTGCCTGTTTCTGGGAAAAGCTTTCTGGAAGAAATTTTTAATAGGAACTGATTAACAGATAGGTATTGTTTGTTTTATTCGGGCGGGAAGAAAATCCCCCCTCCCCCCCTTTACAAAAGGGGGTTTTTAAATCGCCCCCTTTACAAAAGGGGGTTCAAAACCCTCCTTTTAAGGAGGGGCAGGGGAGGTTTCCTTTTCAAGCCCTTAAGCATCAAAAGAATAAATTGAATTAAGTAGGTTTAAGAACTCTTTTTTCATGTTTTGATATAATTTATCGTTGGCGGCAAAAAAATCGCAGGACGGGGCATTAAAATGCGAAGAAATGCCATTTTTATTTAAAGTCATCCCCGCAGAAAAAGCTAAATCTTTAACCTTATCATCATAACAAATCAATTTTGTTGCCAAACCCGCCCGTATCATAGCCAATGCAGCATGATAGCGCATGGCAACCCCATGACTGCAACCTTTGCAGGCTTCGGCAAAAGAAACAAATGATTCAGGACAGGAAACATCTTCTAAGCCAATAGCATCTTTAATGAGCTTCCCATCGCCTTTGCGTGCTGCTAATCCAACTTTTGCGCCATCAAATGCCTTTACAATATCAAAACTCTCTGACAATAGCTGTTCATTTCCCCATTGGCGTATATTAACAGCTAATTTAGGCTCTGCGGTAGATTTCTGTTTATTGATATCAAAATGCCAGGTCCAATCAGTTCCAAGATAAACATTTGCTTCAGGCAAAAGACTCTTATACAGATCGTATGAGCTTTTATCGCGAACGTATGCAAGCTTTACAAAGGAAAGTGCTTTTTTTACAAGTCTTCTCGCCTTTTCACTACGTATCGGACCAATACCTGCACCAAACAGGACTGGAGCAGATCCCATTTTGGCAGCAGCAATGATTCTATAAGCAAAAAAGGTTACGCCTTCCCAGGACCAGTCTTGAAGAATACCTCCGGAGAAAACTGTTAATGGTGACTTGGAAGCTGCCATTAGGAACGAAGGCCAGGAAAGCAGACCTCGACGACGGATGCTAACACCAAAATTCTGTTTTACCCCGGAGGTAATTATTGGATTCACATTTTCAGGAAGGTTTTGGCAAATAGCCTGCAAAATGGCTTCATCACCAAGATTACCTTCACCATAGAAACCGACTAAGAGTATGTTATTCATATTATAACTATAACACACTCTTAGAGGTCTTTATAGCAGTTAATTATTCACTCTTTCCAGAGCTTCCAAAAAAATAAACAAACAGACTCATCGCAGCAATTAAACCAGCTGCTCCACCAAGTATCCATCCTGCCATAATAATATCCTCCTTTCTCTTTCTTTGAAATTATTAATTACCAGATTCTTCGCTGCCGCAATCATCATCGTCCCTGTAACAGCCACAGCTATTTCCGTATTTTTTCATTCTGCGTCTGCAACGCCAGCAGCAGAGTATCCAACCGACAATAAAACCAATAAGAACATAACAACAAATATCACAAGTCATTTATTATTCCTTTCTTAAAGTCCAATAAAGCAACCAAATCAAAAGCAGAACTGAAACTGCCCAGAAACCCCAATGAAGCGACATTATTATTCTCCTCTTGTTGTCTGAGATTGTGTGTGGTATACGAGTTGGAAAGTAAATCCCCCCCTACCACCCTTTACGAAAGTGGAAATCTTAGATTTGCCCCTTTAAAATTGGACTCAAAACCATCCTTTTAAGGAGAGACAGGGGAGGTTTCCTTTTCAAAGGAGGTTTCCTTTCCAAAGGCCGTGAAGATTGCAATAAGCCATTACAGCGATAATTTCGTCTTTATCACATATTTTAAAGCAAGCTTCAGGCTTATCACCTGCTTTAAGCTGTTTTCTCTGGCAGCCATTATTAGTCTGAAGGAATATCCATTCAATCTGGTGACTGTTTTCCATCGGATGCATTGTTGAGCCAACGGTTACTGTTACCTTATCCCCTTCTCTTTTTACTACTGGAATATGCTTTTCCTTAGTAGCTTCAACAGTATTTGGAACAAGCTCTTCCATTGGCTGACCGCAACACATAACCTCAACCCCGCTGCATTTTGCATAAGCAATTATATTTCCACACATAGGACATACATAAAACTTTTGAACCATAAATTTTCTCCTAAATATTATATTAAAATTTCCGCTTTTAATGCGGGACTTCAGGATTTCCAATAGGATTTCCTGAAGTCATCCTCTCACTTTATCCGCGCACACTAGTACCAAACAAAGCACACGTTACATGACCATCCACATAATAATGCCGACTATTATGATTGCAATCATTGTCCATGCCATCCAACCCATTCTTTTTTCCTCCTTTCTTAAAATTCGTATTTACACATTTAAGTAATTTCCTCTCAAATTTTGTTTGTGATTAATTTCTCTTTCTTGTCTTAGTTATAACGCTTTTATCCCTTTAAACAAAGAGACTAAGTCACAATAAGAATTATGTCGCGCTATCGCGCTAATGAATTTGCACTTCGTGCTAATGAAACCAGCCTTCGGCTTAATGAAGACGGCCTAGTGGCCTAATGCGCTTCGCGCCTGAAGATAAAAGAATATTAATGTAGTAAAATATAATTATTTTTATACTATTTGATTTTGCAGAAAATTAGTAAAGCGCCATCATTAGCGCGTAAGCGCGACTTCATTCTTCATTAGCGAAGCGACTTCATTAAAGTAAATATAGCCGTAGGCTCATTCATATTTGCGTAAGCAAATCATTCATAATCGGCAAAGCCGATTCATTCACAGGCCGAAGGCCTCATTCATTATGCTTTTTGCCCGGTGGTCCCAGGTTGGAACGATTAATCCAGTAGGTTTCTGACTTTGTGAAAATGCCTTTAAAATGGCTTTTTCAATATCATCAGTATTTTTAATAAAAGAAGTAATAAACTTATTACAATATAATGCTGATATGTCAGGTGCCCATATTTTAAGACCACAAGCTGCGTAGTCATAGACTTTTATAGGATCTACCGCTTTAATTAATTCAATATCTTTAAAGGGAACCAGTCCAACGTCACAATGAAGCATTAAGCTCAAAAGCTTATCCTGATTTAATTTTCCGTAATAAATCACGTTTTTCATCTTAAGCAATTCTTCAAAAGCACTGCCACGGCCAGTCCCAGCTATATTCAACTCCACTCTTTCGTGTGAAGCCAGCATTTTGAGCCATTCAATATCTATCCATTCATAGTGAGCTCCGGAAGAAATCAATCTGATTTTCGAAGAATCATAATTCTTGCAATTACGCTCTATAGACTTCAGGCTAGTAGCGTTAGGCAGCAAAACACATTTTTTAACGTTTTTCTCATCTAATCGCTCTCTTAAATATGGGTGGGAAACAACCAGTTTATCTGCATTACTGAGAATCATATCCTCATAACATTTCCAGATTTCCTTATTCTGGCCAGGAAAAGCACCATGCAAGTCACAGCAATCATATATTATTTTAGCCCATTTAAAATTGGTTAATTCAGCATAAGCAGGCTCAGCAAGCCACAATACAGTGTTTTTTGTTATCAGATGCAGTTTTTTTATTAGAAAAAATAAAGCCAGACAGACAGAGTATTTTTGTATCCTTGGATAACGGGACGATTTGAATGGTAATGCACCAGATATAATTGTAAGACCAGATTGCTTGTTTACAGATATTGAAGCCCCATTAGAAGTAAAAGGATTCACGAAAAATACTCGGTGGCCTCTTTTCACCATCTGAACAGCAAGACCTTGATGTCTCTGATAGAGCCCATCATAATTCACTGGTGATACAAATAAAATATCCATTCTAATCCCTTGATTATTGCTTTATGCCAGCCAATAACAATTTTTCGAAGTCAGATATCATTCTTTCGTGGTCATTAACCTGTTTGAAGCGCTCAAAAGCACCTTTGCTGAAAAACTCATAATTATCTTTCTCAGATATGCGAGAAATTGCTTCAATCAAAGCTTCAGAAGCTTTGGGTTCCACAAGAATACCACTCTCGTTGTTTACAATAATTTCAGGAACCCCACCAACATTTGTTGAAATGCATGGTATACCGAAACGCATTACTTCCAACAAACTCAAGGGAATACCTTCACCAAGGGACGGCAGCAAAGCCAGGTCTATATTGCCATAAAAGTCATCAACACAGCTTACATATCCGTGAAAGACTACTTTTTCCTTTATGCCGCTTAAAGATGCGCATAATGCTTCCAGATTAGCGCGTTCCGGACCATCACCGAACAGATGGATTTCCCCGACATTCAACTTAGAAATATTGTCGCTAATGGCTTTCAGAGCCCATTCATGTCCTTTATTTGCGTGCAGTTTCGCAGTAATTGAAATGTTTAAAGGTCTGTCAGGAAAATTTCTGACACCAACAGGCTCTTTATCAATACAGTTGTTAATAGCAACAAGGCTTTCACTAATAAGCCCCTGATCTTCAAGATGCTTTTTGACTGCACTGGAAACAGCAACCTGCTTAGTGCTGAACTGATAATAAATCTTTTTATTTAAGCCATGAACATGAGAAACACACGGAATACCAGTAGCCTTACTTAATAGCCCCGCAAACAAACTGGCCTTGTTTAAATGTGAACTGATTATATTCGGCTTGAAGGTTTTTAAATCCTGAAAAAGCTTAGAAGCAAAAAGAACCCCGCCGAACTGCATCGAAGCAACAGAGCATTCTACGCCCATTCCCAGCAAAGTCTTATAGAGAGGATTACCGGCACAGGTAGCAGTAACCTTCCAACCCCGCTGTTGAAGATTTTTAACAAGATCAAGAGCAAGATGTTCGCCACCACCCATTTCTCTAGAGGATATAGCAAAATGAACCTTCCTGTTGTCCGTCATATTTTCATACAATTCCATGTGTTCCTCCATTGCTTTTGCTCTGTTAAAAAGGTTTTCAATTCTTCTGCGTCCTGCCTGGCCAAATTTCTTGCATAAAGCAGAATCCTTGATAAGAATTTCCAGTTTGTCAGCCAACTGTTTGGAATTTTCCGGCATACAAAGCAACCCGGTGACCCCAGCTTCAACAACCTCAGGAATACCACCTACTTCTGTTGAGACTACTGGCAGACTTCTTTCCATTGCTTCACAAAGATTGATTCCGAAAGCTTCCTTGCGAGAAGGTGAAACAAAGATACTCAGGCTTTCTAAGTAACCAGCCTTATCAGAAACATCGTCTACGAAGCGGCAAACATCACTTATATCAAGCTTGTTAACAAGTTCCGTCAGTAATTCCTTGCCTTTTCCACCACCACCGATGTTGATTTCAAAATCAAGGTTCCGTTCTTTCAAAATCTTTGCGGCCTGTAAAAGAATATCTATTCCCTTAACATGATGTAGTCTTGAAAGGGTGCCAATAATCGGCTTCTGAGGCTTTTTCAAATTTCCAGTATCATTTAACACAACTCCTGGATAAATAACTCTATACTGGCTAACAGAGAGTTTCTTAATATTATTGCAATACCATTCAGCTAGAAAGTTGCTTGGGAAAAGCATGTAATCCGAAAAAGGCTGCATCAGGTCTTCTATGATATGATATGCATCTGTTTCCAGACCATGAATCGTAGTAACCAGTTTTGCCTCAGAGCGGGATATAAGCTTTGCAAGACGGCAAATAGCTGTTGCCCTGAACAAATGAGTATGAATAACATTCGGCTTAAACTCATTGATAAGTGAAATCAGCTTATAACACGGAACGGTATCTAGAAGTTGTTCCCCAAGAATCACAGGTTTAATCCCTAAATTAAGAAGCTTTTCGTTAATCAACCCGTCACGGAAGGCCGCAACTCTTACATCATGACCTCTCTGCAAAGCCGCATTAACCAAATCAACCAGCAAAACCTGTGCGCCACCTATGGTTAGTGCATTTACTACATAAAGAAGCTTCATTTAATTGTTACGCCTATATTGTCTGAAGCATTCAGACTTGAGATTTCGTTATCAAGCTCTGTCAAATCATCTTCAAGTTTCTGGGCCAGGACTCTTATCTGAAAATTAGCAAAGTTGGCAGTGTCTTCAGAATACTTAATCAACATGCTGACTCTGTATTCAATGTCTTCTATTTTATCCTGATGATTTTTAAAATAAGCCTCACGTAAAGCCTTATTGCTTTCAGCAAGGGATTTAGCCAAAATATTCACTCCCTTTGCATCTTCTTTCTCTACAAAAAGCCAGAGCTCATCAATAGCATAAGTCAAATCAAGCAACAAAGAAGCTTCCTTGCTTCTAGGCATTTTTTCATACAGCTTAGAAATGCGTCTGGAAAACCTTAAAATTTCACTATGAGCCTTGAAATAATCAACTCCAAGATACTTTCGTATTTCACCTAAGATACGAGCTAAATCGGAAAATTTTTCCTTCCATTTTTCATCGTTTTTGCCCCATTCTGGTGGAAAAACAACATACTTATTGGAAAATTCAAGCCAGTTGTTCATCAGTTCTTCAAGCTTCTTAGAAGCCTCTGGCTTTCTAGCATTCTCATTTAGGTTCTTAGCAGCAACAGCAAGCTTAGTTGAAGCTTCTATGAAGGCTGTTTCCTTCGAATCGCCTGCTATAATTGAAAATAGATTCGTATCACACGCAAAACAGCAAGGAACCGCTATATAGCAAACGACAACAGTTAGAATTATTAGTTTAAACAATTTCATAATTCATATCCTTGCTGCAAATTATACTTATCAGCCGAGATTTTCGCCTTCTTCAGAACGATATTGTTCAAGATTATCAAACTTAACACATGAAGAATCAAATGCCAGCAAAGCGGTTCCAATAGAACCGTTACGCTGCTTAGCAATAATAACTTCACCTTTACCCTTACTTTCTTCCTTTAATGGATTGTAATATTCATCACGATAAAGGAACATAACAATATCGGCGTCCTGTTCAATAGAACCGGATTCACGAAGGTCTGACAATAACGGACGCTTATCCGGTCTTTCTTCAACCTTACGAGAAAGTTGAGACAAGCAGATAACAGGAACATTCAATTCACGGGCAAGATTCTTCAAGCCCTTAGATATTTCTGAAACTTCCTGCTGACGGCTTTCTGCACGTTTTGAGCCATCACTGCTCAAAGTAATCAACTGCAAATAGTCGATAACTATCAAACCAAGATTATCTGCAGATTTTGCCTTTCTAGCCTTACTTCTGATTTCCATCAACGAAGCACCTGGAGTATCATCAATCATTATTGGCGTATCTTCCAAAACTCCAGCAGCAACAGTAAGCTTATTCCAGTCATCGTTACTAAGGAAACCACTTCTCAGCTTAGCACCATCAATTCTGGCTTCTGCTGAAATTAAACGCTTTACCAACTGCTGATGCGACATTTCCAAAGAGAAAAACAAGACAGGAGTTCTGTTCTGATAAGCAGCATATTGAGCAATATTAAGACAGAAGGCTGTCTTACCCATGGCCGGTCTTGCTGCTAGAATTATAAGGTCAGAATTCTGCCAACCAGATGTCATTTCATCCAGCTTGGTAAAGCCTGTTGGAATACCCGTTACTGCCTGATGGTTTTCATAAAGTCTAGATAATTCATCAAGAGTTGGTCTAACAAGGTCCTTCATGCGCATGTAAGGACTTGTAGTCTTGAATTGATTCAGTTGAAGAACTCTTTGTTCTGCGTTGTCAATTAAGCCTTCAGCTACAGCCTGAGGGTCATAGGCTTCGTCTGATATTTCGTTAGAAACAGTTATAAGACGGCGAAGCATTGATTTTTCTTTTACAATCTTCGCATAATATTCTGCATTCTTTGACGTTGGAACAACGTTCAAAAGTTGTGATAGATAAGTCGGTCCGCCAGCCTCTGCCAAATGTTCGCTCTTTTTGAGTTCTTCAGCCAAAGTTACTATATCACAAGGCTTTCCGGAGCTAAAAAGATTACAAAGTGCTGTATAAATGAATCTATGAGCAGACTGATAAAAATCTTCAGAAACTATCTGCTCCTGAGCGACAACGACTGCGTCCTCGCTAAGCATCATTGAACCAAGCAAGCTCTGTTCTGCTTCAAGACTATGTGGTGGAATTTTTTGAAAAACGTCAGTCATTATTCAGCTCCTTAATAGCTGCCCGAGAAATCGGTCAGCAGGGTTGTGGGTTGGGAATTTGGGATTGGGTGTGGGACCGGGTAAAAAAAAGCCTCTCCGTTAAGAGAGGCCTTTTCTTTTTTAGAGATTAGTCAACTTTAACTTCTTCGGCTACAACAACAACCTTAAGGTGTGCTTTGATTTCGCCAGTGAAGCGGATAGTTACTGAATGTTCGCCAGTTTCCTTGATGTGGTCGGCTACGATGAGCTTCTTATCAACATCAACTTTAGTGGCTTTGCTGATTTCTTCAGCAAGTTCAGCGCTAGTTACAGAACCGAACAAGCGGCCCTTATCGCCAGCTCTCTTAGTCAATGTAACAGTAAGGCCTTCAATCTTTTCAGCCATATCAGTATACATTGCTTTTTCACGAGCAGCCTGCTTTTCCCATGAAGTCTTCATGAGGTCGAGGTGCTTCTTAGCGCCTTCAGTTGCAGGAATAGCGAAATTTCTTGGGAAAAGGAAATTGCGAGCGAAGCCTTCTGCTACGTTCTTGAATTCGCCTTTTCTACCAACTCGGGGAACGGTATTTATCATTAAAACTTCCATTTTAATTTTCTCCTGAGGTATTAATCAATAATCTTAGTAATCGTCATCAGAGTCATCTGTGACTTGTGGTGTTAATTTTCTAGTTCTTAACTGTGCCCATACGTCTATGACGCCAAGCCAGACAAGGAACTGCGCGAAAATCAACGCTATAAGTGATAATCCCACTCTGCTAAACAGCCCTATTTTGTATTTGTCATACATGAAGAACAGTAGCGAGAAGCCTGCAATGAAATACAAAAAGCTACTCATCATGAAACAATTTGCACCAAGGATGCGAATTATTCCTGATCCTGGCAAATCCTCCATGTTTCCTAATAGCAGATACATTACCCAGCCAGCGATATACAACCATATAAGGTTCCAATCGAAGCACCAGTCCTTGAAAGGAGGGAGAGGCTCCATTTTGAAGCCAATCTTTGGTGCAAGCCAGGCTGATAAGCTATATAAAGCTAAGAGGCTTACCAAGTGCCACATAAAATACAAGGCCGATGGAACAAGAGGTCTGGACATTTCGACTATACTGTCGAAATTTTCCTTCAGGACATCGATAATTTCCTGAGGATCAACACCTTCTTTGTTCTGCGCCTTGATTTGCTCTTCTACAACGGTTAATTGCTTTTTAAACTCTTCTTCGAAGGGCTTAAACATTTCTTTGCTGGCATTGGGACCGTTTATTATGGTCCATGTGCCAGTTGAGCATGCCGTTGCTGATAGCAGGGCCAGACATACCGCATTAAGTGGGGTTAGACCCATCTTAACAGCAAGGTATAAAAATGCCGCGGGCATTATTATTAATGCTGCAAGCATGAGAGCCATGAACAGCGTTCCTTACTCTATCAAACGTTAGCGAAAGGAAGGAGAGCCATATTGCGAGCGCGCTTAATGGCAGTGGTCAAATGCTTCTGATGAGCAGTGCAAGTACCAGTTGATCTGCGGCTAGTGATCTTGCCACGATCATTGATATATCTCTTCAAGCGAGCAACGTCTTTATAATCGATAAATGTAACTTTATCTTTACAGAAATGGCATACTTTTCTGTGTCTGTGTCTTTTAAATTCGGTCATTTTATTTCCTCCGATAAATCGTAAATAACATGCAATTAATTAAATCTTAGAATGGAACAGCGTCATCGTCTACTGGTGAGAAGTCTGCTGCAAAGCCTACATCTTCACCGCCAGCATTGTCAGCTGCATCACGACCTGAGCCTGAGCCGAGGAACTGAACGTTGTCTGAAACGATTTCAGTGACTGTGCGCTTCTGGCCATCCTGAGTTTCGTAACTGCGATTCTGCAATCTGCCTTCTACTAGAACAGGGCGACCTTTAGTAAGGAATTTTGCACAGTTTTCGCCTGATTTACCCCAAACTATGATATTGAAATAACTAGTTTCTTTTTTGAATTCACCGTCGTTTCCCTTGTAGGTTCTGTTAACAGCAATACTGAAGTTTGCTACAGAAGTTCCCTGAGGAGTGTGACGTAATTCCGGGTCTCTGGTCAAATTGCCGAGCAAAAATACTTTGTTAAGATTACCAGCCATAGTAGATGTTCTTTTACTGACCGCGAACGGTAGTCATGAAGCGAAGAATAGTCTGATTGATCAGATATGTTCTTTCGAGTTCTTTGAGAGCTTCGCCAGTAGCCTGGAAATTAATAAGAACATAATTACCTTCGGTATGCTTTTCTACTGGATAAGCGAGAGGACGGCGGCCCCATTTGTCGATCTTTTCGATCTGGCCACCATTTTTGGTAATAGCAGTTTCTACTTTACCAATGAGGGCATCGAGAGCTTCGTTTTCGATACCGGGTTCGGTAAAAAACAAGGTTTCGTAAGGTTTCACTACAGAAAACCTCCCTTCGGATAAATTTGAAGCCCCTTCCACTTATTTCCGGGGAGGAGCAGGGATGTACCGTGGGATAATATCACTAATGGTACAAAATTGCAAGAAAAAAGATAAAAGAAAAGTCGCGCTTTGCGCGACATGAAGACATCGGCTTCGCCGATGAATGAAGACGCCGACTTCGCGGCGAATGAAGGCAACTACTTCGTGGCGAATGAAGGCAGATGCTTCGCGGCGAAAGAGAACGGAGTTTTTACTTGGCTTCTAGCAGCTTTTTATAAACTTTTTCGGTTTCTAAGCCAAATTGTTTTAAAACGAAGTGTTCTTCAATGCGTTTTCTGGAAGCAATACCCATCTGCTTACATATTTCTGGGTTAAGAGCCAAATACTTGATTTTTTCTGCCATTGCTTCTGAATCGCGTATTTCTGTAATAAAACCGGTTTCACCTTCAACAATAAGTTCTGGAATAACCCCTACCCTTGTGCTTATAACAGGTTTGCCAGAAGCCATATATTCCAAAGTAGCTCTTGAATTTGCTTCAGAACCAATAGAAGTAATTATCCCAACATCCATAGAAGCAAGCACAGATGGCAAATCGTCACGTCTACCAACAAAACTCAACCGATCTGACACTCCGAAATATTCGGCCTGCTCCTTCAGCCAGTCAATACTTCTTTCACATTCATAACCAACACAAACAAGCTTTACTGTTTTCGGAAGGTCCTTAAGCGCAGCAATAGTTTTTAAAGCATATTCATGACCTTTTACAGGAGACAATCTTCCCAAAAGACAAACCAGAAAATCATTTTCTGAAGCACCTATTTCTTTTCTGAAACTACCATCAGAAGCATCTGGTCTGAAAACTTCATCGTCTACGCAACCATAAACGACACTTATTCGGTCATCTGCCAAAAACAGGTTTTTACAGCAAATATCCTTATGAAGTTGAGAACTACAAATGATGTGGTCATTCCAATTATGATTTATATACACATTTCCCAAATGTCTGTTCGGTGGTCTGATGTCTGACCTTACTCTTACTACGACAGCCTTTGGACAAACCTTCTTTGCAACAAAAGCCGGCATCCAAGAGCCTTTATTTATGTTGGCTGAAACAATATCAGGATTAAAACGCTTAAAAACCTGTTTCAAATGTTTAAGGCATTGAACCTGATAAAACAAGCCATCTTCATTCAGTCGAAGCTTATCATCACATGGAACCCCCAAACTCAATGCGTAATCCATTGGCTTACCCGGTTCTGTCATTAGCAAAACCTCATGACCAAGTCTGATTAGCTCAGCAGAGACATTTACACAATAAGCGGAAGCAGCGCTCCAGTTTGGTGAATTTAATACCTGAATAATTCTCATAAGAACAATTTACTACAAACCTTCTTTATAAACAATAGTCTGACCAATATTTCCCTTCGGCGCGTTAGCGCGCTCTATCAGCGTAGCGCCCTTCACTTATCCTCTATCATCTGCAAAATGACAGGGCACATCTTATTTACATCACGGGCACCCATAATCAGAACCATATCGCCAGACTTTGCCTTATCAACAATGTCTTCCATAATTTTTTCGCGGGAACCCGGGCAACTTGCATGCTTTACACGGCCGCCAACAGCTTCAATAAGGTCTTTTGAGCTGATATTCTTATCAACCGTTCCACCACCATAATATATTTCATCCAAATAGAGATATTCATTATCGCGAACGCTAGAAAAAACACTTATCAACTGATCCCTGGTAAAGCTTGTAGGGCCAAAGCCATGAGGCTGATAAACAAAGAAACATCTGTCAGAAGCTTTTCTGGCTGCTTCCATAGCAGCAGCAATTTCAGCGGGATTGTGAGCAAAATCATCAATAACAGTGACACCCTTAGCAACCCCAATCTTTTCAAAGCGGCGCTTCATGCCACCAAAGGCATTCATTGCTTCGGCAATAGCTTCAAGACTAAGGCCGCATTCCAAACCAATGGCAACAGCAGCAAGAATATTTTTCATATTATGCTCGCCAGGAAGCTTCACTTCGAAATGAACGCCGGAAATATCAAATTCTGCTGCAACATGCCCAAGCTTAATATTTTCGGCACGATAATCAGCACCTTCAGCCAGACCGTAGGTTTTAACCTTCTTAGAGCACTTCTTAACCAATTCCATAGCATGTGGGTCATCTGCACAGACAAGTCTCAAACCATCATCAGAAGTATGATCAAAGAACTGCAGAAACAAATCTTCCAATTCATTAATAGTTTTATGGTCATGAGAAATATTGGTTACAACGGAAATATAGGGTTTGTATTTTACTATTGAACCGTCAGATTCATCAGCTTCTATTACAAAATGCTCACCAGAGCCCTGAAAAGCATTTGTATCAAGACCTGAAATAATACCACCGACAGCGCATGACGGTTCCAGACCACAATATCTGAGAACCCATGCAACAAGACCAGTTGTGGTGGTCTTACCAGCAGTTCCGCCAATAGCAATACCTTTCTTGGCATTAAACATCTGGGCAAGAAGGTCTGAACGCATTATCTGTTCGATACCCAGTCTTTCGGCTGTTACAACGTCAGGCACAGTGCTTTCAACAGCTGTAGATTTAACAATTTTGAAATCGCCGGCCTTTAAGCCTGTTTCCTTCATAAACTGTTCTGGGCCAGTGCCATCCTGTGAATAAAGCTTTACACCCATTTCCTTAAGACGCTTACAATAATCACCTTCAAGATTTCTATCTGAACCGGCTACCTTAAAACCTGCCAGATGGAGAATTTTTGCCAGGCCACTCATGCCCATGCCGCCGATTCCAATAAAAAATGCGTTCATTTAATACGCCCCCAAGTTAGTAATATAACCTAGGTATCGACAAAATATAGTGAAGTATCAATAAGATTGATGTGAAGTATTAGTGCCTAATGTGAAGTATCAATAAATAGATGTGAAATTTGGCTTACGCCAAGGTAAAAAAAAATCACTTCAACTCCCATCACAAGCAAAGCCTGCTTCACAGCTTAGCTACTTCACTAATCAAGAGTGGTAAAGGTGTAGTCCTGAGAAATTGTCTGAGCCGATTCAACATTGTGACGACTGGCTACTATTCTGAAATGATAAGTCGTTCCACGAAGCAGAGAATTTATCTGTACTCTGTGAAGAATAGTCAAATCTGTTGAAACAAAAGTCTTGTAGCCATAAAGCTCATTAGTGCCATACTCAAGGTAACCATCAGATTCAATGTCTGTTTCCCATTCTATAATAGCAGAATCAGAATCTACAACAGATACGTTAACAGCCTTTATCTGCGCCTGAGGAACCATAGTGGCATCAACAACAGAAATAGTAACATTGTTTGCTACCACAAATGTCTTATTTGTTAAACAAAGCTTTTCACCAGATTCTGCCGCGCGATAACTGAAGGAATAAACACCGACAGGAAGGTTCGCTGAGAAACGACCATATGCGTCAACGGGGATAACAAATTCCCCGGCCTCACTGGTAGCTATGACAGTTGAATTAGCAGCGTCAAGATATGTTCCTGTTACAGTGCCAAATTCTTCGCCAGAAGAGCTTTTGGAATTGCCACAACCGACGAGTGAAAGCATTGTAACAAGCACCATAGCTAATAATAGAATTGAAGCAGACTTAGTGTTGAACATTATATTCACCTGCGGCGCTTAAGGTTACAGAGGCTGCAGTAAGATTACCGTAGCCGTTTTTGGCAAACTGAATGTTATATTTGCCAGGTTCCATGTTATAGATTACATATTCGCCCATAGAATCAGTAGTTGCAGTAAAGCTTGTCCCTGCTACAGTTACTCTGACTCCTTCAATTGGAGCACCTGTTCTTTCATCGGTTACACGGCCGCGCAGAACAGCTTTTCTGAGATCAATCACCGTCTTCATTCGGTTAAAGAACATGCCAGACTGCTTTGATTTAAGCTTCAGAATGCCTTCTTCCATCTTAAGAGTATAAATATCAGAACCCTTATCCTCGAATCGGTATTTCCAATTAGAATTCAAGGCAGTAAGCCTGTAATTAACATGAACCAGAGTTTCATTCTTTCTGAATTCAAATCTGAATGGGTGAACCATAAGTCTGATGTCTCTGTAGTTTCTCATGACAGTCTGAGCAGCAAGAGCAAAATCAGTCCATGTATTTCCCTGCCAATCGCGGAAGTCCTTTGCAACGAATTTTCTGAACCAGAGTTGGTCGCGCTTTGTAACAGCTTCACTCAGTTCCTTAACAAAAGCTCTGGCGCGTTGTTCTGCAAATCGCTTATTGAACACATTAAAGCCGGCATTAAAGAGCCTGACCTTTCTATTCAGAGAATCAATCTGATTAATAGTTACAAAAAATTCAGGAATAGAAGGTAGAGCAAAATTTACTTCGAAATAATCGTCGCGGCCTTCTCTTACAGCATAAACAAGATCTTTGCTTATAGCTACTTCAAAACGCTGGTTTGGTGGTGGAAGAGGAGTCAGCTTGAATTGCAGCAGTATGTTTTTGGGAATGCGCTTATCTGGAGTTTCTACGGTATAGAAGCCTCCTACATTCTGCATATTGCTGAGAAATTCACCGTTGATTTTCACAGAATCAATTTTATAAGCTATTTCATCAATTGATTTCTTGTGCATTCTATCAAAACGCTTCAACCAATTTTCGAAACGCTTATAGTTTTCGTATTCTGTAGCAATGTTAAACTGGTAAAGATTTTTGGCAGCACCTGTCGGCTCCAGTTCGAGAACATAGCCTTCAGGAATAACCTTTTCCTCACCATTCAAAGCCATCTTAAAAGAAACATTTCCTTTTGCAGCCCTGATAATTTCCTGATTATCATTAGAAATTACGGAGCAGTCACCAAGAGTTACAAGGCTAGTGCCAAAACGGCTTTCAGTAACAATCTGAGCAGAATCTCTAGCAGAAATCATAAGCTCTGCAGTAAAAAGCTGGAGCTGAAGTCTATAATTGCTTGAATCTGGTTCAATCAAAGCTCTGAAACCAGAATTTGGTTTTACCAGAACAAGGTTGTTAGCTTCCCAGGTCAGAACCATATAGCCATGCTCCATAGTTCTGACACCGTCACCAAACATAATGGTCTGCCCATTTTTAACGCGCTGCCATTCACGTGTGCCAGATGGGCAGTAATAACAAGGTCCATCGCACATCACAACAACAAACTGCCCAGGAACATACATATCGCCATCAGAGTAATTAGGTTCCGCTTCCTTTGCCAAAGCAAAAGCACTGCCACAACAAACAAGTGGTAGCAGCAAAGCAAATATTATTGTGTAAAGCAGTTTTCTTTTCATTAGAATGTCTTCAGCAAGCGAAGCTTGGCAGTATAATCGTCGTAATCACTGGCGTCATTATCGAAATCAGTGCGACTTCCTGAAAGGTCGAGAATCAATCTGGTAGAAGGGTTATATTCCCTCGTGAGAGAAAGATTGACCTTGTCGTGTATAGAACAGATACCAGAACTATTAACGTCTTCACGCAAATAGTCAATTCCAAGAGTAAGGTGCTGATTAAGCTTTGTGCTTCCGCCTAAGCCGCTCCACTTAGTCCTTTCTGTATTGTTGGCTAACTTATAATCAATATTTTCAATAGAGTAAGTGCCATAAACCTTATGCTGGTCATCCTTTTCCCAGGTGAGTTTAAGGTCCATGCGTTCAATGTCACGGTCGTTGAGGTTTTCGACCTCGTCGCGATCTATGGTCTTGCTGAAGCCAGCATAATATTCCATTTCCCCAGCCTTCTGGTTCATTTCAATCCAATACAGGTCAATATATCTGTCCATAAAGGATTTATTCTTTTCGAATTCATGAATCGGCTGATAATACAAATCAATGCGCAGATTCTTATAATATTCACTAGGTTTTACGGTAATCTGGAATTCATCCTGAGTTCTCTTAACAGTAGAACGCAGATAGTTGTCTATATTATCTCTGGATTCCTTGTAACCGATTCTAGTGCTAACATACTTGTTCAGTTCATAGAAAAATCTGGCATAGTAGCTTCTATCATCTCTTGGTGATTCACCCAGAGGTGTTGCAAAATCAGAATCAGCGTATTCAATACCACCTTCTGCCCTGAAATTTTCACGTTCATAGCCACCCTTGAAGATG
>JAZUDR010000026.1:0-18849 GCA_045639725.1 Candidatus Avigastranaerophilus sp. | reverse complement strand
GAAGGCGAGGAGTATATTACTCCTTATAGAAAATTAAGTCAACTAATATTTTAATTATTTTTTAATTATTTTTTCAGTTGTTCTAATCCTATGCATGAACTTATTGAATGCTGAATCCAACTCAGAATTTATCATGATTAATTCTTCATCATCCATGATATAGATTACAGCACCCTTGTTATCGCCAAGCCAATACTTCTTTGCTTTATCATTACTTTTCAAAACAATTGTTGGGCATTTATTTTCATCTGCAAAGCCAGCGTCCTTTGCAAATTCCTTTGAAGTATATTCTTCAATTTTTGCTCTGGACAATGTATTTACAAAATCCTTTACATCATCGTCTTTGACTCTAATGTCATCAATCAGCCATGCATTCTTTACCTTTTTAATATTTACTGTTCCAGTAGCATCTTTAACTTCTATTTCAGTAATTTCAGACAAAGGATAAATATCAAGATATTTATCTCTAATATCATTCAAGGTAATTCTTAATTCATTCAGCTTCGTAGTATTAACCTTCTGAACCAGTTTTCCATCTACAGTAACATATGTTTCAGTCCCCTTTAAAGCGCCTGCCTTTAATTCATATGTCTTACTGTTTTCATTAGTCATGCTAATCTGCAATGTTGGCTCATTAAATTCAAATTCATCTGCGCTAACATCGTTAGAGTCTATGAACGTAGAAATTCTGAGGTTTCTCATATTATTTATAAGATTTGCAGTTTCCACATTATCTGCTGAAAATTTTGTATCAGCGATTAGCCATTCTGAATTCTTTGCATCCAAAACCAGTTTGAAGGAATCAGAAGCTGTCTTATATGTAATTTGGCAAACCTTACCAAAATCTTCACCATATAATGCTCTATCACGTAGGTCTTCAAGCGCTTTATAAAATGAACCCTTGATATGTGAAGGAACAATATAAACCATTGGATCGTTCTCTTTTTTCAAATAAAAGGAATTACCAATAGCAACCTTACTACCAAGCGTAAGCTCTACAGCCCCGCTGGCAGTTTCTAATTTAACCATTGGAGCATTTTTGCCAAATCCATATATTGAAGTATCTGTAGCTGTGCCATTAAAGTAATGTTCAGATTCTAATTCAGCAAAATGTCTAGCAATTCCAAAAGCTTCAGCATAATCACAGGAGTATTCAGAAGGGGCTACGATTTTGCATGATTCCTTATCAAAAACGACTTTCAGGTTATAATTCCTGTCGTTACCAAAAGAAATTGCCTTAACATCGTTTTCAGTGCAACCCATAATTGCAACAGGCTTTACTTCACCTGGCTGCAATTTTTCTTCTGTTTCATACTCATTTGCATAAATAACTAACAATACCAATACAACGAGAGCAATTAACGTTGGGATAAAACGCTTTTTCATTTTACTCTCCTTCTGAACATAAATACTATGAAGCCAAAAATAACAATGAATAACGGTGTTGCTAATACGCAGAAAGAGAAAATCTTATTAGAATCTTCTTTATCAAATTGAATTCTAGGTATTTCCATAATTCTAGGTCTGATAGAAAGCATTCTATTGTTACCCGCTAACCAGTTAATTGCATTAATAATTAAGTCACGATTTCCTGATACAGGAATATTTGTATTGTCTAAGAAATCGCTATCACCAATTATCAAAGCCTTAGAGCCAGAAGCAGTATTAGTCTTTTCTGCTATGATACCTAAGTCTAAAGGTCCGAGAACATCTGTATCATTTTCTTTTTCTACACGTATTTCAGTCTTGGTTTCCAAGCCACGTTTTGCCCATGAATTTTCAATGGAAGACAAGAGAACAGTATGTTTTACATCAGGATTATTATCTCTTGTAAGGCTACAGCAATGGAACATCAAACTAATTAGATTCTTTGAAATCAAAGGATTAGTAATTTCATGCTTAGCCATAACGGGAGCAACAGACCAATAATTCCTGGTTATTCCTCTTACGTCTACAACAATATCAAAGTTTACATTTACTGCATATTCTTTGAAAATGTATTCATAGAGCTTTTTCAGATTCGGGTTCGGATCAAAGGCAAATAGTATATTGCCTTTCTTTATTTCTACATAACTTCTTAGCTTAGAAATTTCAGAATCAAGGAAATCACTCTTTGGTGATACAATAAGAACAACGCTGGCTCTTTCATCAATATCACCAGTAATAAGAGAATTTTCTACAACTTCAAAATTTTCCTGAGTAAGCAACTGATATACTGCAGCTATATCATTAGCTTTGAATCCACTAATAGACGATTCGCCGTGACCAGTAATAACACTAACAACTCGCTTCTGACCTGTCAAAACATTAGCAATAGCAGAAGTTATAGCTTGTTCGCCTGTGAATTTAGGAGATTCATTAGGTGACATTATTTTATTTGGAATAAAGAACAGGTCTTCTGGTAAAACCGTCTGTCTGTTTGCACCACATTCTATTATAACTGTTCCCATAACAGTTACTTTCATCTGCTGACTAGTTACAGGATCAATCTGTGGGTCAATCATAACCCAGTTAACCTTATCGTTAAGGCGCTTATATTCCTTAAATAAATCAAGCATTACCCCTTCTTCATCACTATCTTTGGGGAAGAAACCATAGATTTTTACTTCTTTATCTAATTCGGTAATAGTCTTGATTGTTAATTCAGAAAGAGAGAAAATTTTATTTCTAGTGAAATCATATCTGAAATTCCTTCTGAAAGCTATATGAGAAAGAACAATACCTATTGCTATTATAATAAGAACAAGAATTATATCGTTAATCCATAAAGCTGTTTTTCTTGAACCAAATATCTCTTTTACTAAACATGGTCTACATATTATTGCAATTATTCCTAAACCTAGACCAAGGCCAAGTATAGTGTATACAATATTTGTCTGGCCAGGAAAATTAAGATAATAAAATGCTCCTGTTACAAGGAAAACAATAGATAACAATAAAAGAACATACGGATAGAAAGGAACCTTCATTCTGCGTTTGTCAGACATTTTTATTACCTCCACCTGTCAGATTCAAGAACTCTGGTTGCCAAAAACAACCAAATAATAGTGAAGATAACAAAGAAAATAATGTTCCCTGTATCCAGAATACCTCTTAGAAATTCAGCATATCTATCGAAAAGGGAAAGATTTCCTAACATATGACCGAATTCATTATCCATAGCTGCTTTGGCCCAGCCAAAAATCCAGAACAATATCAAAATACCAAAGCTTGTCATGGCTGCAATAATCTGATTTTCACTGATAGTGCTAGCAAAAAGACCTACAGAAATAAAAGAAGCACCTAATAAAATAATTCCTATATATCCACAATAAACAGGACCTAAGTCAAAATTGTTTGAATAGTGAGAAATTATGATAGGATACTGCAGAGTCAATACAAACAAAATTATATATAAAACCATTGATGCCAAAAATTTGCCGATAATGATTTCTGCCGGTGAAATTGGCGAAGTAAGAAGCAATTCAATAGTTTTATTCTTTTTTTCTTCACTTACAAGTCTCATTGTCAGAACTGGTGAAGCAATCAACAATACGAAAGCTCCGTTATACAACATTGGTTCGAGACTTGCAGCCTTAGATGCAATCAATACTACCCAGAAAAGATAACCAACAATCAGCAAAAATGCTGCAAATACTATATAAGCTACAGGTGAAAAGAAATATGACTGTAGCTCTTTTTTCATAATAGCTAAAATTTTCATAATTAATCTCTCTTTTCATCATTAGAAGTAAGCTTAAGGAAAACATCTTCCAAAGTAGCCTTAGCGGGAGTAATTTCTCTAAAAACCCCACCATTAGCTACTAGCTTAGTAAAAATGCAATCAAAGTCTTTTGCATCCTGAAGCTTTAAATTGAATTTAAAAATCCCTGCTTCTTCTGATATATCATTTATTTCAGAATTAGTAATACTACTGATGTCTTCTTTCCAATTCTGATTATTCGCTGGTTTAAAAGTAATTGCCCAACTTGGTTTCCCACTAGTGCGGCTTTCTAGATTCTTTACAGAATCTTCAGCGACAATTTCACCTTCATTTATGATTACAACACGATTACAGGTTGCACTTACTTCTGAAAGTATGTGAGTTGAAAGAATAACAGTATGGTCATTGGCCAAGTCCTTTATTAATTCACGTATTTCTATAATCTGATTTGGGTCTAGACCAACTGTAGGTTCGTCAAGAATCAGAACTTCAGGATTATGAATCATAGCTTGAGCTAAGCCGACTCTTTGTCTATAACCTTTTGATAAGGTTCCTATAATTCGATTCTTATATTCATACAATCCGAGTCTGTCAGCAACTTTATCAATGCGATCTTTTCTTGATTTACCACTGATTTCCCTTATTTCGCCTACAAAATTTAAATAAGAATCTACTGTCATATCAAAATAAACAGGTGGTGTTTCAGGCAAATAGCCTAATCTTCTTCTTACTTCAATAGAATCTTCAAAGACATCAAAACCTGCTACTTTTGCAGATCCAGAGGTTGCAGGAATGAAGCAACTGAGGATTCTCATAGCGGTAGTCTTGCCTGCACCATTCGGTCCGAGAAGACCTATGATTTCGCCTTTATCAACCTTCAAATTTATGTTGTTCAAGGCTCTAAAATTGTCATAAAACTTTGTAAGATTATTAATCTCAATCACTAGATTTGTCGCCTTCTTTTAAAAATCTTTTGAAGTATAATAACAATTTTAAACTAAGTTATCAAGGGTACATAACAAAGACAATATGTCATAAAAGAAAAAGGCACTTCTGAGTGAAGTGCCTTTTAAATCTGATTTATTTAATCAAGCCTTGTTAGCTTCGTCGCGCAATTCTCTGCGAAGAATCTTTCCTACAGGACTCTTTGGAAGTGATTCCCTGATTTCGATATCTCTAGGAATCTTATAATTAGCCAAGTTCTTTCTGCAGAAAGCGATGATTTCACGTTTTTCCAATTCTTCACCAGGCTTTGCTACAACATAAGCTTTTACAGCTTCACCACGAACCTGATCCTTAATACCTACAACACATGCTTCAGAAATTTTTGGATGTTTATAAAGAACTTCTTCGATTTCTCTTGGGTAAACGTTATAACCGCCACAGATAATCAAATCTTTCTTTCTATCTGTTATATAGAAGAAACCATCTTTATCATACTTAGCAATGTCACCGGTATGCAACCAACCGTCAACAAGAACTTCTTCAGTTGCTGCAGGCTGTTTGTAATATCCCTTCATTACCTGCGGACCGCGGATACAGAGTTCACCATTCTGTTCAACACCAAGTTCTTTTACACCATATTCAACGTCAACGATTTTAACGTCTGTAGAAGGCATTGGCAAACCAATTGAACCAATCTTACGGGATGGGAAGAACAATGGAGAGAAGTGAGTAACTGGTGAAGCTTCACTCAAGCCATATCCTTCAGAAATCATAGCACCAGTTTTCTTTTCGAAGATTTCAATCAATGCTACTGGTAACGGAGCAGAACCGGAAATAACGAGCTTCATGCTGGTTAAATCATAGTTATCAATTTCTTTCTGAGCAAGTATTGCGCTGAAAATTGAAGGGGCAGAAGCCATAACTGTAATCTTTTCACTTGCAATCAATGCTAGTAAAGCTCTTGGAGTAAATCTTGTCATAGGTATCATTGTTGCGCCAATGATTACAGGCATTATTACAGAGATCTGTAAACCATATACATGGAAGTAAGGAAGAACACCAACAAATTTTTCAATACCTTCCTTAAGAACAACCATGAAGTTCTGTTCATACATATGAGCATTACAAATGATGTTGCTATGAGTGAGCATGCAGCCCTTTGAAATACCGGTTGTACCACCAGTGTACTGCAATAAAGCCAAATCATTATATGCGTCAAGATTTTCACAACTATAGCCACGATTTGCAACTAACAAATCTTCCCATGGACGAATGACTTCATCAAATTCAATTGGGTTTTCACCAAGCTTAACAACGAATACATTTCTGACATTAATATCAGCTAATATTGCTTTTACCTTAGGAAGCAATGTATCGGTAGTTATAACCGCTCTAGAATCAGAGTCAGTAATCTGATGAATCAACTCGGCTTCGGAATAAAGAGGATTAGTCATTACCCCAACAATACCAGCTCTACCAAGACTCCAAAATGCAAGTATTGTTTCAACAGAATTTGGTAATAAAACACAAACCTTTTCCTGCTTTTCCAAGCCAAAAAGTCTCAAGTTACCAGCAATTGTTGAAGTTAAAGAATCAAATTCTTTATATGTAATACGTCTATCTTCACTCTTTATAGCAAGAACATCGCCATATAATCTGGCAGCATTCTTAATTACTTCAGGCATTACTAAGGGGTATTTTGAAAAATCTACTTCAGGATTAACACCCTTATCATAATTCTTATACCAAAACTTTTCCATGGACTCTCCTTAACGAATCTCTAAGAGATAGTAGCGAGAAAAATATATATCATAAAAACCTTTAAAAAACAATAGATAGAACATTAACCTAATTAATCCGCACAAGTAAATCTTTCTGATGGAGAGATAATTTTTTTTAAAATTACACAAAATCAATTAAGATTGTGTTATATTAGTTTTATGATATTAATAAAAGATTTAAACAAAACATGTGCAAACCGCAAAGTTGCCAAAGATTTTCCTGCTCAGATAGTATGCAGGCTCTTAGGCAATAAAGTTGCCCCATGCAAATTAAATAAAATCTGTGAACCTTGCCAAACCAAAGGTCTTTGGTATTTTTATTCAGCAGTTTTAATATTTGTAGTATTAAGCTATCTTGCAATTTTCTGGCTACTTAGATTATCAAAGCTTTCTAAGGTCTTTTATCCATTAGCTATGCTGTTTATTATTCCATTTGAATGGTTAGCTACAGCAGGCGCAGCCGCAATTCAATTTATAAGAAAACTGCCATTCTAATATCTAATGCAACTCGATTATTTCTATAATTTTTCTGGAAGAGTTTTTCCTGATTATTCTGTAAATTCATTTGATACAATGATAGTAACAGATGGTTATGTTTTAAGAACTGGCTTTAATATGCCAATACCAGCAGGAAATGTCACAAAGCATGACTTAGGTGGTGCAATTGTGATGCCCCCTTTCGTTGATTCACATACACATTTTTTGCAAACTGGAATCGTATTGTCTGGATTACAGCTAAATAAAGCCAGAAGCTTAAATGATATTTTTGATTCTATACTTTTAGAAAGTAAAAAGAATAAAATAATTATTGGCTGGAATCTTGATATTCAGTCCCTGAAAGAAAAGCGTTTCCCCACACAGGCAGAATTAGATAAAGTTTCTAGCAATAATTTTATATGGTTAGTTTCCACTGACCTGCACATGGCTGTTGCAAATTCAGAAGCATTAAAATGGGCAATGCAAAAATATCCTAAACTAGAGCATATTAAAGGTTTAGTTTCTGGCAGTTCTTATAATGCCATTTCATATAAAATCAATGGTCTTTTAACCGACAACTACAAATTCAAATGTCTACAAAAAGCTGAGGAAATATGCATAAAGAAAGGTGTTGGAACAGTCCATGCTTTGGAAGGCACTGAAAATGATTTTTCAGAAACACTTCTCGTAGACAGATTTTTCGAAAACAGCAATATTGAAGGAATAATCTACAATCAATCGTCAATACCAGATTTGCCCTTAAAAAAAGAATGGAAGCAAATGGGCGGTTGTATTCTTGTAGACGGTTCACTCTCCTCACATACAGCAGCTTTATCTGAAAACTATAATGATTTAAAAACATCCGGTAATCTTTTCCTTAATAGCGACAAGATTATGGAAATTACAAGAACTGCCTATACCAACAAACTGCAATTAGCATTACACGCTATAGGCGACATGGCTTGTGAAATAGTTTCAGCTAGTTATTCCTGGGCATATGATAATTTTGGTGAACCCACGTTAGGGAATAGAATAGAACATTTTATGATGCCCAATAACCGTGCCATAAGAAACGCGCGCAAAAGCCAGACTATCATAGGAATACAGCCAGCCTATGATTATTTCTGGGGTGGTAAAAATGGAATGTACTCCGAAAGGCTAGGCATTAAAAGAGCTATGGCTTGTAATCCATTTAAAACATTATCTGACTCAGGTATATCTTTAATTGGAGGCTCTGATAGTCCAGTTACTCCAATAGATCCAATATTGGGAATCCATTCTATTGTAAATCACAAAAATCCAGATGAACAATTAAGTCTTAATCAAGCTTTTAATATCTTTATAAACGAACCTCACAGAACTGTAGGAAATTTTGAAAAACGAGGTCATCTAAAAACAGGAAAACGGGCCGATTTTATCTGTTTAGATACTGACCCGTTTGCTATTGCCAAACAAAGAATTAAAGATATTAAAGTTATTTCAATGTATTTGTCTGGTAAAAAAGTAAATGAAGCTTGAATTACTCAAGCTTCATTAAAATACAAATTCTTACTTCTTTTCTTCACTCCAAGTAGTAAGCATGATTTTGCGATAATTTTCATTCAAATTCTTTATAGCAACGTCAATCATAACTCTAATCAGATTTGGATCAAAATTATCATTTGAAGATGGCATACAAGTATCAAGGATAATTTCGCCTGCTTCAGTCAGAATATACTTGAATGCCTTATAGGTTGAATTCAATGTGTTCAGAAGTTTTTCTACATCAGAACGATTCTTTTCTGTGACACCTTTGCTATTGATCAAAGTTCTGAAAATAGTGTAAATGCTATCGTCAATGATGATAATTACAGGAAGCATTACACCTTCGATTTCCATACTGCTTCTATAAAGAACAGTGTGAAGTTCGTCCTGAATTTCCTGTTTCTGGAAGCATTCTATTTTGTTTTCCTGCAGCATTTTTTCAAATTTTTCTGCTTTTACGTTCATTACAAATCTCCTAGTTGATAAGGTATTCATTAAGTTCTGCCTGTTTTTGGATTAATTCTAACAGCCAGTGTTGTTCAGGGTCTATTACAGATTCTACTGCCAATTCAAACCATTCTAGAGCAGATTTTCTGTCTTCTAATCTTCGGTATAATTCTCCAATAAGGTATGTAACCACAGAGGTTGTATCAGGATTAGAAATAGTTGATTTTTCAACAGCTTGCTTAAAAAATCTTATGGCTAATTGTTGAAATTCTATTTCAGCTTTTCTGTTATCAATTATTCTGCAGCACCATGAACCACGAAGATACAAATTTCCAGTAAAATATGGATTCTTCTTAGCATGTTCATATATTTTGCCTGCAATAAAGAAATCTAGTGCTTCCTGAGGTATTTTCTTTGCCAAAGGTAAAGCATATATTTTCTTTATTTCATTGGGAAGAACAACGATTCTATCGACAGCATCTAGTTTATAGTCATCAGGATAAGCAACAAAACCGCAATGTTTACATTTTGCAAGAAAGTATGGTAAAGGATTACCACCTACATAATGTGGCAAAAAATCAGAATCCTGACCATCATGAGTTATCATGGTCACGGTTCTACAATCGAATTCTTTGCCACAACAAGGGCAAACATACGTTTCTGTTTTATAAGAAGTAGTCACTATAAAGCCTCGTGACTATATTACTATCTAATTAAAATATAATCAAGACATTGAAAGTTATTATTCGTTAAGCAATTTTAGTTAAGTTATTCTTTTCTAACAGGAATCATACCAATATGGTTCATCGGCCAGAATCTCATTTCGGCTCTTCCCTTAATAAGTTTTCTATCCAAGAGACCCCATGCTCTACTATCATGGGAATTATTTCTATTGTCACCCATTACACATAACTTTCCATTAGGAATCTTTAATGGGCCATAATCACCGAAAACATATTCCTTAACAAATGATTCATTCATCATTTTACCATTGCGATAGAGATAACCATCTTTGATTGCTATTTCATCGCCAGGAACACCTACTACACGTTTAATAAAATCTTTATCAGGCTCATATGGGTATGTAAAAACAACAACCTCACCCACTTCAGGCTCTTTTACACGATAAATCATTTTATTTACAATGATTTTCTCGTGCGAATGTAATTCAGGCTCCATACATGCGCCCTCTATTACAAAGCCTTGCAAAACATACGTCTGAAGCACCAAAAAGAATATCAGTGCTTTAACAAAGTCACCGAACCAATCCCTTAAACCGTTCAAGAACTTATTCATTAACCAAACTCCACCCTATTACTTTATACTTTTTATCATTCGGGTTGTAAAAAGAGTTTCGTATAATGTCTAAGATTTGATAACGATAATTAGAATTTTTTTTAAGAATTCTTTAAAAATTTTTCTTTCATCTTTAAGAAGAACTTAGAATTTTCTCTTCCATCCTGATGAAAATCGTTTTCTGGCATTGGACCAGTCATTCTTTCCAGTAAATTGTTAACATCTACATGGTCTTCCATTAGATTCCATTTAGCATGCAAATCTCTAACCTGTTCTTCTGAAGCATTCTTAGAATACATTCCAGCAACTTCTCTCTGGCGCTGAATTTCATATAATGTAACTGCAGCAGCAACAGAAATATTCAAGCTTTGCACAAAACCTAGCATAGGTAAAAATATGTTATCGTCAGCAATTTCTACTATATCGTCTGAAACGCCTCTATGCTCGTTACCAAAAATAACAACAGACGGCTTTGTCCAATCTACGGAACGGAAATCGACTGCTTTTCTTGCCATATGTGTAGCGACTATTCGATAGCCCTGTTTTTTAAGTTCTAGCAATTCAGGCTTTAAATCTTCATAAACCTTTAAATCAACCCATCTTTCAGCACCACGCGAAATTTCAGGATTGATTTTTTCTGTCATCTTGAAATCCGGAGTCCAGATTATTCGACCAAAACCAGCAGCATCTGCACTTCTTACAACGGCCGATAAATTATGCTGATCATGTATGTGATCCAAGGCAATTACAACATCCATTTGTCTTTGGTGGATAACCTGAGATAATTTATACAGACGTCTTTCAGTTGGCATTTTTTATTTCCTTTTTATCTATGGTAGCTAAAGTTTCTACAAAACCTTTTTTAAGTTCCATACTTTTAACATTAAGATTTACCCATATCTTTGATGAATCAAAAACAGGATTTACGTAGTTCATTATGGGATTTACAAAAGCTCTGGGCTGAACAATTCCATTAACAAACAATTTCTCACAAATTAAATTTACTTTCTTCGGTGAGATTAACTTAGTATAACCTCTTAAATCAAATTCAGCAACAAGAAACCCCATTTTAACCCTTCCGCGGCATCTGACCTTATTGCTAGACAGCGTTACTTTGACAGAAGACAAAGCGGAAGCTTTACTATATAACTTCATTACAGAAAGAATATCCTGCTCAGAAACCTTAACTTTCAGATTTATTTGTGAAGTCTCATAAAATCTTACTTTTCCACGTTGCAAATAATCTCTTTCCAAACTACAGTCAGCAAAATCAAATGTAAGCTGTTCCATAACCATTCCAAAATAATGGACCTTTTCACACTTGATGCTGAGATTCTCTAACTTGAGTATTTTTCTTGTTTCAGAACTAATAAAAGCCTCCGACTCAATCAAAGAATCAAAAGATATCGTTATGGAAGCAGGATAAGGTGTAAGCTTTTTAATCTGCGATATTTCTGCTAAATCATATCCAAGCTTTTGAAATATCTGAGAAGCAGCAAATTCATGAGAAGAAGAGAAAGTTCTCATAAAACTCTGCTCAAGCAATGGCCGCCAGAATAAATCATTTGTCATGCTTGCTGTTTCCTGCCCCATCAACTCTGAAGAAACCAGCAACAAAACGGCAAGAAATAAGATATTTCGTATATTATTCGGATTGTGCTTCATATTTAATACTAAAACAATTCTATCAATTATCTATAGAATTGATTATAAGTTCTGCTGTCTTGTATGGAATATGGCAACGGTCGACAATATCCTGAGGTTTATATTTGGCTATTTTATCAACAGAACCAAATTCCAAAATGAGCTTCTTAAGAATAACCGGACCCACACCAGGCAGCTTAAGAAGTGATGAGCGCAAGGTTCTATTTGTATGAGTTTTGTTCTGAAAAGTATTACAAAAACGATGAGCTTCATTTCTCAGCTTTATTAAAGAACGCATTCCTGCACTAGAAAAAGGAAGCTTTACTTCACTTCCGTCAGTCTGCACAAGAATTTCTTCTCTTTCTGCTAACCCCATAATAGCCAAATCATGAATTCCAAGTAAATCTAATTCATGCATTGCTGAATGAAGCTGCGTAATACCGCCATCCACAATAAACAAATCAGGCAAAGGGCGCCCCTCATCAATAAGTCTTGTAAACCTTCTACGGACCACTTCACCAATTGATGCCGGGTCATCGCCGCCCATAGCTTCTTTTATATGAAATAGTCGGTATTCACTCTTCTTAGGTTTACCATTCTCGAACACTACAACAGATGCAACAGGATCTACACCGTGTATATGCGAAATATCTGTGCATTCAATATGAACTGGAGGTATTTTTAAGCCAAGTCTTGTCTGCAAATCAATTACGGAATCATCAATACGCTCTCTGCCTACTGTTTCACTATTACGCAAAAATTCTTTTGCATTGTTATTTGCCATCTCTAATAACGTCAAAAATTGTCCTTTTTGAGGAACATGAAAAGATACTTTACGTTCTGCCTTGTCACACAACATTTCCAGCAGCGAATCATCACCATCTGGAAATATAGAGGAATATAAAAACGCAGGAATTAATTCCGTATCATAATGGCGATTGATAACATTGGTCAGTGCTTCAGCAAGTGACATATCGTCGTCACGTTCATAATCTATTATTCTATTTCCTAACAGCTTACCACCACGAATAGAAAAAACAGAGAAAATCACCCTAAAACCAGCTTCTGCAATTCCCCAAAAATCAATATCTATTGGTTTTACAAACTCAACCTTTTGATTTTCAAAAAATCGTTTCAATGCAGTAAGTGTGTCTCTAACTTCAGCGGCCTCTTCAAACATAAACTTAGCTGAAAGCTCTTTAAGTTGCTTTTCGAGACCAGTAAAATCCGGTGGAACCTTACCACTTAGAACATCAACAGCTTTATTTATAGATACAGCATATTCATCAGGGCTTATTATTCCCTGACATACACCCTGACAAATCCCAAGATGATAATTCAGACAAGGTCTCACCTTTTTATCGGTATTACCTACAGGCTTCTTAGAAGTGCATAATCTAAAGGTTCTAGAAAGCATATCAATAATTCTAGTAAGATCATAACCACTTGGGAAAGGACCAAAATAAAGATTTCCATCGCGAAAGGCAACTTTTCTGACCTTTTCCAGTCTTGGAAATCTATCGCGCATTGTAACCTTTATATAGGGGTACGTTTTATTATCTTTTAAAAGAATATTATAATGAGGATTGTGCTTCTTAATAAGATTATTCTCAAGAATAAGCGCTTCTACTTCTGTGTTTGTAATTATATATTCAAAATCCTCAATCACAGCAACTAAGGCATTGGTCTTATTACTATCGTGATGTCTGTTAAAATATGAATTCACACGATTTTTCAAGCATCTTGACTTACCAACATAAATAATAGTGCCTGCCTTGTTCTTCATCAGGTAAACACCAGGCTTCATAGGAAGAAGTGCAAGCTTCTTTTCTATTATCTCATTCATCTGAATTACTTATTCTCTTCAGCTTTATTATCGTTTAATGCTACAGTATTAGATGCAATGATATTGTTAATCTCGTTGGTATCAGTAGTAATATCTGTTACATTTTCAGTTCCCAAAGCATTCTGAGTATCAGAAGCAATATCATCTTTGCCTGCAGCTTCTGGAACAATCAGGCTATCTGAAGCATTTTCAGACGGAATTCCTAATTTATTAGCCAATCTATTGTCAACGCCAGAGGGGCCTTTTTTAGATTCGCCTTTACCAGTATCTTTTCTAGATTTTTTATCATCAACGACTTCGCCTTGTACTCCCTTCTTTCCTTTTACTATTGTTTCGGGAACGAAGTATTTTAACTGGTCTTCCAAGGCAGACTTTCGCATTTTTCCAGTAATAGTTACATAGTCATCAAGGTTCTCTTCCTTTCGGACTTCCTGTAACAACTTCAAATTTGATTTTATTGGTATTCTTGTGCCATCATCAAGTTGCAAAGTCCAGCGAATCATTTTTTTACGTCTGGAAATAGGCTGTTTTTCAGGAATTAATATTCCGCTATATGAAAAAGTCTTTCCGTTTTCGTCATCTTCATCCTTAGGTTTGCCCATTGTTAGCAAAACAGGTGCTAAAGGAGTTGCCATTTTCTTTCTGAGCATGTCTCTTCTGCTAACCTTTTTAGCTTCTTTGTCAGGCTTAACTTCCTGTTCTTCTTCTACTTCTTCAACAGTAGAATTTTCCTTTGTTATGCCTGACATATTAGCATAATCAGGTATTTCATCTGGAAGAGGCTTACTTCCATCATCAATAAGAATTATTTCTGTTTCGTCTTCAGAAGTTTCAGATGATTCTTTTTGTGCAAATTCCGGGTCTTCTGCTTCAGGCCAATCTTTTATTTGAGCTGTATTAATATCCTGATGAGATTCGATATTAAAAGAATCACTAGCAAGTTCTGAAGAATCGCTTGCAATTCCTATTGAGTCTGTAACCAATTCAGCAGATTCACTAGCTATTTCTTCTTTATACAATACTTCAACATTATCCTGAATATTGTCTTTTACTCTTTTCTCACCTTTATTATCAGCAGAATCATTAAGTGCCTTTTCTCTTAACAACTTTTCTGCTCTGGCTTCAATTCGTTCTCTATCTTCTTTAGAATGATTGTCTTTTATATTCTCAGGAACTACAGTAGCATCATTTATTACCTTTGCCTGACCTTCAAACTCCTCGAGCATATCACTAACAGAACGATTTCTATCTAAATCAAGAGCAGAGTCCTTTTGCCCCATAAAACCTTCAGCTAATGGGTCTGGATACATTGTATTTATTACTTCATCAGCTTTAAGACTTCGATATGGACTTGAAGCTGTATTGATGTTCTGTTCTGTTATTGTGGCTTTATCTAAGGTTTCATCAATTTTATTAGTTGGCATTTCCTGAGCACTTAAAACTGAGTTCAGAGAACCAATAACAATTAATATAAACAAAGCCTTTCCATTGAATTTCATTAGATGCTCCTTGAGTTTTTGCAAAAAGCATTTTATCATTATTATCGAATAACATCAAACCGTTATAGGAGAAATTTATGCAAGATTTATCAAAATATTTAGACGCAGCTATTCATGCAGCAAATATCTCTAGCGAAATGATAAAAAATTCATTTTACAATGAACATCAGATTAAGCATAAAGGAACTGTTGATCTCGTCACTGAAGTAGATATTGCTTCTGAAAAAATACTTAGAGAAGAGCTTGCCAAAGCATGTCCAGAAGTTAAGTTCTTTGGAGAAGAAAGCGGCGGAGAAAACTGGAAAAATGGTGATTTCTGGATTGTCGACCCAATTGACGGAACTACAAATTTTGCAAACAGATTACCACATTTCTCTATTTCAATTGCTATGTGTCATAATGGGATTCCTGTAGCAGGCATAGTTAAAAACCCAATAAAAGACGAAACCTATACTGCAATAAAAAATGGTGGTTCATTTTTTAACGGGAAACAGATGCATGTAACAAATGTAACTGATATGAATGAAGCCCTGGCAGTAACAGGTTTTCCATACAATAGACGTGAGCATATGGATGAAATACTTGCTCGATTAAGGAATATGCTTATGCATGTTGCTGATGTTAGACGATTTGGCTCTGCAGCACTTGATTTATGCTACATCGCAAGAGGCATATATTCTGTATATTGGGAAAAGAACCTCAAGCCTTGGGATGTAGCAGCAGGTAAGCTTATTGTCGAAGAAGCAGGCGGAAAAGTAACTCGCTATGATGGTTCAGAAATGGAACTCGATGCCTTGGAATTGCTAGCAACAAATAATATATTGCACAATCAAAGCATCGAGCTATTAAAAATCTGATTAAGGTAGCTTTCTCTGCATGTCGGCAAGATCAACACAGTGAGAATATGCTTCTTCCTTTGTGATTTTGCCGCATTTTACTAATCTTACAAGGTCGTCATTCAATAATTTATTGCCCTTTGCAGACCCTGTTATCATAGCACTAGCCAGCATATGAGTTTTTCCTTCACGTATCATATTGCCCATAGCATAGTCCATAGCTAGAACTTCGAGTGCTGCTACACGACCACCACCAACTTTTTTGCAAAGAGTCTGGCAGCATACTCCAATAAGATTATCAGCCAACGCAGTCCTAATCTGTTCCTGAGATTCCGCCGGGAATTGGTCAACAATTCTATTTACTGTGCTCATTGCTGTGGAAGTATGAAGCGTAGCTAATACCAAGTGACCAGTATTTGCGGTTTCTACTGCCATTGAAATAGTTTCAAGGTCACGCATTTCACCAACAAGAACAACATCCGGGTCTTCGCGAAGCGCTGCTTTTAAGGCCCTTGAAAAGGTCTGTGTATGAACATTTACTTCGCGCTGATTAACAAGCGAACTCTTGCTCTTATGAACAAATTCTATCGGGTCTTCAATTGTTAGAATATGACACTCTTTTGTTCTGTTTATGTGGTCAATCATAGCAGCCAAAGTTGTTGATTTACCACTGCCTGTCGGACCAGTTACCAACACTAGTCCCTTAGGCATTTCAGCCCATCTGCGAAGAATGTCAGGCATACCAAGATCCTGCAAAGAGAAGATGGTATTTGGTATATGACGGAAAACTGCGCTTACACCATTATTATCCTTCAACAGATTTATTCTGAATCTAGACTGTTCATCCATTGAGTATGCAAAGTCTTCATCACCTGTTTTTTCGAAATTTTCGACAGAAGACTTTCTCATAATTGGTTTCAATAAATCAAATACTTCGTTTTCTGACAGTTCGTTATATCCACCGATAACCCTGATTGAGCCATCGATTCTCCATCTTGGCTTTTGCCCTGCTGATAGATGTAAGTCTGAACCACCTTCCTGAACAAGTCTTTTCAATAAATCATTTATATGCTTAACTCCGGAACCGACAGCATCCTTAGCGACATTTTCGCCAGAATAGCCTTGCATTACTTTATTGTAAAAGGCTGCGTCCATCAGGGCTGGTTCTACCTTCAACGCAGGAATCATTCTTGCAAGTTTTTCACTTAATGCATCATCAATATGGTCCAAATAACCAAGTATTAAGCTATCACCACGTTTTTTAACCGGGATAACACGATGGCGCTGCATAAAAGCTAATGGTAATAAATTTAATACATCAACAGGTGGAATTGCAGCATTTGCAGTCATATCCCTGTGTATAGGTGGTTTTGAAGCTTTCTTAAGTCTTTCACACAATATTTTCATCATAGAAAGACCAGCTTCTGGAATTGCTGACAATACCTTTTTAAATACAACACTAGCCAACTTCAGGATAACTACTTCTCCAGAAGCAGCTATAGTTGCTGTTCTCTTGTCTTCAAGAATAACAGCCATTTCTCCAAGCATCTGACCTTCAGACATACGGCTGACTTCAAATTGTTCATCACCTTCACCTACAAGAACCGATACAGTACCTGTTACGATCATAAACAGAAAGTCTGAAGGGTCACCAAGTTTTACAATGTATTCACCATCATCATACTGCTCAAAAATCGCAGCCTTAGTTATAATTTGCAATCTTTGAGATTGATTTAATGGTCTTAAAAATTCATTATCATTAAACACTTCATAAGCGTGTTTAATTAGTTCTTCATTTTTTTCTAGTATTTTCATAATCTTTCTTTAAAAAATGCCTACTGGAAATTACCGGTAGGCAATGTGTTTATTTCTTATTGTTCAACATGAATTTTGGCTGGCCAGTGGCTTCAAGAACATTTAACCAAAGCTGACTTTCCATATCAACAGATTTTCTATTTCTGATTGCAATATCAATCGGAACATAAGTAAAGCTGTTACTCCAAACACCGGCTACACATCCAGTTTTACCAGCCATAGCGCCATGAACTGCGTTCTGAGCAAGTTGATTGCAGAATACGCTGTCAGAAGGTATGGCTGCAGAACTACGAACCATATAGCTTGGGTCAATATACTTCATGCTAATTGGAGTATTTCTTTCCTTAAAGTAATTAGCTATTCCATTCTTAAGGAAAGGTCCGATATCACCTGATTTATCATTTCCTGAAGCATCTTTAATACCCGTAGCCAAAAGCTTATCTCCTAAGCCTTCTGCTACAACTACAACAGCATGACCTTTTCTCTTTATTCTTTCATATAAATGATGATAGAAGCCATTTTCACCATCAAGATCAAAATCCATTTCTGGAATCAAACAGAAATTTACATCCTGAGAAGCAATAGATGCATGTGCTGCTATAGAGCCAGACTGGCGGCCCATCAAGCGAACAAGACCAATACCATTCTGATAACCCTTAGCTTCAACATGAGCACATCTGATAGCCTCTACTGCATTAGTACAAGCTGTTTCGAAACCAAAAGTCTTTTCAAGGAATGCAATATCATTATCAATAGTTTTTGGAACACCAACAACAGCTATTGGCAAACCTCTTTTATTAATTTCGTCAGTAATCTGTTTAGCACCTCTAAGTGTACCGTCACCACCAATAGTGAAAAGAATATTGATATTAAATTCCATCAGACGGTCTACCATTTTAACAATGTCTTGATTACCTCTTGAAGAACCAAGTACACTACCGCCTTGCTCATGAATTTCTGATATGTAATCAGGTCTAAGAACAATAGGGGTTAGACCTGAATCTCTAATCATACCAAGATAACCATATCTGAAACC